>JAAWBZ010000083.1 GCA_022792945.1 Oscillospiraceae bacterium | reverse complement strand
CGACTACATGAACGCCCACGGCGAGAAGGTCGGCCTGGTAAAGGTCCGCCTGTACCGTCCGTTCCGCGCGGACAAGCTCCTCGCCGCCATCCCCGCCACCGCCACCAAGATCGCCGTCCTGGACCGCACCAAGGAGCCCGGCGCTCTGGGCGAGCCGCTCTATCTGGACGTGGTCACCGCCTTTGCCAACGCCGGCCGCGAGGCTACCATCATCGGCGGCCGCTACGGCCTCGGCTCCAAGGATACGCCGCCTTCTTCCGTCTTTGCGGTCTATAACGAGCTGAACAGCGCCGCTCCCAAGCGTCAGTTCACCATCGGCATCATCGACGACGTCACCAGCCTGAGCCTGCCCGAGGTCCCCGCCCCCAACACCGCGGCGGAGGGCACCATCGAGTGCAAGTTCTGGGGCCTCGGCGGCGATGGCACCGTGGGCGCCAACAAGAACTCCATCAAGATCATCGGCGACCACACCGACAAGTACGTCCAGGCCTACTTCCAGTACGACTCCAAGAAGACCGGCGGCGTCACCATCAGCCACCTGCGCTTCGGCGACCATCCCATCCGCGCGCAGTACTATATCAACAAGGCCGACTTCGTCGCCTGCCACAACCCCTCCTACATCGTCAAGGGCTATAAGATGGTCAACGACGTCAAGCCCGGCGGTGTGTTCATGATCAACTGCCAGTGGAGCTTTGACGAGCTGAACCACCACCTCAACGCCGAGACCAAGCGCTATATCGCCAAGAACAACATCCAGCTCTACACCATCAACGCCATTGACCTGGCCCAGCAGATCGGCATGGGCAAGCGCACCAACACCATCCTCCAGTCCGCGTTCTTCACCCTGGCCAAGGTCATGCCCCAGGAGAACGCCATCCAGTACATGAAGGACGCCGCCAAGAAGTCCTACCTCAAGAAGGGCATGGACGTGGTGGAGACCAACTGGAAGGCCATCGACGCCGGCGCCACCGCGTTCACCAAGATTGACGTGCCCGCCGACTGGGCCGACGCCTCTGACGCGCCCGTGGAGCATTGCCTGGAGGGCAAGCCGGCGCTGGTCAAGATGGTCAAGGACATCACCATCCCCGTGGGCAAGATGGACGGCGACAGCCTGCCGGTATCCGTGTTCATGGATCATGTGGACGGCCAGTTCGAGCAGGGCGCTTCCGCCTACGAGAAGCGCGGCGTGGCCGTGATGGTCCCGGTATGGAACCCCAACAAGTGCATCCAGTGCAACACCTGCGCCTATGTCTGCCCTCACGCCACCGTCCGTCCCTTCGCCCTCACCGAGGAGGAGGCCAAGAGCGCCCCCGCCGCGGCGAAGATCGTCCCGGTCAAGGCCGGCAAGGGCAAGGGCCTCTACTCCTTCACCATGGCTGTCTCGCCGCTGGACTGCATGGGCTGCGGCGTCTGCGTCAGCGTCTGCCCGGTGGACACCAAGGTCCTCAAGGACAACCCCAAGGCCAAGCCCGAGGAGCTGGCCATCGCCATGGTCCCGCAGGAGAGCCAGGCCGATCAGCAGGCTGTGTTCGACTATATGGTCGCCAAGGTATCCGACAAGCCCGAGATGGGCAGCAGCAAGAATGTCAAGGAGTCCCAGTTCCTCCAGCCGATGCTGGAGTTCTCCGGCTCCTGTGCCGGCTGCGCCGAGACCAGCTACGCGCGCCTGGTGACCCAGCTGTTCGGCGACCGGATGTATATCTCCAACGCCACCGGATGCTCGTCCATCTGGGGCGGTCCGGCCGCGACGTCCCCCTACTGCACCAACAAGGAAGGCCGCGGCCCCGCCTGGTCCAACTCCCTCTTCGAGGACAACGCTGAGCACGGCTTCGGTATGCTCCTGGGTCAGGAGGCCATCCGCAACCGTCTGGCGGGCCTGACCCGTGAGCTGATCGCGGTGCCGCACGCCTATCAGCCTTTGAAGGACGCCGCCCAGAAGTGGCTGGACACCATGGAAGACGGCCCGGCCAACGCCGAGGCCACCCGTGAATATGTTGTCCTGCTGGAGGAGAGCGTCCTGAGCGTGGACGATATCGTCGCTTTCACCGGAAGCCCTGAGGCCGAAAAGGTCTTCGGCGCGGACCTGCCCAAGTTCCAGGCGCACGCCAAGGAGCTGAAGGAAGCCGGCGCAGCCCACTGCGACTGCGATGCCTGCAAGCTGGGCGCGGCCATTCTGAAGGATAAGGAATACCTGTCCAAGAAGTCCATCTGGATCTTCGGCGGCGACGGCTGGGCCTATGACCTCGGCTTCGGCGGCGTAGACCACGTGCTGGCCTCCGGCCGCGACGTCAACATCTTCGTGTTTGACACTGAGGTCTACTCCAATACCGGCGGTCAGGCCTCCAAGGCGTCCAACATCGGCCAGGTGGCGCAGTTCGCCGCGGCCGGCAAGGATATCAAGGCCAAGTCCCTGGCGGAGATCGCCATGTCCTATGGCTATGTGTACGTGGCCCAGGTGGCTATGGGCGCGGATCCCGCCCAGACCCTCAAGGCCATTGCCGAGGCCGAGGCGTATCCCGGCCCGTCCCTGATCATCGGCTACGCGCCCTGCGAGATGCACTCCATCAAGGGCGGTATGCAGAACTGCCAGAAGGAAATGAAGCGCGCGGTAGACTGCGGCTACTGGAATATGTTCCGCTACAACCCGGCGCTCAAGGCCGAGGGCAAGAATCCGTTCTCGCTGGACTCCAAGGCGCCCGCCGGCGGCTATCAGGAGTTCCTGATGAATGAGGCACGCTATTCTTCCCTCACTCGCAGCTTCCCCGACCGTGCCACCGAGCTCTTTGCCAAGAGCGAGGAGAACGCCAAGGAGCGCTACGAGCACTTGATGAAGCTGAAGGCTCTGTACGAGAACTAAGTCTTTCATAAGGAGAGGCCCCACACCGTTGGTGTGGGGCCTCTTACTGTGCAATTTTCAACCTGTTACGTTATATGTCGCATTTAAGCAATTCATCGCTTTTGCCAGCTTATAAATATACACCCAAGGTCCAACAAGGATCAAAACGCCCAATACATTCCAAAGCCAAAAATCAGCTGCGCTGAATTTATAGTCGACATTGCGGCGTTGTATTTCTTTACCAATGCGATTGGAAATTTTATGATACCATACGAAATAACCTATACCGAGTGTAAGGGGACCTATTACAAAAGCCAGCAAGCAATAGTGCATTGTTTTTCTTCCATCATAACGACAGGCAACAATATTGATATCATTGGAAATTGATGACATAAATACCAGGTGATATATCCCGAATGTTACGATCGTCAATAAGATATACTTGACTAACCCCCTATTCGTTTGCAACTGACCAACCGGCCTCGTCGACTGAACCTGCTCATTTCTAAACTCAGTCGCGTTTTCCATCATTCTTCTCCTCCAGCAGTTAAGTTATTGTTAGAAAAGTATACTTATTTGTAAAATGTGTCATATATAAAAAGGTCTCAACAGACATTTCTGTTGAGACCTTTTCTGATTTCGAGGCTTATTCGCTGTCCAGCACGCTCACACATTCGCTGAGGACCCGCCCGGCAATCCCGGCGCAGACGTCGCTGCCGGCGCCGGCGTTCTCCACCACCACGATGAAGGCCAGGGGGTATTCCGGGTCCTGGATGAATCCGGCAAAGGTCGCGTGAGGCGTGACGCCGCCGCCGATCTCTGCCGTGCCGGATTTGGCGCAGACGTACAGGTCCGGGAAATTCCACACGCCGTACACGCTGACCACGTTATTGCGCATCAGCTCCGCCAAACGCGCGCAGGTCGCCGGCTCCAGCAGCTGCTCCGTCTGCCGCTCCGTCACACGGTAGGACGCCGTCAGCTTCTTCCCGTCGATCCTTTCCATCAGGTACGGCTCCGCCGCCTTGCCGCCGCCGGCGATCACGCCCATCAGCCGCAGATAGCCGCAGGGGTTGATAAGGTCCGTGTACTGCCCGATCCCAGCCCAGGCCACCTCCGAGTTTTCCGCCTCGCTCAGGTCAAAATGCCCCGCCGCTGTCTCGTAGCCGTCCACGGAAAAGCGCGCCGTCACCCCCAGCTTCTCAGCATACGCCGTCAGCGCCTCCGGCCCCAGCTCCACAGCCAGCTGGCCGAATACCACGTTGCAGGACTTGGCAAGCGCCGTCTGGAAGCTGATGCTCCCATGCACGCCGTTGCAGGTGATGGTGTCGCCCTCCACCTGGCACGCGCCGTCACATTGGAACGTCCGCTGCTCCAGGTCCGGAATGTTCTCCAAGGCCGCCGCCGCCGTCACCAGCTTGAAAATGGAGCCGGGCACAAAGGTGGCGTTGAAAAACCGGTTGACGTACACCCCCTGGTAGGCCCCGGTGGTGTCCCCCGCGATGTCCGGTACCGCGTCGGGATCATAGGTAGGCGACGAGGCCGCGCACAGCAGCTCGCCGGTGCGGTAGTTGTACACCCCCACCGCCCCCGGCCGGCCGGCCAGCGCCTCCAGCGCCGCAGTCTGCACCCGGCTGCTGAGGGTGAGACGGCCCTGGCTCACCTTGCCGGAGATGCTGTATGCGCCGCTGAGAAAATCGTAGCCCACCAGCGCGTCGGCGTAGCGGGAGAACAGCGGCGCGGCAATAAAGCCCTCCCGATCACCCAAAATGTGCAGCATGGCGCGGCGGACCGCCGGGTCCTCCGCATAATCGCGCCCATCGGTGCTGTCCAGCAGCACAACACCGGCGCGGTCGGTGATGACGCCGCTGCTGAGATTGCCGCCGGAATACACGTGCGGACTGCCGGGAAACACAGCCCAGTCGCCGCCCTGCACCAGATATTGGATGAAGAATCCCACCGTTCCCAGTACCAGCACGCCCGCCAGCACCAGGGTCGCAAGGGCGCGGCCCGCGATCTTTTTCATAGGGCATTTTCCTCCTCCCTGCGGCTGGGCAGTTTAATGGCAAAGCTGGCGTTCTGCCGGGTGTCACATGCCTTGACAAACGCCAGAAGCCCCCAGGAGGAGATCATGCTGGAGCCGCCGTTGGAGACAAACGGGAACGTCACGCCGGTCAGCGGCAGGAAATCCAGTGTGCCGAACACGTTGAGCACCACCTGGATCATCAGCATGCTCACCGCCGCGCACGCGCCAATGGTATAAAAGCTGCTGCGCCCCACCGGGGCCGAGCGCACCACAAAGACACTCAGACACACCACTGCCAGCACCAGCAGAATCGCCACAATCAGCCCCCACTCCTCCGCCACAAAGGCAAAGACCAGGTCCGTATCCGCCGCAGCCACATACCTGAGCCACCCGCGGCCCACGCCCATGCCCAACAGCCCCCCCGAGGCCAGACACATCAGCGCCCGGGTCTGCTGGAAGCCGGCACCCAGGGGGTCCGCCCAAATGTGCCGCCAGGAGGCAAAGCGCCGCAGAACATAGGGCCGGAAGCGCAGCGCCAGAACGCCGGCGATGCCGGTGCCGGTGCAGATCAGCGCCAGGGTGGCAAAATCGCCCGAGCGCAGGTACGCGATAACCAGGAAGGCCACGAAGAAAATCAAGGCAGTGCCGAAGTCATTCATCAGCGCCAGACAGCCGCAGATGGCCGCGGAATAGACCACGAACAAAAAGAGGTTCCGCTTCGCCACCAGCCGGTCCAGTGTGGACGCGCCCACAAAGACGAAGCAGACCTTCACCAGCTCCGAGGGCTGGAAGGACATGCCGCCGATGAAAATCCAGTTTTTCGCGCCGTACAGCTCCGTGCCGAACACCAGATTGACCGCCAGCAGACCCAGACCGCCGGCAGCCGCCAGATAACGGAACTTCTTGGCCCGTTCCAGGTCCCGCAGGGACCAGCCCGCCGCCAAAAAGACCACGAGGCCCAGCACCAGGCAGAGAAACTGCTTTTTGATCTCCCCCGGGTCCGACGACGCCACCACCGCCAAACCCACGGTGGAGAGGAAAAACGCTATGGTCTCCACCTCGTAGCCCGTCCGGCGGAAAGCCCGCATGGCCCAGAACAGCACCCACTCCACGGCCATGAGACCCACGAAGCCGAAGAGCACCGCGTCGATGGCTGCCTCATCCACGTTCAGAAGGAGCTGGAGGGTGGTGAGCACCTGAAACAGCGTCAGATAGAACAGCGTCACCGCCGGTCGGATCTCCCGACCTGCACGGGTGCGGGTGGAGCGCTGGATGGAGGCCTCCTCCGGCGTGATGGGCACCAGGGAAAAGGCCACGCCGCCCAGAGCAAAGCTGTCGCCGTACTCCAGCGCGTGGATGGAGACCGGCACGCCGTTGACCTCCACGCCGCCCTTGGAACCCACGTCGCCGATGGTCCAGCTGCCGTCGTCATAGCGGGTCAGCACTGCGTGGCTGCGGGAGATGGTGGGGTATTCCACCATCAGGTCGCAGTGCTTGCCCCGGCCGATAAGATTTTCCCAGTGAGTCACCGGCAGACGGTCCCCCGAGGGCAGCGTCAACCAGCCCCAAAC
The DNA here is from genome assembly GCA_022792945.1 of Oscillospiraceae bacterium. Lineage (GTDB taxonomy): Bacteria > Bacillota > Clostridia > Oscillospirales > Oscillospiraceae > Avoscillospira_A. Next base: position 74,462 of record JAAWBZ010000083.1, on the reverse strand, counting down.
CTCCGGCTCCTTCTTGAAGGTCAGGAGCGACTTGGCGCACCGGCCCAGGAGGATCAGCGCCAGGACCGGAAAGGCAAAGCGCAAAACCGCGCCGTACAGGCTGGCAAACTGGAGATTGTCCAGGAAATTCGCGGCAGCGCTCATCCTCCACCCTCCCCCGCCGCCCGGTAGAGCACCGGGGCCATGGCCGTGGCGTCCACCGCCGCGCCGGTGAAGAACTCGAACGCCAGAATCGCCTGATGGATCAGCATCCCCAGACCGTTGACCGCCAGAAGCCCCCGTTCCTCCGCCGCCAGCAGCAGCGGCGTCCTGGGCGGCGCGTAGAGGATGTCCACCACCGCGCAGTCCCGCCCCAGGGCGGACACAAAGCCGCACTCCAGCCCGCTGCCCACGGGGAGGGTGTTGATGAGAAGATTGGTATCAGCCGCCACCGGCGCGTCCAGCCCGGCGGCAGTCATGCGGGCCAGATCGGCCTCACAAAGCGCCGCCGCCCGGGAGACAGTGCGGTTGTGGACCGTGATCCGGGCCGCGCCGTCCTGGAGGGCCTTCCGGGCGATGGCTCCCGCCGCGCCGCCGGCTCCCAGGAGCGTCACATGGGCGCCGGCAAAGCCCAGACCATGCTCCGCCAGCATCCGGGCAAAGCCGTCGCCGTCGGTGTTGTGGCCGGTGAGGACGCCGCCGTCGTTCCGGACGGTGTTCACCGCACCGAAGTACACCGCCTGGTCCGTCATGCGGTCCAGCAGGGGGATCAGGTGCAGCTTGTGGGGCATGGTGGCGTTGAAGCCGGCCCAGCCCTCCCGCCGGACCCGGTCCAACCACGCCGGCAGGCCGTCCGCCGCCACCCGCACCGCCTCGTAGGCATACGGCAGGCCCAGCGCCGCGGCCATGGCGTTGTGGAGCCGCGGCGAAAGACTGTGGGCGATGGGATCGCCGATCACCGCCAGCCGCTTCTTATCCGCCATGGCGCGCCTCCCGGAAATACCGCATGGCTGCGGTATAGCCATAGGTCCCCAGCCCGCAGATCTGACCCACGCAGGCAGGGGCGGTCACCGAACGGTGACGGAACTCTTCGCGCTGGTGGACGTTGGAGATATGGACCTCCACGCAGGGCACGTCCACGGCCTTGAGTGCATCGAGAATGGCGTAGCTGTAGTGGGTAAACGCGCCGGGATTGAGGATAATGGCGTCAAAGCGGCCCGGCGCGCCGTGGATGGCATCAATGATGGCCCCCTCGTGGTTGGACTGGAAGCACTCGGCCTCGGAGTCCAGGGACGCGGCGGTCTCCCGCAGCGACTGGCACAGGGCCTCGTAGCCGGTTTGGCCGTAGATGTCCGGCTCACGGCTGCCCAGCAGGTTGAGATTCGGTCCGTTGATGATCAAAAACTTCATAATACGCCCTCCATACGCGCCAGCTGCGCCAGCAGCGTCCGCACCGTGTCGGACACCGTGGCGAATTCCTCCACAATCACGTCGGCCGCGGCCCGATAGACCGGCTCACGAGCGGCGAAGGTCTCCAAAAACGCCGCCCTGCCGTTCTGGGCCAAGGGCCGGCCAGCCATGGAAGTGGAGTCGAAAATCTCCGCCGCAGGACGGTTCAGAAACACCACCACGCCCCGCCGCTTCAAAAGCTCCACATTCTCCCGCCGCAGCACCAGCCCGCCGCCGGCGGCCACCACCAGCTCGTCCCGCCCCGCCAACTCCCGGCAGACCGCCGTCTCCAGGTCGCGGAACGCCGCCTCTCCCTCCTGGGCAAAAATATCGGAGATGGACTTGCCAGCCTGCCGAACGATCACCGCGTCGGTGTCCACCAGCTCCCGGCCCAGCCGTTCCGAAAGACACCGGCCGCAGGTGGACTTTCCGCAGCCCATCATGCCGGTCAGAATGATACTCCTCATAGAACTGCCGCCTTGTAGTTCCCCAACACCCGGAAGCTGAGAGCGGCGTCGATCAGCTCACGGATCACCAGCTCCATGCCCGCCTGGCGGAGATTGCCGGTGAAATCGGCGTAAAAATCGTATTTCCAGTTCTCCTCCGGCACTGGGCGGGACTCCAGCTTTTCCAGATTCAGTCCGGCCCGGGCCAAAATCTGCAAAATGCGGCTGAGGCTCCCCTGGGTATGCGGCACATGGAAGCGGACGCTGACCTTGTCAGCCTCCGCCGGGAAGCGGGGCTGGGCCGCCACCACGATGAAGCGGGTGAAATTGTGCCGGTTCTGGTTGATATTGGTTTGCAAAATCTGGAGGCCGTACAGCTCCGCCGCGCGGCGGCTGGCGATGGCGGCCTTGGTCCGGTCGCCGGACTCGGCCACGAACTTCGCCGCCAGGGCCGTGTTGGTCCACTCGTGCTGCGTCCACTTGGGGTAGTCCCGCAGGAAGGAGGCGCACTGGCGGAAGCCCTGCTCATGGGTGTAGACGTCGGTGACGGCATCCATATCCGAGTCCGGCAGAGCCAGGAGGCAGTGGGCCACCGGCACCACCTGCTCACCCACGATGTAGCAGCCAAACTGGCCCAGAAGGTCGTACACGTCGCTGATAGAGCCGGTGGAGCTGTTCTCAATGGGCACCACCCCATAGTCACCGAAGCCCTCCTTCACGCCGCGGAACACGCCGTCCCAGGTCTTGAGGTTCATCCGGTCGCAGTCCGGGCCGAAAAAGCCCATGGCCGCCTCCTCGCAGTACGCCCCGGGCTGGCCCTGGTAGAGCACACGCTGCTGCCGCGGCGGCTCGCCCTGAAAGGCGCGCATAGCCTCAAACGCCGCCAGCTCTCTGATCTTTTCCGGGTCTGCCTCCCCTACCATACGCGCCTGGAGGGCGCGGCTGCCGGCCATGATGGTCTCAAACATGGCCTGAGCCAGCGGGCGCAGCTCCGCCTCGCCGATCAGTGCCGCCTTGGCGTCCAGAACCTGCCGCTCCCGCTGGGCGTCCAGGACCGGAAGGCCCCGGGACTGCTTGTAGGCCCCCACCTGGCGGCAGACCGTCATGCGCTCGACGAACAGCGCCGCCAGCTGGCGGTCGATCTCATCGATGTGCGCCCGATATTGCTGTAATTCATCCATGGTCTCTCCTCCTATCGCCGCATCAGCCGGCAAAGGGCCAAAGCGCAGGCCGCCTCGATCACCGGCACCGCCCGGTGCACAATGCACGGATCGTGCCGCCCGCGGACCACCAGCTCCGCCGGCTCCAGCCGGGAGAGGGAGACGGTCCGCTGCAGCCTCGAGATGGACGGCGTGGGCCGCACAGCCACGGAAAACCACAGGGGCATCCCGTTGGTGATGCCGCCGTTGACACCGCCGGTGTGGTTGGTCTCGGTGGCGATTTTGCCGTCCCGGAGGCAGAAGGGGTCGTTGGCCGCGCTGCCCCGCATCCCGGCAAAGCCAAAGCCCGCGCCAAAGGCCACCGCTTTCACCGCCGGCACCGCGAAAAGGTGCTGGGAGACGATCCCTTCCACATTCTGCCCAAAGTCAGGACTCCCCAGCCCTGCCGGAAGGCCCACAGCGCAGCACTCAATGACGCCACCCACGCTGTCGCAATCCTCCTTGGCCGCGAAGATCGCCCTGCGCATCCGCGCCCCGGCCTCGTCGGAAACGGTGGGAAAGGGCTTCGCCGCCAGCATCTCGAAGAGCTCTCTGGTTTCATGGATGCCGTCAAAGGGCGTGTCTTCCACCCCGGCAACAGCGCGGATGTGCGCGCCCACAAAGACGCCCTGCCTGGCCAGCTCCTGCTTGGCCACCGCCCCGGCGAACACCAGCGGCGCCGTCAGACGGCCCGAGAAGTGCCCGCCGCCGCGGTAGTCGTTGCAGCCCTCATAGCGGACATGACCGGTATAGTCGGCGTGGCCAGGCCGGGGCAGGTCGTTTTGGTAGTCGCCGGAACGGGTGTCAGTGTTCTCGATCACAGCGCACAGCGGCGTGCCGCAGGTACGGCCCTCAAAGAGGCCGGAGAGAATTTTGACCGCGTCCGCCTCCCTGCGGGGGGTAGACAGCTGGTTCTGTCCAGGCGCGCGGCGGCGCAGCTCCCGCTCCACGGCCTCCAGGTCCAGCCGCAGTCCAGGCGGCACGTCCTCCAGCACCACGCCGATGGCTGGGCCGTGGGACTCTCCGAAAATCGTATATCGCATGGCGTTACTCCTTGATTTCTTCAAACTTGCCGCCCAGGCGCCCATAGACCTGCCAGAAATCCGGGTAGGACTTGGCAACGCACCCGGCATCCCGCAGGATCACCGGGCCGTCTGCGCGGGTAGCTGCCATGGCGGTCATCATGGCGATGCGGTGGTCGTTGCCGCTGTGCGCCTCGCCGCCGTGAAAGGCCGAAACGCCATGGATTTCCAGGCTCTCCGGTCCCTCGGCGATCTGCGCGCCCAGGGCGGACAGCGCCGCAGTCACAGTGGCCAGCCGGTCGCTCTCCTTGATGCGCAGGCGGGCCGCGCCTACGATCCGGGTGATCTCCCCCGCCCGCAGCGCCGCCTGTAGGGCCAGCGCCGGGGCCAGGTCCGGACATTGGCGCACATCCAGCGTCACCGGGCCGGAAGCACGCATTTGATTGACATAACTCTCTATCACCCGGTCGCCCTGGGCAGAATCCGGGTTCAGGCCCAGAATTTGGATTGCATTTCCGATGCCGTTGGCCACGCAGAAGAACGCCGCCTGGGACCAGTCGGCCTCCACGGCCCAGCGTCCAGACCGATAGTGCCCCGGCATTACAAAAAAGGCATTGCCCGTCCGCGCCGCGGTGATCCCGGCCCCGTGCAGGGCCTCCAGCGTCATATCCAGATACCCCGCCGACTCCAGCTCCGTGGTGCTCTCCAGGCGGGAGAGACCGTTCAAAAGCGGAAGGGCGTACAAAAGGCCCGTAAAGAACTGGCTGGACACGTTTCCGGGCAGACGGTAGTCCCCGGGGCGCAGCACACCGCGGACAGTCAGGACGCTGTCCTCCAGGGAAAACGCAATGCCCTTTTCCCGAAACAGCGCCGCATACGCCGTCTGCGGCCGCTCCATCAGCCGTCCCCGGCCCATAAACACGCCGCCCCCTGCCACAGCCAAGGCCACGGGGATCAAAAACCGCAGCGTCGAGCCGGACTCCCCGCAGTCCAGCCGCGGCAACGCCTCACAGCGCGGCGCGCCGCCGCAAAACAGGCCGGTTACGCTCACGCCCCCCGCCCGGCGGCGGAATTCCGCCCCCAGCGCCCGCATGCAGCGGATGGTGGCCTCCATATCCTGGGAGTCCGAGACGCCCTCAATCTCACTGACGCCGTCGGACAGCGCCGCGGCGATCAGCAGACGGTGGGCCTGGGACTTGGATGGCGGCGGCATCACTGCCCCCGTCAGGCGGGCGGGCTTCAGGATCAGGTCCATGCGCCGTCCCTCCAGTGGGCCAGAATGGTCTCTCGGGCGACGCGCTCGGTCCTGGCGCGGCCCAGGCGCTCCAGGAATACGAAGTGGAGCGCCCCCTCCAGATTCTTCTTGTCCAGCCGCAACGCGGCCTCCACATCTGCCCGGCCGGCATGGATGGCAGCGGGAAGGCCGTGCCGCCGGACCAGCGCCGCGATGCGTTCCGCAGTCCCGGATGGGGTATGGCCCAGCAGCTCGCCCAGGCGGGCGGCGTCCACCATGCCTGCGGCCACGGCCTCGCCGTGGGTGTAGGTCTCGTAGCGGTATGCCTTTTCATAGACGTGGCCCATGGTATGGCCGAAATTCAGCAGCATCCGCAACCCCAAATCGTGCTCATCCTGCTCCACCACCTGCCGCTTGATGTCACAGCAGGCTGTGGTGATCTCCTCCACCACCGCCGTGACCGCCGCCCGGTCCGGCAGGGCCTCCAGACGGGCGAAGAGGGCCTCGTCCCAGATACAGCCGTACTTCACTACCTCAGCCATACCGTCGGCAAAGACGCGGTCCGGCAGGGTATTCAGCGTCTCCGGGTCCATGACCACCAGCTTCGGCTGATAGAAGCAACCAGCCAGGTTCTTCCCCGCCCGGAGGTCCACCGCCACCTTGCCGCCCACCGAGGAGTCCACCTGAGCCAGCAGCGTCGTGGGTAGCTGTACCAGATCCACCCCCCGTAGCATGGTCGCCGCCGCAAAGCCCGCCAGATCGCCCACCACACCGCCGCCCAGGGCGAACACAGTATCGGACCTGGTCATACCGTGGGCAGCCATCTGCTCCCACAGCTGTGCCAGCTGCGCGGGGCACTTGCTCTGCTCCCCGGCGGAAACAGTCAGCAAAAACGGTTCCAAGCCGGCGCCGCGCAGGCTCTCCAGCACCGTGTCCGCGTACAACGGCGCCACGCGGCTGTCGCTGACCACGCAGGCCAGACGGCCCCGCAGCACCTGCGCCGCCAGCGCGCCGCACTGGCCCAGCGCGCCGGGGCGATTGACGATCTCATAGCTTCTCTCCTGAAGATTCACGCGAAGCGTTGCCATAGCTTTCTCCTTCCCAACGGACCGCGCCCCGCATTGGAACGCTCCAACGCGGGGCGCAGCCCTCCACAAGGCCGCATCCGCGGCCGTTATTCCGACGGTCCTGCCGGCGGCTCAGTCGCCTCCGCCGCGGGCGGCGGCGCCGGCGGCTCATGATAGCTCAGATCGTCCACCGACTGGATGGCAAAATAGGCGTCCGTATCCGTGCGCATCCCCTTGCGCCGCAGGCGGCGGTTCACCGCGTCGCTGACAAGCATGTAGAGCACGCAGAACACCGGCACACCCAGCAGCAGGCCCATGAAACCGAACAGCCCGCCGCCGACGCTGATGGACACCAGAATCCAAAAGCTGGAAATTCCCAGATTACTGCCCAGGATGCGCGGCCCGATGATATTGCCGTCGATCTGCTGCAAAACCAGGATGAAAATCACGAAATAGAAGCATTTGAGCGGGTCCTCCAGCAAAATCAGCACCGCGCAGGGCACCGCGCCCAGAATGGGGCCAAAATAGGGAATGATATTGGTAAGGCCCACGATGGTGGCGACCAGCACCGTATAGGGCATCCGCAGAATGCTGATGCCGATGTAGCAGAGGATACCAATAATCAACGAATCGATGAGCTTGCCGATGATGAAGCCGTTGAAAATACGGTCGATCTGCCGGCCGTGCTCCATCAGGCGGTCGGTGGTCTCCGGCTCAAAGGCCGCCACCAGGATCTTCTTGGCCTGGGCCAGGAATTTGTCCTTGGAAAACAGCACATAGATGGCCACCACCACGCCGATGACCATGTTGATCACCTCGCGGACCACCGCATAGGCCGAGGCCGTCACCTGGACCACGATCTTCTGCGCGCTGCCCAGCAGCTCGTTCTCCACGAAGTTGTCCAGAAACTCAAAGATCTTCTCCAGCGCCCGGTCGGCGTAGGCCTTGAACTCCGGATTATCCTCCAGAATGTTCAGCACCCATGTCTCCACGCTGCGGTAGTAGGACTCCATTTTCCCGCCGATGCTCATGATGCTCTCAGCCACCTGCGGCACGATCATGTTGACAATGGCGTAAATCAGCAGCGCCGCCACCGCGAAGGCGAACAGCATCCCCACTAGCCGGCTGAAGCCCTTGACCCGTCTGCCCTTCCAGCGCTTCTGGAGGAAGGGGCACAGCCGCTTATCCACAAAGTTCACCAGCGGATTCAGCAGGTACGCAAACAAAAAGCCGTACAAAATCGACGAGAACACCTGCATCAGCCCGCTGACCGCGCCGGAGAACGCCCCCAGATTGGTAAACACCAGAATAAAAATCAGCACCACCAGCGCAATGAGGATTCCCTTGAGCAGCCGCCGCATCCAGTACCCTTCCTGATCCGGTTTCATAGCATCCGATCCCCTTTCCATTCTCTCCACATAAAGGTATCATATACCGCCCGGGGCCGTCAAGGACCGCCGGGAAAATTTATACTTTATTCAGAAAATCCGCGGAGCATGGCAATCTCCGCCGCGTAGCCCGGCAGCTCGTTGGGGGTTTCCAGCACCATGGGCAGGCCCCGCAGGGCCGGGTGGTTCACAATGCGGCGGAAGGTCTCCAGCCCCAACGTTCCCTCTCCCAGGCAGGCGTGGCGGTCCTTGCGGCTGCCGGGCAGGTTTTTGCTGTCGTTGAGGTGCAGCGCCCGCATGCGTGATAGGCCGATCACGCGGTCGAACTCCGCCAGAAAACCGTCCAGATCGCCCAGGATGTCGTAGCCGGCGTCGGAAACGTGGCAGGTATCCACGCAGACGCCCAGGCGCTCCGTCCGCGCCGCGGCGTCCAGGATATCCCGCAGCTCCTCCAGCCGCCCGCCCACCTCGGTGCCCTTGCCGGCCATGGTTTCCAGGAGGACCACCGTTTTCCCCGCTGGCTCCAGCACCTCGTCCAGCGCCGCGGCAATGGCCGCGATGCCGGCCTTCACGCCCTGGCCCACATGGGAGCCGGGATGGAAGTTATAATAGCAGCCGTCCAGAAACTCCAGGCGCTTGAGGTCGTCGGCCATGGTCTCCCGGGCAAACTCCCGGGTGCGCGGCTCCTTGGAGCAGGGGTTGATGGTATAGGGCGCGTGAGCCACGATGGGGCCGAAGCCGTGGGCGCGCCGCAGATCATTCAGCGCCTGGGCGTCCGCCGGGTCGAAAGCCCTGGCCCGGCCGCCCCGGGGATTCCGCGTAAAAAACTGAAACGTATTGGCGCCGATGGACAGCGCCGTCCTCCCCATGGCCGCGTATCCGCCGGCGGAGGAGAGATGACACCCTGCGTACAGCATGCACACACCCTCTTTCCCAGCTATGATAGCATATTTCCTGTCGATTTTCCAGAGGGGATGTGCTACAATATAGGGCAAGATGATTTTTTCAGGAGGCGGTCCCATGGCGCGGTCGGAAGGGCAGAAAAGGAAGCTGCTGTTGTTGACGGAGCTGCTGCGGCAGGAGAGCGACGAGGCCCATCCCCTCCCTATGGAGCGCATCCTCCGCCACTTGGAGGCAAACGGCATCCAGGCCGGGCGGAAGAGCGTGTATGCCGACCTCCAGTGCCTCCAGGACCTGGGCATGGAGATTCTGCGGACACCGGGGAACCACGGCGGGTACTATCTGGCCGCGCGGCTATTTGAGCTGCCGGAGCTGAAGCTGCTGGTGGACGCGGTGCAGTCGTCCCGGTTCCTCTCGGAGAAAAAGTCCCTGGAGCTGATCGCCAAGCTGGAGCAGCTCTCCAGCCGCCACGAGGCCACGCAGCTGCGGCGGCAGGTGGTGGTCTCGGGCCGGGTCAAGACCATGAATGAGAGTGTCTACTACAGCGTGGACTGCATCCACGAGGCCATCGCCCGGAACAGCCGCATCACCTTCCGCTACTTCGACTGGGACCGGCAGAAGAACCGCCGCTACCGCCCCGGCCTCTACGAGGCCAGCCCCTACGCGCTGTGCTGGGCGGATGAGAACTACTACCTGATCGCGGACTCGGCGCGCCACGGGATCACCCATTACCGGGTGGACAAGATGACCTCCATCACCATCACCGGCACACCCCGGGCCGTGACTGAGGAGAGCCGGAATCTGGACCTGGGAGCATACTCCCGGGCGGTCTTTTCCATGTACAGCGGCCAGGTGCAGCCGGTGCGGATGCGGTTTTCCAACGCCCTGGCCGGGGTGGTGATCGACCGGTTCGGGCGGGACTCAATGCTGGTGCCGGACGGAGCGTCGCATTTCACCTTCACGGCGGAGATCGCGGTCTCGCCGATGTTTTTGAGCTGGATGGCGGGCTTTGGCGGGAAGGCACAGATCCTCTATCCGGCGTCGGTGGTTGAGCAGTACCGGGCGCTGTTACAGGAGGCGCTGGAGACCTGCGGGCCGGCAAAATGAGGACGCGTCCATTGGACGCGCCCTCGCTTTTGCTCTGATTCCAGCCTTCGCCAGCCGTTCCACCGTCTCGCCCGGGTCCTCGGTAAAGAAAAAGTCCCTGCCCCGGTTGGACTCCCGGATGAAATCCTGGAGGGGCTTGCTGGTGCAGCGGGAGAAATCGCCGTAAATGGCCAGCTTCACCTGATAATTGGTTAATTTCTGCAAAATCTCCCCCGCAAGGCCGCGGCTGAGGATGACAAAGTTCTCCGCCACCGACCGTTTGTCCACCGCGGCGCAGGCTGCGCCGCCCTCATACCGGATCATCGCCGCCAGCTCCAGCGCGTCCTGCACGGTGTCCATGGTGTGATGCTCCTGAAAGACTATGATTCTATGATTTTCCGCCGAACAGCCGCTTCCACCGCGATTTCAGCCGTTTGGCCGGCGCCGCCTCCTTGGGCGCAGGGGCCTCGGGCGGCTCGGGCTGGTGGATGGTGTGCTCCATGAAGTAGAGCTGGCTGTCATTGCGCACCGCGGCGCTGCTCTTGCGGAAATACGAGCCGTCCGCCTGCAAGGTGCTGGCCTTGACGTTGTCCGCCAGCTGCGTGTTGAGGATCAGCAGCAGCTTCTCCTTCAAACGCGGCTCCCGGATGGGGCAGGCGATCTCCACCCGGCGGTTGAGATTCCGGGTCATCAGGTCCGCCGAGGCGATGAACAGCTTCGCCTTCTCCCCCCGTCCGAAGCAGTAGATGCGCGCGTGCTCCAGGAAGCGGCCCACGATGCTGGTCACATGAATATTCTCCGTTTTGCCCGGAATCCCCGGCCTCAGGCAGCAGATGCTCCGCAGAATCAGGCGCACCTGCACGCCGGCACAGGATGCCTCAGACAGCTTGTCGATCACCTGCCGTTCGGTCATGGAGTTGGCCTTGATGCAGATATAGCCGTCGGGACCCTTGGCGATCTCCTTGTCGATCAGCTTCAAAAGGTCCTTCTTGATCCCCACCGGGGCCACCAGCAGCTCATCGTAGCAGCCCTCCAGATTGCCCACCATCATGTTCTGGAAGAATACCGTTCCGTCCGCGCCGATGTCCTCGGCGGCGGTCATGAAGCTGAGGTCGGTATACTGGGTGTTGGTCTTTTCGTTGTAGTTGCCGGTGCCGATCTGGGTGATGTAGTGCAGCTGATCGCCCTCCCGCAGGGTGATGAGGCAGATCTTGCTGTGGCACTTGAAGTCCTCCACGCCGTAGATCACCCGGCAGCCGGCGTCCTCCAGGAGCCGCGACCAGGAGATGTTGTTGGCCTCGTCGAAGCGGGCGCGCAGCTCCATGAGCACCGTAACCTCCTTGCCGTTCTCCGCGGCGCGGCAGAGGATGTGGGCGATCTTGGAGGAGGAGGCCAGGCGGTAGATGGTGATCTTGATGGACACCACGTCCTCCCGCTCCGCGGCCTCGCTGAGCAGGCGGAGAAACGGGTCTACCCGGTCGAAGGGGAAGAACAGCAGCCGGTCGCGTTTTTGAATCTGCTCGATCATAGGCCGCTTCTCATCCAGCCCCTCGGGCCAGCGGGGGGCGTAGGGCGCGAAGTAGAGCGGCCGCGCCAGCTCCTCCGGCAGCGCGCGCTCCAGGGCAAAGACGTACTTCATCCGCAGCGGCGCCTCGTCGAAATAGATCTGGTGGTCGTCCACGTCGATGCGCCGCTTGAGCAGCTTCAGGAAATCGCCGCCCGCCTCGCCGCTGATCTCCAGACGGACAATGGACAGGTGCGAGCGTTTCTTGAGGAGCTTGCTCATGCGGTTGCGGAAATCCGCGTCGTCATCGTCGAACTTCTCCTCATCGTATCCGATGTCGGCGTTGCGGGTGACGCAGAGGACGCAGGTATTTAGGACCTTATAGCTGCCGAACAGCGTCGGCGCCCACTGAAGGATCACGTCCTCCATCCGGATGAAACGGGACGGCCGGTCGGGCATGGTCACAAAGGGCGGCAGAGCGTCCGGCACTGGGACCAGGCCCAGGGAGTGGTTCCCCTTCTTATCCTGCAGGAGCGCCGCGATGTAAAGCGCCTTGCTGCCCAGGTGCGGAAAGGGGTGGTGGCTGTCCACGATCTGGGGCGAGAGGATGGGCAGGACCTTGGTCTTGAAATACTGGTTGATGTACTTGCGCTCCTCAGGCCGCTGCTCCCGCCCGCCCAGGTCGCAGATATCCAGCTTTTCCAGTTGCCCGCTGACCTGGCCGTAGAGCCGGTCCTTCAGCTCCACAAGACCCGGAATCACCTCGTAAATACGCTCCAGCTGCTCCCGGGGCGTCATGCCGCTCTTGTTGTCGATCTCCTCCGGGGACATCAGGGACAGGTCGAACAGGCTCCCCACCCGGATCATGAAGAACTCGTCGAGATTGCTGGTGAAAATGGAGATGTATTTCATCCGTTCCAGCAGCGGCACGGTCTCGTCCGCGGCCTCCTCCAGCACGCGGCGGTTGAAGCGAAGCCAGCTCAGCTCCCGGTTTTGGGTGTAGCCGTACTCTGGAACGGCGGCGTTCTCCGCATTGGATGCCATCAGATACTCCTCCTTCTCATTTCCCGGAAAAACGCCCCCTGGCACGGCAAGGGGCGTCCGCTCCGTTACAGCCGCTCCACAGCCGCCGCCGCGCCGGCCAGGGCGGGTACGTCGGCCTCCTCAATCCGCCCCTGGTCCACCAGCGCGGCGACCTCCGCCTGGATGGGCAGGCGCGCCAGGATGGGCACGCCGTATTCCGCCGCCAGGGCGTCCAGGTGGCTCTTGCCAAAGACCTCCACGCGTTTTCCGCAGTCGGGGCACTCAAAATAGCTGTAATTTTCCACAAACCCCAGCACCGGAACATGCATCATCCGGGCCATGTTCACGGCCTTGGCCACGATCATGGACACCAGGTCCTGGGGGGTTGTCACCACGACCACGCCGTCGATGGGCAGGGACTGGAACACCGTCAGCGGCACGTCGCCGGTGCCGGGGGGCATATCCACAAACAGGTAGTCCACGTCGCCCCAGATGACGTCGGTCCAGAACTGCTTGACCGCGCCGCCCAGGATGGGGCCGCGCCAGAGCACCGGGGCCGTCTCGTCATCCAGCAGCAGGTTGATGGACATGACCTGCACGCCGCCCTCGCTGAGAGCCGGTACGATCCCCTCCTCTCTGGCCTCGCGGCACTCGGTGACACCGAAAGCCTTGGGTGCCGAGGGACCCGTGATGTCGGCGTCCAGCACGCCCACGCTGTGGCCGGCCTTGGCCATGGCCGAGGCCAGCAGGCTTGTCACCGTGGATTTGCCCACGCCGCCCTTGCCGGACACCACGGCGATCACTTTCTTCACATGGGACCCGGCGTTGGCCGGGGCCAGCAGGCTCTCCTGGGAGCGGCTGCCGCAGTCGCTTCTGCCGCAGGAGGAACAATTGCCGGAGCACGCTTCGCTCATGATCAAAAACTCCTTTTCCACTGTTTGTTTTTTACTATTCTAGTCTGCCCCAAGGGGAAAGTCAAGATTCAAGCGGCATTTCCCGCTGGCGGCCCGATCCGAAATTTCAAAAACGTCCGCTGCCTGTTCCATTTTGCCCGCAGGTGTGCTATAATAGTGGAACTATACCCCTTACAGGAGGCCCCGCCATGAGCTACGCCGATGAAGTCTACCGCCAAAACTGCCATGCAATCCTCTCCCGCGGCGTCTGGGACACCGACCAGGCCGTCCGCCCCCGCTGGGACGACGGCGCGCCTGCCCACACCGTCAAGCTCTTCGGCGTGGTCAACCGCTACGACCTCTCCCGGGAGTTTCCCATCATGACGCTCCGCCGCACGGCGTTCCGTTCCTGCATCGACGAGCTTTTGTGGATCTGGCAGAAAAAGTCCAACCGTATCGCCGACCTGGGAAGCCACGTCTGGGACGCCTGGGCCGGCGGGGACGGCACCATCGGCAAGGCCTACGGCTATCAGCTGGGCATCAAGCACCAGTATCCCGAGGGGCTGTTCGACCAGGTGGACCGGGTGCTCTACGATCTCCGGAACCACCCCGCCAGCCGCCGCATCCTTACCAATCTCTACAATTTTGCGGATCTCCACGCGATGAACCTCTATCCCTGCGCCTACTCCATGACCTTCAACGTCTCCGGGGACACCCTCAACGCCATTTTGAACCAGCGCTCCCAGGATATGCTCACCGCCAACAACTGGAACGTGGTGCAGTACGCCGTCCTGGTGCACATGCTGGCCCAGGTGTCCGGCCTCCGGGCCGGCGAGCTGGTCCACGTCATCGCCGACTGCCACATCTACGACCGTCATGTGCCCATGGTGGAGCGGCTGCTGGAGAACGCGGCCTACGACGCGCCAACCTTCCGGATGGACGAAGCCATTGAGAATTTCTATGATTTCACGGTGGACAGCTTCTCCCTGGCGGACTATCGCTTCTCCCCCTTCGACCAGAAGATCCCGGTCGCCGTGTGAGGTATGCCTATGAACTGCATCGTCAACGTCACTGAGGACTGGGGCATCGGCCTGGAAAACCGGCTGCTGGTGTCCCTCTCCGCCGATCTCCGGCGTTTTCGCGCTCTGACCTCCGGCGGGACCGTGATCCTGGGCCGCAAGACGCTTCTCACCTTTCCCGGCGGCCGTCCCCTGCCCAACCGCACCCATCTGGTGCTCTCCACTGACTGCGCCCTGGAGATCCCCGGGGCCGAGGTACTCCACAGCCTTGATGCGCTGGCAGCGCGCTGCGCGGGGCTGGAGGACGTCTGGGTCATCGGCGGCGCCAGCGTCTATGCCCAGCTGCTCCCCTACTGCGCCCAGGCGCGGATCACCCGCACCTTCCTGCGGCCCAGGGCCGACCAGTTCTTCCCCGACCTGGACGCGCTGCCGGAATGGCGGCAGACCTGGGCCTCGGAGGTTCTGGAGGAGCAGGGCGTCGCCTTTCAGTACCTGGACTACGCCCAGGACGCGCCGCGCCCCTTCCGCCCCGGCGCTTTGGGAGGGGCCGTCCTATGAAAAAATCCGGTTTGAACCTGGTGGGCGTCAAGGAATTCAACCGTTCGCTGATCCTGCAGAACATCTGCACCGGCCACGCCATGACCCGCCACAAGCTGGCCCGCATCGCGCAGCTCTCCACCATGACCGTGACCAACCTGACCTCGGAGCTTCTGAGCATGGGCGTCATCACGGAGGCAGATTCACCTGACAACAAAAAGGGCGTGGGACGCAGCCCGAAAATCCTGGTCCTTGCGCCCCAGTCGCCGGTGGTGCTGGGGGTGTGGCTGTCCAAGGACTTCCTCTATGGCACGGTGTCCGACCTGGCATTGCAGACCCTGTGCGAGAAAAAGGTCCCCTTCCAGCGGCAGGAGACGGAGGAAACCATCCTGGAGAAGCTGGGCGCGCTGACCGCCGAGCTGGCTGCGTCCACGTCCCGGCGGATATTGGGCATGGGGCTGGCGGCGGTGGGCGTCATCGACATGCAGGCCGGCGCCATCCGCTATGTCACCGACTTTTTTGACATCCTCTCCATGCCCCTGCGGCCTTATTTGCAGGAGCGGTTCCCCTTCCCCGTCTTTGTAGGCAACGATATGCAGGCGTCGGGACTGGCGGAGCTGTACTTCGGCCACGGGCAGCTGGAGGACGATTTCCTCTATGTGGGCGTGGACAACGGCATCGGCTCGGCGGTGATCGCCAACCACCAGCTGGTCAACTCCAGCGGTGAGCTGGGGCACCTGAGCATCGACTACAACGGCCCCAAGTGCACCTGCGGCAGCCGCGGCTGCCTGGAGCTGTACGCCAGCGCCACCAGCATTCTCTGGCAGATCAACGAGGAGTGCTGCACCCATTTCACCACCTTCGCCGAGGCCATGGAGTTCTGCCGTGTCTCATCCCGGGCGTATTCGGTGCTGTACGGCTGCTCCAAGCAGCTGACCTACGCGCTGAACAGCTTTATCAACATCATCGACGTCTCCACCATCATCCTCGGCCATGCTGGGTGCCACATGCCCGAAGAGATCATGACCTCCATGGAGCGCACGCTCAACCGCATCAGCGTTCTGAAGGACTCGAGAAAATTCCGCTTTTTTCGCTCCACCTTCGGCGACCGCGTGCCGCTGTACGGCGCAGTGTGCCTGGTGCTGGAGCGGCTGTTCAGCGGAATGCTGAGCTTATAGGCAAAAAAACGGTATGGCCAAGGGCCATACCGTTTTTCGATTTCCGGTCACGCCTCAGGCGTTTCCTCCTCGGTCTCCGCGGGAGCTTCCTCGCAGCAGCAGCAGGGGGCATCCTCCTCCGCGGGGGCATCCTCGCAGCAGCACGCAGCGGGTGCATCCTCTTCCTCACAGGGCGCCTCGCAGACGTCCTCAGCCCCGCAGGCTTCCTCGCACTTCGCGCCTGCAGCGCGCAGCTCCTCGATGGCGATCTTCAGGTCCTCGATGGCGATCTTGGACTCGGAGATTTTCTCGCACCAAGGGGTGTACTCCGCTGCATCCGGCTCCTCGCCGACGATGTAGTCCTTGTAGTACAGCTTGCCCAGCTCCATCTGCGCCTTCTTGATCTTCTCCTCCTCGGCGCGGATGTCCAGGTTGGCCTTGGCAATGCCGGCCAGCTGCTTGGTCTTGCGGACGGCGGTCTGCGCGCCCTCGACGGCTTTGTCCTTGATGGTCTCGATGCACTCATTGAACGACATGGATGACATAAATTTTTTCGCTCCTTTCCAGATTTCCGGGGCATACCTATGATGGACCTATTATACCACCGGTTTCCCAAACAATAAAGAACTATTTTTCCGTTTCCGTATCTTCTGACGAGCTTTCCTTCCAATTTGTTCCCGCAGCTTCCACGGCGGCCTCGACTTTTTTCTCCATCCGCCGCGCCAGCATCCGCTCCGGGTCCGCCGGACGGACGTAGAGCTTCCAGACCAGCAGACTCACCGCCGCCAGGCATGAGAGCACCGCCAGCAGCTGGCTCACCCGCAGGCCCGTGCCGAAGAGGTACAGGCTGTCCGTCCGCAGGCCCTCGATCCAGCTGCGGCCCAGGCCGTACCAGGCGATGTACATGGTGAAGATCTCCCCGTCGTAGCGCCGCCGCTTCCTGGAATAGAAATGCAGCAGCACGAAGCCCGCGAGATTCCACACCGACTCATAGAGGAAGGTGGGATGGTAGTACACCGTTTCGCCGGCGGCGTTCACCAGGCCCATTTTGAAGAAGCCGTCCGTGATCGAGCCGTGGGCCTCGCGGTTGACGAAATTGCCCCAGCGGCCGATCAGCTGCCCGATCAGCAGACCCAGGCCCCCCAGGTCCATCAGCGGCCCCGGGGGGATCTTCTTGAATTTCGTGTAGATCATCAGGCCCAGCACCGCGCCGATGACGCCGCCGTAGATGGCAAGGCCCCCCTCCCAGATATAGAGGATGGAGACGGGGTTGTCCCGGTAGAGGTCCCAGTAAAAGACGCAGTAGTACAGCCGCGCGAACACGATGGCGAAGGGCACCGCGATGAACAGCAGATCCAGCACATGCTCCTCCGTCAGGCCGAACTGCGGCGCGCGGCGGCAGGCGTAGACCGCCGCCAGGATGAAGCCCACGGCAATGATGATGCCATACCAGTAGATGTCCTTTCCAAACACCGTGAAAGCCACCCGGGACGGGTTCACGGTGATTCCCAGGTTGGGGAAGGAGATCGGGGAAGCGAGAAACATGAGACTCACACCTTTTCTTTGGGATAGACGATGGAAATGGCCGCCCGCTCCGGCACGATGGCCGAGGCGATCAGCTCCTCGGCCTCGGCGCGGCGGATGGAGCGGTAGAGCGCGGGGAAATCGTAGTACTCCGCGCCCTCGAAGCAGCACTGACACATACGGTAGCAAATATTCTCAAAGCTGTCAAGCCCCCGCACCCGCCGGCCGAAGGCCGAGCGCTTGAGCTGCTCAAAGAGCGCCCCGTCCGCGCCCTCCCGGGCGATGCGCCGCACCTCCTCGAACAGCGCCTCCTGCACCAGCTCCGGGCGGCGGCTGTCGCCGCTGGCGGTGATAAGGCCGATGCCCTTGACCCCCTCGTACCCGGCGGAAAAGTCGCTGTCGATGAGGCCGTCCTCATAGAGCCGCGTGTAGAGCACCGTGGACTCGCCCACCAGCAGCTCCGCCGCCAGATCCCCCAGCAGCTCCTGCCGGAGCGTGTCGGGTCCAGGCTGGGGGGCGAGGCATTTGAAGCCGATGGTGAAGCCAGGCATGGAGACCTCCATCTTCGTCTCCACGCGGCTGCGGTGGCCCGTCAGCGCCTCCGGCGGGCCGTAGTCCCGCCCGGCGGCCTGGCCCGGCGTCTCCGGCAGGACGGCCCTGGCGATGTCCGCCACCTCCCGCGGGTCCACCGGCCCCGCCACGCAGAGCATCATGCCCGCGGGGTTATAGAAAGCCCGGTGGCAATCAGAAAGAGTCTTTGCGGTAATGGCCTGGATGCTCTCCACGGTCCCGGCGATGGGCACGCGGATGGGATGATGGTCGAAGAGGGCGGTGAACAGATTCTCGTAGAGCCGCGAATCGGCGCTGTCCTCGTACATCCGGATCTCCTGGGCGATGATGCCCCGCTCCTTGTCCACACTCTCATTGGTAAAGTAGGGCGTGGAGACAAAGCGCAGAAGAAGCCGCAGATTGTCCTGCCACTGCTCAGTGGACTCTACGTGGTAGGCGGTCATGGCGTAGCCGGTGAAGGCGTTGGGCGAGCCGCCCATACTGGAGAACTCCTGCATCACGTTGCCGCGGGGCATGTCGAACATCTTGTGCTCCAGGTAGTGGGCCACGCCGTCGGGCGTTTGGACAGCCCTGCCGTCCAGGGTAAAGCGCGTGTCGATGGCGCCGTAGTCGGCTGCGAAGAAGGAAAAGGTTTTGGCAAAATCCGGCTTCGGCACCGCGCGGACGCGCAGACCGTTGGGCAGAATTTCTTCAAAATACGATTCGTTCAGGTCCGGAAAGCGATATTCTCTCATGCTCATGCCCCCTCCAGGAAATAGACGGTGTCCAAGCTCACCTGCCGCGCCGCGGCGGCGGTCCCCTCCGGCGTGACGGCGCGCAGCCGCTCTGCCAGGTCCGCCATGGTGCCGCTTTGGCCCAGGATGGCCTGACCGATGGCGTAGTCGTCCAGCCGCGCGGGGCTGTCCATGCCGGTCTTGAGGGACGAGAGCAGGAAGCGGCGGGCGGCCTCCAGCTCCTCTTCGGTGATCTCGCCCTGGCGCACCAGGTCCAGCTGGCGGAGAATTTCCTCCTTGGCCGTCTCGAACTGCGAGAACTCGACGCCCGAGGAGATCACCATCACGCCCTTGAATTTCTCAATAGACGAGCCGGCGTAGTAGCACAGGCTCATGCGCTCGCGGACATTGAGGAACAGCTTGCTGGTGACGCCGTTGCCATAGACAGCGTTCATCAAAAGCGCCGCCGGATATTCCGGGTCCGCCGCCGTGCAGCCCAGGCGCAGGCCCATGGAGAGCTTCCCCTGGGTCACGTCCATGGCCTCGCGGATCAGCTTCGGCGCCCCGGCCCGGGCGACGACCTGGGTGCCGTAGGCATCCGGCGTCTGGCGCGGCAGGTCCCGGAGAATCTCCCGCAGCAGCGGCTCCACGGCATCGGCGCAGCTGCCGTGATAGAAAATTTCCACCCGGGAATGCGCCAGGATGTGCTGGTAGTGGCGGTACAGCCCCGCCGCGTCCAGCGCCTCCACGTCCGCCCGGTCGCCCAGGCGCGGCACACCGTAGGCCTCCCCTTCGCACATTGATTTGAGCAGCTGCGAGACGGCGTAGCTGCGCTTGTCGTTGATGCGGGACTCGATGGCGTTGATGAGGTTCTGCTTCTCGCCCTCCACCCACGCCTCGACGAATCGTCCCTGCTCCAACACCGGGTCCAGCAGCAGCCGGCCCACAAAGCGGAGCATGGGCGCCAAAATCTCCTCGCCCGCCAGGGCGAAGCGGTCCTCCAGGAAGTCGGCATAGAAGCCCACCGCCTGGACCTCGCCCTTTTTCCGCACCAGCGTGCCGACGCTGGCGCCGTAGCGGTCGTCCAGAAACGCCGAGATGGCCCGGATATCGGGATAGCCGCCGCAGCCCCGCAGCAGCACCGTGGGGATCAGGGCGTTGGCCGAGGCCTCCTCCCGCCGCAGGGGGCGCAGCAGGGAGAGGCTGAAACAGCCGGTCTTGAATTTCGTACTCTGTACCGTCGTGAGGAACACGCCCGGCAAAATCTCTCTTCGTTCGTTCAAATTAAGCTCCGTCCTTTCCCGGCAGACGCGCCGGTATGCGGCAAACTGGCGGGCGGGAACGCCCGGTCGTACTATCATAGCACATTTGGCGGAAAAAGTAAAATATCAGGTTTTACTTGTGTTTGCCCGCGGTTTCGTGTACACTAGAGGGAACGACAGGAGGCGATCTTTTTGCAATGGATTGAATGGACCGTGGAAACCTCCTCCGCCGGCATCGACCTGGTGGCCGCGCGCCTGACCGCCCTGGGCTTTGACAGCTTTATTATGGACGATCAGGAGGATTTTCATGATTTTTTGCGGCAGAATCAGCAGTATTGGGACTATGTGGACGAGGAGCTGGAGCAGCGCATGGCCGGCGTCTCCCGCATCCGCCTCTACACCGGGGACACCGCCGAGGCCAGAGAGGCCGCCGGGCAGCTCTATGCCCAGCTGGGGCTTTTGCGGGACCAGTTTCCCCAGGTGGACTTCGGCCCCCTCACCGTCGCCGCCGCGCCCTGCCGGGACGAGGACTGGGAAAACAACTGGAAGCAGTATTACCAGCCCCTGCCCATCGGCCGGCGGCTGCTGGTAGTGCCCCAGTGGCTCTCGCCGGAGAACCCCGAGGGGCGCGTCATGGTCCGGCTGGACCCGGGCATGATCTTCGGCACCGGGGCCCACGCCTCCACGCAGATGTGCATGGAGGCGCTGGAGGATACCATCTGCGGCGGTGAGCGGGTCGTCGATCTGGGCAGCGGCAGCGGCATCCTGTCCTTCACCGCGCTGCTGCTGGGGGCGGACACCGCCGTGGGCGTGGACATTGATCCCAAGGCTGAGGACATCGCCCGGGAGAACGCCGCAGTCAACGGCCTAGACGCCGCGCGCTTCCAGGCCGTCACCGGCAACGTGCTGGCGGACCGTGGCGATATGGAGCGTCTGGCCCGGGGCGGCTACGACGTGGTGCTGGCCAACATCGTCGCCGACGTCATCATCCCCCTGGCTCCGGTGTTTCCCAGATTTCTGCGGCCCGGCGGCACGGTGATCTGCTCAGGCATCCTGGACGTGCGGGAGCCGGAGGTCCGCTTGGCCCTGGATGCCGCGGGGCTTTCCGTCTCGGGCCGGGCGCAGCGGGACGACTGGGTCTGCCTCACCCTCCGGTGCGGGGAGGAGGGCGGCCTTGCGTAAGTTTTCCTTCCGCAGCAAGCAGCGCCTGCGGTATCTCGGCATCGGCGCCGCCGTTTCATTGGGCGTGCTGGTGGTCGCGGCCATCTGTCTGGTGGTCTACCTTCAGCGCTTTGTGGTCTATACCCCCGACGGCGCGCACCTGGACTTCTCCCAACGGCCCGGCAGCGGGAGCGGCACGCCGGGCAATCCCGGCTTCGACGTGGAGCCGGGGCTGACGCCGCTGCCCTCGGCCCCCATTGAGCGGGAGGACCCCAACGCCGAGGAGACCCCCGCCGTCACGCGGCTGACCGGCTACTACGTCACGGTGGAGATGCTGGCTGATCCCGGTGCGGTGCTCCAGGCCGTGACCCAGGAGTCCGGACCGGCGGCGGTGCTGCTGGACGTGCGGAGCATCTACGGCAACTACTACTACCCCTCCGGCCTGGTGGGCGCGGAGACGTCATCGCTGGTGGACGCCCAGGCGGTGGCGCAGCTGATCGCAGACCTGGCCCAGCGGCCCAACCTCCATTTGGCCGCCCGCTTGCCGGCCTTTCGGGATTCGGCCTACGCCGTGGCCAACCAGGCCTGCGGCCTGCCCATCTCCGGCGGCGCGCTGTGGCTGGATGAGGACAACTGCTACTGGCTGGACCCCAGCGACACGCAGACCCTCTCCCATATCGAGCAGGCGGTGCAGGAGCTGGCCGGCCTGGGCTTTGACGAGGTGGTACTGGATGATTTTGCATTCCCCCAGAGCGGCAGCATTGTCTTTGACGGCGACCGCACGGAGGCCATTCTGGACGCCGCCAAGCGTCTGACCGCCAATCTGGGGGATACCCATGTGACGCTGTCCGTAACGTCGCCCACCCCGGCGCTGGCCGCGTACCTCCGCCGGGTGTACATCTCGGGAGCCGACGGCTCCCAGGTGCAGGATCTGACCAAGACCCTGGAGGCGGACTTCACGCCTCTGGAGGACCGGCTGGTTTTCTGCACCGACTCCCGTGATACCCGTTTTGCGCAATACGGCCTGCTGCGCCCAGCGGTCTCCGTTGGGGAAGGAGGCGATTGAATGACCCTTCGGAATTACCACACCCACACCGTCTGGTGCGACGGGAAGCACACCGTGGACGAGATGGCCCAGGCGGCCGTCTCCCAGGGCCTGCAGGCGCTGGGCTTCTCCGGGCACAGCTACACAGCCTTTGACAAGAGCTGCTGCATGGCCCTGGCTGATATCCCCCGGTACGTTGCCGGGGTCCAGGCAGCCAGGACACGGTATCAGGGGCAATTGGAAGTCTATCTGGGCGTCGAGGACGACCTTTTGGGCACGCGCCCGGACTTCCCCCGGGATTACACCATCGGTTCGGTCCACTGTCTGTACCGCAGCGGGGCGTACCATGTGCTGGATTACAAGCCGGCGGTCCTGCTGCGGGCGGTGGAGACGGCCTACGGCGGGGACTTTTACCGCCTGACGGCAGACTACTTTGAGGCCCTCGCCCGCCTGCCGGACGTCACCGGCTGCGAGATCGTGGGGCATTTCGACCTGGTGACCAAGTTCAATGAGGGCGGGCGGCTCTTTGACGAGGACGATCCGCGCTATTGGAAGCCGGCGCTGGAGGTGCTGGAGGCCCTCTGCCGGCGGGAGCTGATCTTCGAGATCAACACCGGCGCCATGTCCCGGGGCTACCGGACGGCTCCCTACCCCAGCCGTCGCTTCCTGGAGGCCATCCGGGCCTTCGGCGGGGCGGTGCAACTCTCCAGCGACTGCCACAGCGCCGGAACGCTCAGCGCCTATTTCCCCGAGGCGGCGGCGCTGGCCAGCTCCTGCGGCTTCCGGACCGTGCGAGTCCTGACGCCGGGAGGCTGGCAGGATGAGGCGCTATAGCAAAACAGGGCATGGCCTTTCGGCCATGCCCCGCTGCGCTTTAAAACAGCAATTCGTTTTTGCTCTCTTCCTGGAGCTGCGCCGCCGCGTACAGCAGTCTCGCTGCGGTCCTGCGCGTCACAGTGGTCATGCTATCCGCGCCCTGCACCGGCACGCCCGCGCCGGAGAGCGCCTCCATGGCGCCGGCGGCCCAGGTGGGCACCGCTTCATCCCCGGCGAAGCCCGCCGCCTCCTTGGCCTCCGGCAGGCGCAGCACGTTTTGCAGCATCACTGCCGCCTCTGCCGTCGTCAGGTTCGCGCCGGGGCGGAACACAAGCCCGTGGTTGGAGTTCACGCCGCTGACCACGCCCGTCCGAAGCGCCGCGACGATATAGGGCCGCATCCACTGGGGCGTCTCCCCCTCGTCGGCAAACCCGGAGGTCAGCTGCGCATCGTCCGGCTTCAGACCGCACAGCTGCGAGACCATCACCAGGAACTCCCCGCGGGTCACAGGCTTGTCCGGCGAGAAGCACGCCACGCCCGCCACGGTCTCGCCGGTCAGAAGCCCGCTGTTGTGCAGCCACATGGCCGCGAAGCAGTCCGGATCGCCGGCCATGTCGCCGTAGGTCAGCCGGTCGATGGGCTTGATGATCTCGATGGACACCGTGGCCTCATTGGAAACGTTGCCCGCCGGGTCCGTGGCGGTAAAGGTAAAGCTGTCCCTGCCGACCTTGTTCTTCGCGGGCGTGTAGGTGTAGGTTCCGTCGTCGGACAGCTCCACCGAGCCGCGGCGGGGCGCGGAGGTGAGGCTGTAGCGCAGGGCCTCGCCCTCGGGATCGGAGACCTCCAGAGTGCCGGTATTGGCGATATTCTTATAGGTCTCCAGGGCGCTGTCGGAGGCGGTGGGGGCGGCGTTCTTACCGGAGAAGATGCTCACTTGCACCGCCATGGCCTCACCCAGGCCCTCGGCGGTGATGGGCAGGTAGCCCACCTCCGCCTGGCGGTTATCCCGGCAGGTGGGCGAGAGGATCAGCGCCTCCAGCGCGCTGGCCGGCAGAACGTCGCCGGCGCGGATCACCCGGCTGCCGTACTGGACGCGGCCGACCATGGCGGAGGGCACATCCGTGATAAAAATGCCCTGCAGCTCGGCGCCCTCAAGCGCGAAATCCCCGGCGCTGAAGCAGTAATCGGCGTTATAGAGCGTCTCACGCTCCGCTGCCGCCGCGCCGGTGCCCAGGAAGCACATGACCACGAGGACGGTCACGGTCAGGAGGGCGGTGTGCCTGGTTTTTCGATGGATCGATGACAAGGGAATTACCTCCTTTAATTTCGTCGGAGGTATTGTTTGCTAAAACTTGCGAATTATTCTTGCCGCGCGCGGCGCATCGAAAGTTTTCGCCAGCCTTTTTCAAAAGGCTGCGGGTGCAGGGCAGCGCCCTGCCGGGTTTGGGCGGAGTCCAGCTAAAACTATCTTGTAAACCACTGTGTCCAATACCCGCCGCTGGCCACATACCCCACGCCAATATGCGTGTAGTTCTCCGAGAGAATGTTGGCCCGGTGGCCCGGGGAGTTCATCCAGGCACTGACCACGGCCTCTGCAGTGGAGTAGCCCATGGCAATGTTCTCGCCGGCGGCGGCGTAGGTGATGCCCAGAGACTTCATCATCTCAAAGGGCGTGCCGTAGTTGGGGCTGTTATGGTCAAAGTAGCGGCTCTGCTGCATATCCCGGGACTTCAGCCGCGCCCCGTCGCTGAGCGTCGCGCTGAGGGTCAGGGCTGGCAGGCCGTAGACAGCGCGCTCCTGGTTGACCAGCTCCACCACCTGTTTCTCCAGGCTGGATACGCTGCCGGTATCGGGCGTGACGGGGGTGATAGGTATAGTAGGCGTGGTAGGTGTAGTAGGCTGAGAGGGCGTGCCGGGCTGGGACGGTATGGACGGCGTTTCGGGCTGGGACGGCTCCGAGGGCTGGCAGGATTGGGACGGCTGGGTCGGACGGGTGCAGCAGCTCCAGCTGCAGCGGCTGCTGGGATACCACCAGCTACAGCGGCGCGTGCCCCCGCCGCTGCCGTGGGCCGAGACGGGCATTACAGTGGCGGTCAGCACCGCCAGGGTCAACAGGATGGACGCGATTTTACAATGTTTTCTTTTCATGGCTTATGCCTCCTTCTGTCTTAATGTTACAAATTGTTACAGAAGATTACAAGCTGTAATATTTGCCAGCCCTATAGAAATTCCCAAAAGGCCTTGCAAGTTGGGCAAAAATCGGCTATCATGAAAAAAATGCCAGCGAGGTGTGCCAATGGAAAACTTGGGCTTTATCCATACGATGATGGACGTGAAGGTGCTGATCCTGTTTGTGATGTCCCGGGTGCAGTACCCGGTGGACGTACAGAAGCTCTACGAGCTTTGCTACCAGGACGACTGCCTGAGCTATTTTGACGTGCGCGAGGCCGTGCCGCAGCTGATCGGGACCGGCCATCTCTCCGAGGCCCGGGACGGGACGCTGACCATCACCGACAAGGGCCGCGAAACCGGTGAGGTGGTGGAGGACTCCCTGGCTTTCCCCGTGGCACAGCGGGCGCAGCAGGCCGTGGAGCGGTTCAACCAGGAGATCAAGCGCTCCATGCACATCCGCGCGGAGGTCATGGAACGGCCGGAGGGGGACTTTTCCGTGGTCATGGGCCTGGATGACGACAGGGGAAGCCTCATGACCCTGGAGCTGATGGCCCCCACCCGCCAGCAGGCCCGCCGCCTCTCAGCGGCGTTCTCCGAAAGCGCGGAGGCGCTTTATCAGACGGTGATGACCCTTCTTTTGGAGGAAGCGGAGGCAAACCACCCGCAGACGCCTTGAATTTTGTGAAATCCGCCAAACTTTCCACTGTTTTTCCGCCGCTTTGTAGAAAATCCTGCCATTCGGTCAGACCGCGGGTTTGCAGTTGATTTTCCGGGAAATTGTGGTATAATACAACTAGGACAGGCGCTGGATGCCTGTCCACGGGGCGTCCCATACCCGGGACCCCGCCAGGACGAAAGGAGCGAGGCAATATGAAAATACAGTTCTTGGAAAAGAAGCTGAATTTGCCGGGCAATGTGCGCGCATACGCGGAGAAAAAGGTCACGAAGCTGGACCGCTATTTCAAGGATGACGCGGAGGCCCTGGTCGCCTTCAGCGTGGAAAAGAACCGCAACATCGTGGAGCTGACGGTCCATGCGGCCAATACCTACTTCCGTGCTCACGAGAGCACGTCGGATATGTTCGCCTCCATCGATGCGGCGGTCGCCACCATCGAGGGCCAGATCCGGAAGAATAAGACCCGTTTGGCCCGCCGGATCCGGCAGGACGCATTTGTCCGCGCGCCGGAGGCGGTGTCGTCCTTCGCGCCGGAGGAGCCGGAGGAGGGCGAGTTCGCCATTGTTCGTACCAAGCAGTTCCCCATGAAGCCCATGACCCGGGATGAGGCGATCCTCCAGATGAACCTGCTGGAGCACAATTTCTTCGCTTTCCGCGACGAGGACAGCAACGGTGCCTTTGCCGTGGTCTATAAGCGCCGCAGCGGTGGTTATGGCATCATCGCGGACGCGCCCTGATTGGAAAACCGCATAAAAAACGGGCGATGCCGCGGGGCATCGCCCATTTTTATGCCGCTTACGGGTGCGCCTCCGCCAGATAGAGGACCATGTCCGCCCGGTCGTACAGCAAAATCAGCCGCGCGCCGTCCTGCTCCGCCGAAAAAGCCAGCCAGTCCCCGTCCGGCTCCACCGCCGCGTCCTCCAGCAGCGCCCGGTGCGCCGCGGGAATGTCCGCTGCCGCGTGGGCCGCCGTCAGGGCCGCAAAGCCCTCCGTCTCCCCCGCCTCCGGAGCGTCCCACTTTGCCAGCAGATCCTCGACGCTCTCCTGATACATCAGCCGCGCATAGAGATGCCCCGCCGACGCCAGATCGTCCGCGATCTCCGCCGTGTAGCCCGCTGGCAGGCCGCCGCCCCAGCGCTCGCCAAGACCCAGGCTCAGCGCGTCGTCGCTGACCCTGTCCGTCTCCTCCCGCAGCTTGGCCACGCCGATCTTCCAGGCCACAGCCATGGCCACGAGAAACACCAGGACCATGGCTGCGATACGATATTTCCGGTTCATAGCGCCTCCTAAAACAGCGACACCTGACTGGTATCCGGCAGGTCGCCGAAGGCCCCCGCCGCCCGCAGGTTCTCAATGTGCGTCTTGGACACCTTGGGGCAGGCGGCTGCGAATTCCTCCACCGAGATGAACCGCTTGCCCTTCCGGCCCTCCACAATGTCCCAGGCCGCCGTCTCCCCCAGGCCCGACACCGCCACAAAGGGCGGCAGCAGCGTCTTCCCCTCCGGCACAAACTTGAGCGCCTCGGAGCGGTAGAGATCCATGGGCGCGAAGGAAAAGCCACGCAGATAGAATTCGTAACAGACCTCCAGAGTCGTTTTCATATCGTCGTCCTTGTCGGTGGCGTCGGGATCGTCGTGGATCTCCTTGATCTTGGCCTTCACCTGCTCAATGCCGTGGCACATCATGGCCGCGTCGAAGCCGCCCTTCTGGCTGCGGCGATAGAAGTACGCCGCGTAGAACGCCAGCGGCTCATGAACTTTGAACCAGGCGATGCGGAAGGCCATCATGACGTAGGCCACCGCGTGGGCCTTGGGGAAGAGATACTTGATCTTCTTGCATGAGCCGATGTACCACGCCGGCACGCCGGCGTCGATCATCTCCTGCTCGGCCCCATCGGGCAGTCCCCTGCCCTTTCGCACCGACTCCATGATCTTGAAGGAGCGCTTCTCCGGCATGCCGCACCTGATGAGGTAGAGCATGATGTCGTCGCGGCAGCCGATGGCGTCCTTGACCGACGCGGTGCCAGAGACGATCAGGTCCCGGGCGTTGCCCAGCCACACATCGGTGCCGTGGGAAAAGCCGGAGAGGCGGATGAGGATATCGAACTCGTGGGGCTGCGTGTCCACCAGCATCCCGCGGGTGAAGGAGGTGCCGAACTCCGGGATTGCGCAGGTCCCCACCGGCCCCAGCAGCGGATCGTCCTCGAAGCCCAGGATTTTTGAAGAGGTAAAAATGGACATGGTGTCCTTATCGTCCAGGGGGATCTTCTTGGCGTCCACGCCGGTCAAGTCCTCCAGCATCCGGATCATGGTGGGGTCGTCGTGGCCCAGCATGTCCAGCTTCAGGAGGTTTTCCTCCATGGAATGGTACTCAAAGTGGGTGGTGATGATATCCGTGTCGGTGGAGTCCGCCGGGTGCTGCACCGGGCAGAAGTCCCAGATCTCATTTTCCTGCGGAATGACCACCAGTCCGCCCGGGTGCTGGCCCGTGGTGCGCTTGACGCCCACGCAGCCGGCGGCCAGACGGTTTTCCTCAGCCTTGGAGACAGTGCGGCCCCGTTCGGCCAGGTACTTCTTGGCGTAGCCGTAAGCCGTTTTTTCCGCCACAGTGCCGATGGTCCCGGCACGGAACACATGGGATGCGCCGAACATCTCCACGCAGTAGGCGTGGGCCCGGGCCTGGTATTCGCCGGAGAAGTTCAGGTCGATATCCGGCACCTTGTCGCCGCCAAAGCCCAAAAACGTCTCAAAGGGGATGTTGAAGCCGTCCTTATCCAGGTCCGCACCGCACTCGGGGCACTTGGCGTCAGGCAGATCCGCACCGCAGGCGGCCTCCCTGGGCACGTCGAAGGTGCAGTATTTGCACTGAGGACAGCGGTAGTGGGGCGGAAAGGAGTTGACCTCGGTAATGCCGGAGAGAAACGCCACAATGGACGAGCCGACGGAGCCTCTCGAGCCCACCAGGTAGCCGTGCTCCAGGGAGTTCTGCACCAGCTTCTGAGCGGACATGTAAATGACATCGTAATGGCAGGAGATGATATCGTGCAGCTCCGTCTCCACCCGGTCCGTGACCAGCTGGGGCGGGTGCTTGCCGTAGAGGCGGTGGAGCTTGCCGTAGACCAGTGATTTCAGGTCCTCCACCGAGTTTTCGATGGCGGGGGCGAAGAGATTGTGGGGCACCGGGCGCAGCAGCTCGCACATATCGGCGATCCTGTTGGGATTTTCCACCACGATCTCCCGGGCGGTCTCCGCGCCCAGGTAGGAAAACTCCTCCAGCATCTCGTCCGTGGTCCGGAGATAGAGCGGCAGCTCCCGGTCGCAGTCCTCGAAGCCCTTGGAAGCCAGCAGCAGGCGGCGGAAGATCTCGTCCTCGGGGTTTAAGAAGTGGACGTCGCCGGTGGCTACCACCAGCTTGCCCAGCTCCCGGCCCAGCTGCACCACCGTGCGGTTGAAGTCCCGCAGTTCCTCCTCGTCCGCCGCCAGGCCCTTTTCCAGCATGAAACGGTTGTTGGCCAGGGGCTGGACCTCGAGGAAGTCGTAGAAGGAGGCGATGCGCAGCAGCTCCTCGTGGCTCTTGCCGGCCACAATGGCCTGGAACAGCTCGCCGGCCTCGCAGGCAGAACCGACGATCAGGCCCTCGCGCCACTTTACCAGCTCCGACTTGGGGATCCGCGGCGTGCGCTTGAAATACTTCAAATGCGCGTCGGAGACCAGGCGGTAGAGGTTCCGCAGACCCAGCTGGTTCTTGGCGAAGAGGATCATATGGCGGCTGTTCCTCCCGTCCAGCTTGGCCCCGGCGCGGAGGGGCTCCATCAGCGGGTTGACGGCCCGCAGGTCCTCCACGCCCCGGTCCCGGAGCATCCGGAAGAATTTTTCCAGCATATAGGCCACAGTCATGGCGTCGTCCACAGCCCGGTGGTGGTTAAACGGCGGCAGCTCCAGCGCGTCAGCCACCAGGTTCAGCTTGTACTTGCCCAGACTCGGCAGCAGGTTCTGCGCCAGGATCAGGGTGTCCACCGAGGTGGGCGCGTAGTCGATGCCCAGCCGCCGGCACGCGGCCAGGATGAACCCCATGTCAAAGTCGGCGTTGTGCGCCGCCAGCGGACGGTCGCCGCAGAAGGCCAGAAATTTCGGCAGCGCCTCGTCGATGGCGGGCGCGCCGCGAAGCATCTGGTCAGTGATGCCGGTGAGATCGATGATCTGCTGGCTCAGAGGCCGCTGAGGGTCCACAAAGGTCTGGAATTTCTCCAGGATCTCCCCGTCCCGGCAGATGGCCGCGCCAATCTCAATGATGGTCTCGGTGCGGTGGGACAGGCCCGTGGTCTCCAGGTCGAAGGCCACATACTCCCCGGTCAGCGGGGCATTTTGCGGACCGTGGACCACCACGCGGTCGTCCACGTCGTTGACAAAATATGCCTCGACGCCGTAGAGGATCTTGATATTTTCGTTCGTCCCGGCCACCTTTGCCTTGGAGGCGGCCTTCATGGCGTCGGGGTAGGACTGCAAGACGCCGTGGTCGGTGATGGCCACGGCCCGGTGGCCCCACTTGGCGGCCAAGGCCACCGCCGCGCCGGTGGAGGTAAGTCCGTCCATGGAGGACATGGAGGTGTGCAGATGCAGCTCCACCCGCTTGTCCCCCGGGGCGGTATCCCGGCGCGCCGGGGCCTCGCCGGCCATGATGGCCTGGGGCTGGAGGACCATCTCGTTGTCATAGCGGTCGAAGTTCATCTTGCCCTGTACGCGCAGGAACGCGCCGGGCTTGGCGATGCGCTCCAGGATGGGCTTGGCCTTGGCGCTCTCCATGAACTGGCTGACCCGTACGGAGCTGGTGTTGTCGGTCATATCAAAGGAGATGACCCAGGCGTTGCGCTTTTTTAGCTCCCGATGGTTCACCGCGAACACCTTGCCCGCCACGATCACCCGGAACATGTCCAGATTCAGGTCGGCCATGGGCGTGGCCTCGCCCCGGAAGGGCTTGCCGTAGATAAGGTCCGCCGGCGGTTCGATCATCACCGCAGGCCGGCCCGGGCGCTTCTCTGCCGCCGGGGCGGACGGCTGGGGCAGGTGCGAGAGCGCCTCCTCCCGGATACGGGCGGTCTCAGCAAAGAGGTCGGCGTCGTCGGGGACAGCGCCCGTAGCCACCTGGAAGCGCACCTGCCGCCCAAAGTGGTCCCGCACATACGCCGCCGCCGCCGGCAGATGGGGCGCCAGTGCGTCCTTACCGTTGACCCGCAGCTGGATGTGGATGGTGTCCCCCTCCAGGCGCCACTGGGCCCCCGCCAGGATGGAGGAGGCCATGGGATACGCCCGGACCAGCACCTGGGTGAGGTCCCTGAAGTCCATCTCCCCCAGCAGCTCCCCCGGATACGCCGGGTCCAGCTCCACCCGCCGCACACCGTAGCGCCGCGCCAGGGCCTGTTCGGCCTCCAGCAGAGCACGCCGGGGCAGATACGACTCCGACCAGAGGGAGACGGCGATGCGCCGCGCCTCGGTGTCGATCCGGGCGTGGGAGACCACGGCCCGCCCCAGGGCAGGCCGCAGCGGCTCCGGTGGCTCAAAGCCCCGGAACATCTCTTGAAATTTTACTGTTTTTTCCATGTCAAAGCGTCTCTATGTAGGATAGCAGGGCCGGAAGCAGCTGGTCGTAGGGCAGCCGCTCCCGCTTCTCCCCCTTGACGAATAAAAAGCCGCAGTCCTCGCCGCCGGCGATGCCCACGTCGGCCTCCCGGGCCTCACCGGGGCCGTTGACCACGCAGCCCATGACCGCCACGGTGATGGGCTTCCGGCAGTCCCGCAGGGCCTCCTCCACCTGCTTGGCCAGGCCGATCAGGTCGATGCGGGTCCGGCCGCAGGTGGGACAGGAGATGATGTTCACCCCCGACTGCCGCAGGCCCGCCGCCTGCAAAATAGCCTTGGCCGCACGGACCTCCTCCTCGGGCCGGTCGGTGAGGGACACACGGATAGTGTCGCCGATGCCCATGCACAAAAGCCCTCCGATGCCCATAGCCGACTTGACGGTGCCCATGTACGCCGTCCCCGTCTCAGTGACACCCAAATGAAGGGGGTAGTCCGAGCGCTCATGGAACAGGCGGTATGCGGCCATCATCGTCGGTACGCTGGAGGACTTCATGGACACGCAGATGTCGGAAAAGCCGCAGTCCTCCAGCAGGCGGATGTGGGAGAAGGCGCTCTCCACCAAAGCCTCGGCGGTGGGGCGGCCGTATTTCTGAAGCAGGGCCTTGTCCAGGCTCCCGCCGTTGACGCCGATGCGGATGGGAATGCCCCGCACGCCGCAGGCGTCCACCACCGCGCAGACCCTGTCAGGTCCGCCGATGTTGCCGGGGTTGATGCGGATCTTGGCCGCGCCGCCCCTGGCAGCGGCAATAGCCAGGCGGTAGTCAAAGTGGATGTCCGCCACCAGCGGCAGCGGCGATTGGGCCGCGATGGCCGCAAAGCTCTCCGCCGCAGCCATGTCCGGCACCGCCAGCCGTGCAATTTCGCACCCCGCCGCGGCCAAGGCGCGCAGCTGCGCCAGGGAACCCTCCACATCGGTGGTTTTCGTATTGAGCATGGACTGGATGGACACCGGCGCGCCGCCGCCCACGCTCACGCCGCCCACTTGAATCTGCCTTGTCATCGGTATCACTTCCCAAACAGCTTAAAGACGTCCGAGAACGTCACCACCGCCATCAGCCCCAGCAGCAGCACCATGCCCGCGGCGTGGAGGTAGCCCTCGTACTTGGGGTCTATGCGGCGGCGCAGGATTTTCTCCGCCGCCATGGTGAGAAACAGGCACAAAATCCGCCCGCCGTCCAGCGCCGGGATGGGCAGGAGGTTCATGATGCCTAAGTTGATGGCGATAAACGCGCCCAGGTAGAGCGCCTGACTCACACCCGCGGCCACGCCGCCCTGGGCCTCAGCCTCCTCGCCGCTGTCCTTGACCACCTTCACAATGCCCACCATGCCAGACATATCCCGGACGCCCACCTTGCCGGACAGCAGATCCTGCAGGCCCATGCGGACCATTCGGGCAAAATCCACGCTGTTGTAGAAGCTGTTTTTCAGCAGCGACGCCGCCGTCTTTTCCTCTACAGCGCCGAAGTTCAGGCCGACCTTCTCGGTAGTCCCGCCGTTTTCCTCATAGGGGAACGGCGTCATGTTGACGGACCCCAGGTCCACCTTTTTTCCGTCCCGCAGGACGGTGAGCTCGTGAAAATAACTCTCGCCGCGGCTAAGAAGCAGGCTCACGTCCTGATAGATATACACGCGCTCACCGTCAATCTTATAGAGCACGTCGCCCTTCTCAAGCCCCTGGGCTTCCAGACCGCCGCCGTCAAAAAAGCCGGTGATCTCCGCTGTGAGGAAGCCCGCGCTGGGCGCCAGCAGAATGAGGACGATCAAAAACCCCGCCAAAAGATTCATCAGCGACCCCGCCGCCAGGATGATGAGCCGCCGCCACCAAGCCACCGAATTGAAAGCCCGGGGATTGTCCAGCTCCTCATCCTCGCCCTCCATGGCGCAGAAGCCGCCAACGGGCAGGGCACGGAGGGAGTAGGCCGTCTCGCCGCGCTTGCGCTGGAGGAGCACCGGGCCCATGCCCACCGCGAACTCGTTCACCTGCACCCCCAGCCGCTTGGCCGCAATAAAATGGCCCAGCTCGTGGATGATGATGAGAAAGCCGAAGATCAAAATCGCTAAAATGATATAATACATCCCAAAACCTCACAGATGAGAGTAGACAGACGCCCTGGCGGCACAGTCGGCCTCCTGGATCTCCTCCAGGGTCGGCGCGGCAATGACCCTCGCCTCCGAGAGGGCGCGCGCCACCGCATCGGAAATGCCGTAAAAGCCCAGGCGGTCCTGCAAAAAGAGGGACACCGCCGCCTCGTTGGCCCCGTTGAGCGCCGCGCAGGCCGTCCCGCCCAGCGCCGCCGCCCGTCTAGCCAGGGCCAGGCACGGAAACGCCGCCTCGTCCGGGGGCTCGAAGGTCAGCGGGCCGCAGCGCAGCAGGTCCAGGTCCGCCGCCGGGCTCTCCCGCCGCTCCGGGTAGGTCAGGGCCAGTTGGATGGGCACGCGCATGTCCGGCGCGCCCAGCTGCGCCAGCACCGCGCCGTCGCAGAACTCCACCATGGAATGAACCACGCTCTGCCGGTGGACCACCACGTCCACCTGGGCCAGCGGGCGGTCATAGAGGCGCATGGCCTCTATGACCTCCAGGCCCTTGTTCATCATAGTGGCGCAGTCCACCGTGATCTTCGGGCCCATGCGCCAGTTAGGATGGCGCAGCGCCTCGTTCTTTGTTACTGTACGCAGCTTTTCCGGTTTCATGCCAAAAAAAGGCCCGCCGGAGGCCGTCAGGATCAGCCGGCGCACCTCGCCGCGGTCCGCCGCACCCCGGAGACACTGGAAAATGGCCGAGTGCTCCGAGTCCACCGGGATCAGCTCTGCGCCGCACCGGCGCGCCTCAGCCATGACCAGCTCGCCGCCGCAGACCAGGGCCTCCTTGTTGGCCATGGCGACGCGCTTACCCTGCCGGATGGCCGACAGGGCCGGGCGCAGGGCCGCCAGGCCCACCACCGCCACCAGCACCGTGTCGGCCTCCGCCAGAGACGCCGCCTCCACCAGCCCCTCCGGACCGCTCTCCACGCGGACGTCCAGATCGGCAATGCGGACGCGCAGGTCCGCCGCCGCCGCCTCGCTGGCCATCACCGCCAGACGCGGGCGGAACCTGCGGCACTGTGCCTCCATCATCTCCGTATTCTCTCCGGCGGCCAGCGCCGCTGTCCGAATACCCAGCTGGGCAACCACATCCAGGGTCTGCCGGCCTATGGAGCCGGTGCTGCCCAGGATCGTCAGATTCTTTGTCATATCGCTCTCTCTTTTACGCAATCAGCGGCAACAGCAGCACCAGTGCCTCGGTCAAAGGCGCCGCCACCACCATGCTGTCAAACCGATCCAGGATGCCGCCGTGACCCGGCAGCAGCTTTCCGTAGTCCTTGATGCCCGCCTGCCGCTTGACCACCGAGAAGGTCAAATCGCCCACAATGGAGCCGGCAGAACCCAAAACGGCGTAGAGCACCGCACGACCGTACCGGAAGGGCAGACCGAAACAATTCTGCACGATCACGCCGTACAAAACCATAAATAAAATGACGCTGAGGACGCCGCCAGCGGCTCCCTCCACGGTTTTTTTGGGGCTGATCACCGGGGCCAGCTTGTGCCGTCCCCAGGCGCGGCCCGCGAAATACGCGCCGGAATCAGCCGTGAAGGCCAGGATAAAGGTCGTCATGATATAAAATTTTCCATACTCCATCCGCAGAATTCGCACCAGTGCCGAGAGGCACCCCGGCACCACCAGCGCGCCAAAGGCACAGACGCCGAGGGCCGAAAACGCCAGCTTTGCATGAGCCGCCAGCAGCTCGCCAAACAACAGCAGAAAATAGACCAGCAGCGCGCAGAACGCCCACAGCGGCGGACAGCCAAAATAGCTCCACAAGCTCACACCCGCCGCCATGACCATGGAATAGGCCACCAGCCGCGGCTGAGGCGCAAGACCTGTCTCATGGAGCAGCTCCCACACGGCAATCACACTCATGGCCGCCACCAGCACCGCCGTCCAGACAGGCGGCAGGCCCAGCACAATGGCCAGCAGCACCGGCAACAGCGCCACCGCCACGATCACTCTCGTTTTCACGGCTTCACCCCTCCGAAACGGCGCGACCGGCCGTTGAAATCGGCAATGGCCCTCTCCAATTCCTCCGGCGTGAAGTCGGGCCAGAGGGTATCGGTCACATAAAACTCACTGTACGCCGCCTGCCAGAGCAGGAAATTGGACAGGCGCAGCTCCCCGCTGGTGCGGATAATCAGGTCTGGATCGGGCAGGCCCGCGGAATAGAGCAGATCGGAAAACGCCGCCTCCGTCAGGGAGGCCGGGTCCCGCTCCCCCGCCGCGCACTGAGCCGCAAAGGCCCGGGCAGCGCGGACAATATCGTCCCGCCCGCCGTAGTTGAGGCAGACGTTGGCCTGGAAGCCCCGATAGCGCGCGGAGGTCTCCCCGGTCCTGGCCGCCAGCTCCTGCAATTCCCCGGGCAGGCGGGAGAGGTCGCCCAGGAACCGCAGACGGATGCGGTCGCGCTCCATCTTCTCCAGCGCCTCGAGAAGGTACTTCTTCAGCAGCCCCAAAATCGCGCCGATCTCCTCCTCCGAGCGCTTCCAGTTCTCGGTGGAGAAGGCGTAAACCGTGAGATAATCCATCCCGATATCGCGGCAATAGGTGGCGATCCGCCGGAAATTCTCGCTGCCGGCGGCGTGGCCGGCGGTGCGGGGAAGGCCGCGCCTTTGCGCCCAGCGC
This sequence comes from Oscillospiraceae bacterium, assembly GCA_022792945.1. GTDB lineage: Bacteria > Bacillota > Clostridia > Oscillospirales > Oscillospiraceae > Avoscillospira_A. Next base: position 38,270 of record JAAWBZ010000083.1, on the reverse strand, counting down.
CCGTTGCCGTCGAGAATGATGCCCACATGACGCGGCACCGGCCGCGTTTTTTCAGTCGTCTTTTTGTTGAATAAGCCCATAATAGTTTCGCCGGCCTTTTCAAAGGCCGCAGAGTCCGGAGGCAGCGCCTCTGGTCACCGTCCGCAGACGGCGAAATTCCCCAAATCGTTCCCAAAAGTCAGACGGGGGCTGTGGGACCCTGCTAAGGGGTCCCCAGGCGCTCCCCTACCCCAGAGCACTCACAGCTCCATCAGTTCCTTTTCCTTCCTGGCGCACATCTCATCGATCTTCTTGATATACTTGTCGGTCATCTCCTGAAGATCCTTCTCGCACTTTTTGAGGTCGTCCTCGGTGATCTCGCTGCGCTTCTTCTCGGCCTTGAAGGTCTCCATGGCGTCGCGGCGGACATTACGGATGGCCACCTTGGACTCTTCGCCGTATTTCTTCACCTGCTTGCTCAGCTCCCGCCGGCGGTCCTCAGTCAGCTGCGGGAATACCAGACGAATCACACGCCCGTCGTTCTGCGGGTTGATGCCCAGGTCCGAGGTCTGGATGGCCTTTTGAATGGGCTTGAGCAGTGTGCCGTCCCAGGGCTGGATCACCAGCGTCCGCGGGTCCGGCGAGGAAATGGAGCCCACCTGTCCGATGGGCGTGTCCACGCCGTAGTATTCCACCGTGATGCGGTCCAAAACCTGCGCATTGGCCCGCCCGGCGCGCACCGCGCCGAAGTCCGCCGTCAGAACCTCCAGCGTCTTGTCCATTTTGCGGCTGAAATCACTGTAGTCTGCCATCTTTAAATTTCCTCCTTCACAATTGTGCCGATCTTCTCGCCCATGATCACCCGGTAGATGTTCTCCGGATCGCGCAGAGCGAAGAGTACAATGGGAATGTGATTGTCCATAGCCAGCGACGTGGCCGTGGAATCCATAACCATCAGGCGCTTGGCGAGCATCTCGTCATAGGTGATGACATCGTATTTCACTGCCTTGGGATCCTTGACGGGGTCGGCGCTGTAGACGCCGTCTATGTTCTTGGCCAGCAGGATGACGTCCGCGTTGATCTCCGCCGCCCGGAGCACCGCGCCGGTATCTGTGGAAAAGAAGGGATTGCCGGTACCGCAGCCAAAAATCACCACGCGGCTCTTCTCCAGGTGCCGGATGGCCTTGCCGCGGACGTAGGGCTCCGCGATCTTGTTCATCTCCACCGCCGTCTGCACCCGCACCTGCACGCCCCGCTGCTCCAGGCAGTCTGCCACAGCCAGGCAGTTGATCACGGTGGCCAGCATGCCCATCTGGTCGGCCCGGGTACGCTCCATGCGGTCGCCGCCGTCCTTGATGCCCCGCCAGAAGTTGCCGCCGCCCACCACAACGCCCACCTGGACGCCGGCGTCGATGCACTTCTTGATGACGTCGCAGACGCTGCCGATGACGTCAAAGTCCAGCCCCCGGTGCTGCTCGCCCGCCAGGGCCTCGCCGCTGATCTTCAGCAGGACACGATGATACTTGATCTCACTCATGCAGTTCCTCCTCCTTTATTCTCCAGCCTATTCTATCATAATTCCCCCCGTTTCAAAAGAGGGAATTTCAATTTTTGGCAGATGTTTTCATTTTATTCACAACCTGCCGCCTTTCCTGTTGCGAAACGGCGGCTTTTGGGATATAATGATAGCAACCATTCCATATGAGGGGAACAAGACTATGGCTGAAGAAACAAAACTGCCTGAATCCAAGCACTTTATCCACGCGATGATCGACGAGGACCTCGCCCCCGGCGGGGCCTATGCGGGCATGCAGGTCCACACCCGCTTCCCCCCCGAGCCCAACGGCTATCTGCACATCGGCCACTGCAAGGCGCTGTGCATCGACTTCGGCACGGCGGAGAAGTACGGCGGCCTCTGCAACCTGCGCATGGACGACACCAACCCCACCAAGGAGGACGTGGAGTACGTCGAGGCCATTCAGGAGGATATCCGCTGGCTGGGCTTTGACTGGGACGACCGGTTTTACTACGCCTCGGACTACTTTGAGAAGATGTACGAGTGTGCCGAGGACTTGATCCGCAAGGGCCTGGCCTACGTCTGCGAGCTGACGCCGGAGCAGATGCGCGAAATGCGCGGCGACACCACCGCCCCCGCCCAGTGTCCCTTCCGCGACCGGCCCGCAGAGGAGAGCCTGGACCTCTTCCGACGGATGCGCGCGGGCGAGTTCCCGGACGGCGCCATGACCCTGCGGGCAAAAATCGACCCGGCCTCCGGCAACTTCAACCTCCGCGACCCAGTGATCTACCGCATCAACCATATGCACCACCACCGCCAGGGGGACAAGTGGTGCATTTACCCCATGTACGACTTCGCCCATCCCATTGAGGACGCCATGGAGCACATCACCCACTCCCTGTGCTCTTTGGAGTTTGAGGCCCACCGGCCCCTCTATAACTGGGTGGTGGAGCACTGCGACCTGCCCGCGAAGCCCCGGCAGATCGAGTTCGCGCGCTTAGGGATCGACCACACGGTGATGTCCAAGCGGAAGCTGCGCCGTCTGGTGGAGGACGGCTTGGTCTCCGGCTGGGACGACCCGCGGATGCCCACCCTCTGCGGCCTGCGCCGCCGGGGCTATACGCCGGCAGCTATCCGCGGCTTCTGCGACCGCATCGGCGTGGCCAAGGCGGCCTCCACGGTGGAGTACGCCTTTTTGGAGCACTGCCTCCGGGAGGACCTCAACGAGAGCGCCCGCCGGGTCATGGCCGTGCTGCGCCCGGTAAAGCTGGTGATCACCAATTACCCCGCCGGCAAGACGGAGACCTTCGAGGTGGAGAACAATCCCAACCGGCCCGAGGACGGGACGCGCACCGTCTCCTTCTCCCGGGAGCTGTGGATCGAGGCGGACGACTTCCTGCCGGCGCCGGTGCCCAAGTACAAGCGCCTCTACCCGAATGGGCCGGAGTGCCGTCTGAAGGGCGCGTACCTCATCCGGTGCGTCGGCTTTGAGACCGACGAGAGCGGCCGCATCACTGAGATCGCCGCCGAATATGACCCCGAGAGCCAGGGCGGCAACCCCGCTGACGGCCGGAAGGTCAAGGGCGCCACCATCCACTGGGTGGACGCAGCCACCTGCTGCGGGGCGGAGGTCCGTTTGTACGACGACCTGTTCTCCGACGCCGATCCGGACGCCGGCGACAAGGATTTCCTGGCGTGTTTGAACCCGCACTCGCTGGAGGTTCTGACCAATTGCAAGGTGGAGGCCTCCCTGGCCGATGCCAGGCCGGAGGATCGGTTCCAGTTCATGCGCCTGGGGTACTTCTGCGCGGACAGCAAGGATTCCGCCCATGACCGTCTGGTATTCAACCGCGCCGTTGGACTGAAGGACAGCTTTAAGCCGAAGGGATAGAAAAAACAGATATTTGACGCCCTTTCCGACGCAAAAGCTCCAAAAATCCGGAGGACCCTGCAAAGGGTCCTCCGGATTTTTGATTTCGGCTTGTCCCGCCGCGAAAAAGTCCCGAAATGCGCCTGTTTTTCCCAGAAAAAAGGGCTAATTTTTAAGCGATTTCCCGCAGCCAGGCGCTCAGAGCGTCCAGTGCCTGCTCCAGGTCCGCCGGCGTGTGCGCCGACGAGAGAAACATAGCCTCAAACTGCGACGGCGCAACATAAATCCCATGAGCGAACATCCACCGCGCATACGAGCCGTACACCGCCGTATCTGCCGTCCTGGCCGAGGCGTAGTCCCGCACCTGCTCGCCGGTGAAAAAGACGCTGCCCAGGGAGCCCACATGGTTTACCCGCCAGGGCTTCCCCGCTGCCCGCAGCCGCCGTTCCAGCTCGGTGAAGAAGGCGCCGGAAACCGCCTCCAGCCGCCCGTAGAAATCCGGATCGTCCCGCAGCAGCCCCAGCTGACACAGGCCCGCAGCCATGGCCACGGGGTTTCCGCTCAGCGTCCCCGCCTGGTAAACCGGCCCCAGGGGCGCCACCAGCTCCATCACGTCCCGGCGTCCGCCGTAGGCGCCCACCGGCATGCCGCCGCCGATGATCTTGCCGAAGGTGGTCAGGTCCGGACGGATGCCGCAATACCCCTGCGCGCCGGAGAGGCCCAGGCGGAAGCCTGTAATGACCTCGTCGAAGATCAGCAGGCTCCCGTATTCGTCGCACAGCGCCCGCAGGCCCTCCAAAAACCCCGGCTCCGGCGGCACCACGCCCATGTTCGCCGCCACCGGCTCCACGATCACCGCCGCGATGGCCTCCGGGTACGCCGCGAACAGGGCGCGGACGCTCTCCAGGTCGTTGTACCGGGCGCAGAGGGTGTCCCGGGTCCAGCCTGCCGGCACCCCGGCGCTGTCCGGCACGCCCGCCGTCATCACGCCGGAGCCGGCCTGGACCAGGAGGCCGTCGCTGTGACCGTGGTAGCAGCCGTCGAACTTGACGATCTTGTCCCGGCGGGTGAAGCCCCGGGCAGCCCGGAGGGCGCTCATCACCGCCTCGGTGCCGGAGCTGACCATACGGACCATCTCCACAGAAGGCACCAATGAACAGACCAGCTCAGCCATTTCCACCTCCCGCTCCGTGGCCGCGCCGAAGCTGAGGCCCTCCGCCGCCGCGCGGCAGACCGCCTCGTACACCGCCGGGTGGGCGTGCCCCAGCACCATCGGCCCCCAGGAGCCGACGAAGTCCACATACGCCCGCCCGTCGGCGTCGGTCATATGGCTGCCCCGGGCCGTTTCGATGAACCGCGGCGTCATGCCCACGGCGCGGAAAGCCCGCACCGGGCTGTTGACCCCGCCTGGGATCACCCGCCGCGCCCGGGCGAACAAGTCCTCGGAACGTCCCATCAGCCGATCCTCCCCTCGTCCATGGCCCGGGCCAGCTCCGGGGCGAAGTAGGTGATGTAGATATCCGCCCCTGCCCGGTAGGCCGCCGCGGCCAGCTCGCACATCACGCCCGCCTCGTTGATGAACCCCTGGCGGGCGCAGGCCTTGACCATGCTGTACTCGCCGCTGACGCTGTAGGCCGCCACCGGCAGGTCCGTCGCGGCCTTGACCTGGGCGATCACATCGCCGTAGGCCATGGCGGGCTTCACCATTAAAATGTCCGCGCCCTCCTGGATGTCCAGGCGGGCCTCCCTCAGCGCCTCGCGGCGGTTGTGGTAGTCCATCTGATACGTCTTGCGGTCGCCGAAGGCCGGGGCCGATTCGGCGGCGTCCCGGAAGGGGCCGTAGAAGGATGAGGCGTATTTGACGGCGTAGGAGAGAATCGGCGTCCCCTCATGGCCCGCCCGGTCCAGTGCCGCACGGATGGCCCCCACGCGACCGTCCATCATATCCGAGGGCGCCACCATATCCGCCCCTGCCTCCGCCTGACTCACGGCGATGCGGGCCAGGGACCCGAGCGTTTTATCGTTGTCCACGGTCTCGCCCTTGAGAATGCCGCAATGTCCGTGTGAGGTGTACTCGCACATGCACACGTCGCCGATCAGGTACAGCTTCGGGAAACGGGCCTTCAGCGCGCGCATGGCCTGCTGGACCACGCCGTGCTCCGCGCAGGCCTCGCTGCCGCAGGCGTCCTTGCGGGCGGGGATGCCGAAGAGCATCATCTTGTCCACGCCGGCCTCCAGCAGCGCCTCAGCCAGATCCAGCAGCCGGTCCGCGCTGTGGCGGTACTGCCCGGGCATGGAGGAAATCTCCTCCCTTCTCCCCTGTCCCTCCACCACAAAGGCGGGATAGACCAGCGACGATTTGTCCATCCGTGTCTCCCGGACCATGCGTCGCAGCGCCGCGCAGCTCCGCAGGCGGCGGGGACGTTCAGTCAGTTCCATGATTAAGGCACCTCCAATGCCAGTTCCACCAGACCGTCCACCGTGGCGGTCCGGGCGATATAGGGATTCATTCCAAATTCCTGCGCGGCCTCCGCCGTCTGCCGGCCGATGCACAGCGCCGGTACTCCCGTCAGGTTCCGCCCCGTCGCCGCGGCAAGGCCGCGGACCGTGGAAGCGCTGGTGAACACCACGCGCGCCCCCGCCTCCAGCAGCGGCGGCAGGGCCGGCAGGGCCGGCTTGTGGAACACAGTTTCATACAGCGGTACGTCGTAATAAGAGCCCGGCGGCAGGCAGCGGGGCAGCTCAGGACTTCCCGCCCTGGCCCGGGCCAGGAGTACCCGTTCACCAGGCCGCAGAATAGCCGCCAAGGCCTCCCCCAGGGACGCGGTGTCATAGGTCTCCGGCACCAGGTCGGCAAAGACGCCGCGCGCGGCCAGGGCCGCGGCGGTGCCGGCCCCCAGAGCGGCGATCCGCAGATGGGAAAGCGACCGGACATCCCTCCCCAGGGCGCGGAGGCGGTCGAAGAAAATGTCCACTCCCGACGGGCTGGTCAGCGCCAGCCACCGGCAGTCCGCCAGCGCCGAGAGATCGGCGCCCGGCAGGGGCTGCAGGGCCACCGTGGGATACGGCACCGCCTCAGCCCCCAGGGCGCGGAGCCCCGCCAGCAGTGAAGCCGCCCGTTCCCGCGGCCGCGTCACCAGGAACAGCTTGCCGCCCAGGGGCAGCGCCGCGCGCCAGTCCTGCGACAGGGCGCAGACACGGCCCACTACGATCACCGCGGGAGCTTCCAGGCCGCGCGCAGCCTCCGGCAGCGCCGCCAGAGACGATTGCACCTGCCGCTGTCCCGCCGTGCTCCCCCGGGAGACGGCCGCGGCGGGCGTCTCCGGGTCCATGCCCGCCTCCAGAAGCCCCCGGCACAGCGCTGGCAGGGCCGCCAGTCCCATGAGGAACACCAGCGTTCCCTCCAGCCGCGCCAGAGAGGCGAAATCCAGCTCCAGCGGCGCGCCCGCCTGCCGGTGGGCCGTGAGGATGTGGACTGAGGACGCCGCTTCGCGGTGTGTCACAGGGAGGCCGGCGCAGGCCGGTGCGGCCAGAGCCGCGGAAACGCCCGGGATCACCTCGCAGGGAACACCCCGGGACCGCAGAAAAGCCAGCTCCTCGCCGCCCCGCCCAAAGAGAAACGGGTCTCCCCCCTGGAGCCGCACCACCGTCCGACCCGCCAGGGCCTCCGCCAAAAGGAGGTCGTGAATCTCCGACTGCGCCAGGGTGTGCCGCCCTGCCCGCTTGCCGGCGTCCACGCATCGGGCCCCCGCCGGGGCCATGGCCAGCACCGCCGGGCCGACCAGGGCGTCGTAGACCACCACATCCGCGCGGGACAGCACCGCCCGACCAGACAGGGTCAAAAGCCCCGCATCACCAGGGCCGGCCCCCACCAAATAGACCTTGCCGCTCACTCCGCCGCACCTCCCTCCTGAAACCGCCGCGCCAGCGCCTCGCCCAGCCGTTCCGGGGCGTCCGCCGCGCCGCACAGCGCGCGGCGGCGGAAGCCGCCGTCCGCGTCCGCCGCAAAGGCCAGCAGGTGCAATTCCCCCTCACACACCTGGGCAAACGCCCCCGCCGGACTTGCACAGCCGCCGCCAATGGCCGCCGCAAAGGCGCGCTCAGCGCGGACCGCAGCCATCACCGCCCGGTCAAAAAAGTCCGAAAGATACCCGTAGTCCTCCCCCGCCCTGCCCTGGACACACAGCGCGCCTTGGCCGGGAGCGGGAGTCATCTCCTCCGCGGAAAAATACCGGCTGATCCGCGCCGCGAGGCCCAGCCGCCTAAGGCCCGCCGCCGCCAGAACCAGCGCGCCGAACGCACCGCCGTCCAGCTTCCGCAGGCGGCTCTCCACATTGCCCCGGACCGGCTCAATGGCAATACCCGGGCTGTATCTCTTCAGCTGTACGGACCGGCGGGGGCTACACGTGCCCACCGGACGGGCGCGGTCCCAGGCCGTCCTGCCCGCCGGCAGGACCAGAACATCCCTCGGGTTCTCCCGGGCGGAGCAGCCCAAAACTGGCAGGTCCGCCGGCAATTCCATGGGCAGGTCCTTACAGGAGTGGACCGCCACGTCGCAAAGCCCTGCCCGAAGCGCCTGGTCCAGCTCCCGAACGAAGAGGCCCTTGCCACCAATCTCCGCCAGAGTGCGGTCCTGAATCCGGTCTCCGGTGGTCCGGATGGGAACTATCTCCGAAGAGATACCCCTCTCACACAGAAATTCCAGCAGCAGTCTGGCCTGGGCCAGGGCCAGCGCACTGCCCCGGGTGCCGATGCGAACAGTTTTCATGCCAATTCCTCCAATGTCCGCCGGATCGCCGCCGCCGCGCGGCGCACCAGTGCGTGATCCAAACCGCCGGCGTTGACGCCCGCCACCAGCGGCCCCTGGATCGCCACCGCCGGGAACTGAAAGTCGCAGTCCGCCTGGTCTGACGCGCTGTTCACCGGGATGCCCCGGGCGCGGCAGAGAACCGCAACGGCGTGGTTGACAGCGGGGTCGCTGGTCGCCGCCAGGACCAGATCCGCTGACGGCATGGTCGCGGGGTCAAAGACGCCCGGTTCATAGGTAACTTCAGGGAGATATCTCGTCTCAGGCTGTATCTCTGGAGAGATAATCCGAATGGACGCCCCAAATTGGGCCAACACGCCCACCCGGCGGGACGCGATGCGCCCGCCGCCGTAGACCAGGACTCGGCATCTCTCCAGGGAGATATAGAGCGGAAAAAATTTTCCCATTTCGTCTCCTAACTGCGCAGCGTATGCCGCAGCGCATCCAAACGCACAAAAGCGTTGCGGTCTGCCGCATCTTCTGCCAAAAGCGCCAGAATTTCGCCCAGCTCCGCGGCCTGGTCCTGGCCCTGGGCGGGCGCGAGGACCAAGGCGCCGTAGACCTCGTTGCAGAAGGTATAGTTGCTGTCTGCCGCGCCCTTCCAGGCCAGATATGCCTGCTCAAAGCCGCGCAAGGCGGCGACGCCGTACCAATAGTCGCTCTCCTCGCCATGCGCCAGGTACGCCTGGAACCGTTCGCCGGCGTCCCGGGCGTGGTACTCTGCCAGGGCGCGGAGGTCCGCGCACTCCCGGCGTTCCTGAAGCCAGAGGGACCCGAAAAGAATCGTGGAAATCAGAAACAGAACGGCCAACGTCCGCCAAATCCAATCTTTTTGCTTCATAAAGTCGTCTCCTTTCCCAGCACACCCTCCCGGCGCAGCTGCTCCAGCACCCGCAGCTCCCGGCGGACCATGTACAGGTCCAGACCGTAGGGCGGCGCGGTGCGGTTGACCTCCATAGCTGCCTCCGGCGGAACGAAGCGCAGGAGAAAGCCCTCCTCAGCCTCATAGGCGTCCAGACGCTGGGATCCGACCGGCCCTGCGGCACAGCATAGGTAATAGAAGCTGTTTTGGATGAACACCGGCTCCCAAAGGCCCCGCTGGACCTGCTGCACGCGGCCATAGGGCCGGACCGTCTCCGGCAGGATGACAAGACCGGTTTCCTCCCGCGTCTCTCGGCAGAGAGCGGCGAGATGCGTCTCCCCCGGCTCCAGACCGCCGCCCGGGAATTTATAGTAGAGGTACCGCCGGCTGTAGACCATCGCCAGCCGCGCGCCGTCCCAGATCACAGCCCGAACCGCGTCGCGGACAAAAGCGGGGCCTGCCGGGTCGTAATCCCGGGCGTCCATGGCAAAAAGCAGCCGCATCACACGCGCCCCCTGCCATCCATGGCCAGCTCCACCGCCTCGACGCACTGGCGGAACGCCGCGGCCCCCGCCCGGTCGCGGACGGCGAACAGAAGACGGCGCAGCTCCTTCTCCGCCCCAGATGCCGCCTGGGTCCGTATAGAGGTTGGTATCTCCTTGGAGATACGGTTGGCGGCGTCCCTGCCGAAGCGCCGGGACAGAGCATCCAGCCGGGGGATCAGATCGCGGCAGTGGTACCAGGTGGCAAAGGCCGCCTCTCCCGCCGCCAGCACAGAACCCGCCCAAGCCCGGGCCTCAGCCAGCCGGGCGGTCTCCGGAACGGAAAACTGGTCGATATCCCACAGTGTCACTCCCAGTGACGCCACCCGGGGATCGATATCCCGTGGGACCGCCAGATCGATGAGCACCGCGCCGGGCCGCAGGCCTGCGGCAGCGGCTTCCTCGTATTTGACGGTGACGTTGGGACTGGCGGTGGCGCTGAGGATCAGCTCGCTCTGAGGAAACAGCGCCAGCCGCTGGCCGTAGTCGATGCGGCGGCACCCAGCGGGGATCTCCACCACGCCGCCGCGGTACTGCCGAACGGTCACGGTAACGTCCGCGCCGGCCTCCCGTAGCGCCTGAGCCGCCAGCTTTCCCATTTTGCCGTTGCCGATCACCAGACATCGCCGCCCCCGCAGGTCGTATCCGGTCTCCCGCAGCCGCGCCAGGGCGCAGTCCACGGCGCTGGTGTTGACCAGCGCCGTTTGCAGCCCTGTCTTGACCTGCTTGGCGGATGTAACGGCCATGCGGAACAGCACCTCGATGACGCCGTCGGCAAAGCCGCCGGCCCGGGCGCGCTCCAGTGCCTCCTTCACCTGGGTCAGGATCTGGTCCTCGCCGAAAATGCGGGAGCGCAGCCCCGCTGCCGTTTCAAACAGCGTCTGGACCGCCGCCTCACCTGTACAGCTGTGGAGATATGCCCCATCCGCCCTCGGCGCCTCCACCGCCTCACAGAGGCGCCGGACCAGCGGCGGAGTATCGCCAGGGAGACAGTGCACCCAGACCGCCGTCCGGTTGCAGGTGGCCAGAACCGCCGCGCCCAAGACACCCTCCTGGGTCTGGAGCGTCTCCAGCAGCCACGCCTGCTGCCGTTTCGTCATGGCGAAGCGCTCGCGCACCGCCAGGGGCGCGCGAGCGTGGTCAATGCCGGTCATCCAAAGCTCCATGCCGCGCCCCCTACCGGAGATATTCCGTGACGCCGTGGGCATCCATCCAGGCGCGCTTGGCGTCCATCAGCCGCTGGACGGCGGGGACCGTGCGGCCCTGGGACGCGAGGTACTGACGAAGCTTGAAGAGGTCGTTATAGGTGAGGTAGGGGTAGTCGGCGTTGCCATACCGCCCGTCGGCAAAGACGGCGTAGTGCAGATCGCCGCCGGGGGCAATCCAGGCCGTCTCGGTGTCCTCCACCGCCTGGAGCATCCGCTCGGCCAGGGCGGACAGCTCCGGGCGCGCCAGGACCTCTGAAAAGCGGTAGAGCGTCAAAATCTCCGAAAGCTGGTGGTTCAGCGACGTGTGAAGCGCGCCGGCCCCCGCGGGGTCGCCGTAGTCGTCCACCAGCCAGCCGCCGTTCCGGGTTTCCTGGTGGTGGTCGGCGGCAAAGGTCAGGTAGAAGTCAAAATAGCGGTCCATCACCGCGTCAAACTCCCGGCAGCGGCCCAGCTGCCCGAAGCGGTAGAAATTTTCAGCCAGATCAGAGTTGAAGCGGGTATCGTAAAACCCCGGGCCGATGCCGTAGTCCTCCGCCAGCCACTGGCTCTCCGGCTGGGTGGGAAAGTAGCCGTAGACGTTCTGCTGGCGCGCCATCACGTCCAGGCACGCCGCCGCCAGATCCCACGCGGCGCGGCAGTCCGCCGCCTGGTTTAAATAGTGCTCGATCAGGTACGCCGAGGGCTGGCGGTAGTAGCAGTCTGCGCCGGCGGGAACGTAGGTGTCCGGCGAGCGGTAGTAATAGCCGTCATAGCGCCACTTCCCCGTGTCGTCCAGGGTATCGTGGGCGGACCATGCGGCGTAGACCGCGGCCTCGTCGGACCAGTCGAACAGGGCCTCCCGGCCGGTGAGTAGCAGATAGTCCGCCTCACAGCCTGCCGGCAGGGACGGGAGCAGGACGCGCAGCGTCCAGCCCCCGCCGTCCTGCCGCAGCTCTATGCTGCCATCCAGCGCCGGCAGGTGGCGGGCCGTGGCCCGCTCCAGGGGCTCGTAGACCTTGGGGGTGTAGAGGAACAGCTCGCCGCCGCTCTCCATCGTGATGACAGCGCACCCGGTCCGCACCGTACCCGCCCGCAGGGGCTGGGACTGCCACTGCCCCGCCTGGGCGTCGTACCAGCGGAGGGTCCCGCCGCCCTCCAGGCGCACCTCCTCCACGCAGGCCTCCCCCGCCGGGGCCGTCAGGCGGGCCATCTTGACGGTATCGCCATTGGGCAGGGCGCAGATACGGACAGACACGCCTTTCTGGACAGTCTCCGTCACCGAAGCCGTCCCCTGGGCAAAATGCAGCGTCCGCCGCGCCGCGGCAGGCTCAGCCGCCTGGACCATCCAGGCCTGGGCAGTCCCGGCCGTCTCCTGCACCGGCGGCAGCGCTGCCGGCAGGACGGCCGCCGCCAGCGCCGCGCCCGCCAGTCCCGTGGCGATCCAATTCATAGGCGGTTCCTCCTTGTACTTCGACAATCTCCCTATAGAATACAATGTTTTCGCCGCCAGGTCAAATGGTTTCTACTGCAAATATCCCGTCACACCGCTGCGGTCCATCCAGGCGCGCTTGGCCTCCATCAGCGCCTCCAGCTCCGGGACCGGCTCGGGCAGGTATTCGCGGAGATGGTAGAGGTCATTATAGGTGAGATAGGGATAGTCGCTGCCGCCATAGGAGCCGTCCGGGTAGCAGGCATAGTGGAGGTCCCCGTCGGCTCGGACCCAGCTGGGGGCGGTGTCCTGAACGGCCCGGAGCATCCGGTCCGCCAGCGCCCGCAGCTCGGGCCGGTCCAGGCTGTCCGCGCCGTGATAGAGGGCCAGCAGCTCCGCCAGCTGGTGGTTTAAGGAGGTGTGCGTCCCCCGGCCTCCGTCCGGGTGCCAGTAATCGTCCACCAGCCAGCCGCCGTGCTCTGTCTCCCGGTGGTGGACAGCGGCGAAGTCCAGATAGAAGTCGAAATAGCGGTCCAGCAGCGCCGTGAACGCCTCACAGGGATTTTGGGCGATGTACCGCAGGTAGATCTCCACCAGCTCTGTGTTGAACCGCGTGTCGTAAAACCCCGGGCCAATGCCGTAGTCCTCCGAGAGCCACTGACTCTCCGGCAGGGTGGGAAAGTAGCCGTAGAGGCTCTGCTGGCGGGCCATCACGTCCAAGGTGGCCACGGCCAGGTCCTCTGCGGCCCGGACCTTGGACGCGCCGTAGACGAAGCTCTTGCAGAGGTACGCCGCCGGCAGGCGGTAGAGGCAGTCCTCGCCGCTGGGGGTGTAGGTGGCGGGCGAGGGGTAGTAGTAGCCGTCATAGCGCCATTTGCCGTCGCCGTCCAAGGTGTACAGCCTCCAGAAGCTGTCCAGCACCGCTGGGTTCTCAAACAGCCGCACCTGGGAGGCGAGCGTCATGTAGTCCGCCTCACAGCCTGTCGGCAGTGAGGCCGCCGTCAGGGTGAGCCGCCAGCCGTCCTCCGAGGCCTCAACCGTCAGCGCGCCGTCCAGGGCGCGGAGGTAGCGAACGGTGCCAAAGCCCTGGTCCTGATAGAGCTTCGGCATGTAGAGCAGGTACTCCCCGCCCGCCTCCAGCGTCACCACGGCGCAGCTGGTCTTGAAAACCGCCTCCGCCAGCGGCGCGGCGATCCAGGCGCCCGCCGCCGCGTCGAACCAGCGGACCGTCCCCGCCCCCGCCGGCAGCTCCAGCGCCGCCAGGCTGACCGGTCCCAGGTCCTCCGGCGCTTCGGCACGGCCCATCACCGCCTCGTCGCCGTTGTAGAGGGCGTAGACCCGCCGCTGCACGGAAAAGCCGTCTGTACGGTCCGTCTCCTCCGTCACCCGGGTCCCGCCCCGGGCAAACTCCAGGACCTCTCCCGCCTCCGGCACGCCGGCGGCCTCCCCGCCGGGGGCGCGGCAGGCCGCCGGCAGCGCCAGAAGCACGGCAGCCGCCAGAAGCAGCGCCGGCAGAATCCGCAGTCTCATGGGGATCACCTCCAAGTTTTCTCTATTATACCACAGCCGCCGCGTTTTTTTCCGCCAACTGACCCAATATGGAAAAGGGCCCGGCGGCAAGCCGCCAGGCCCCCGTATCCGTCCGCTGGCGCTCCGGCAGGCAGATACCGAGCGGCATGAATTACTTCATGTTGCGCTCGTACTCCTCGATCATCTTCTTGACCATCTGGCCGCCGACGCTGCCGGCCTCGCGGGAGGTCAGGTTGCCGTTGTAGCCCTGCTTCAGGTTGACGCCCACCTCAGAGGCGGCCTCCATCTTAAACTTGTCAAGGGCTTCGCGGGCTTCGGGAACGACTGCATTGTTGTTGCTCTTCATGTTGAAACTCCTCCTTCATTCTTTTGTCCCGTTTGGACAGTCATAGCTTTGCCCGGCGGTTTTTTTCTATGCAGGGTAATTTTTAGCACGCCAGTCTGGCCGTGGCAGCTTTAGCGGACTCTGGCATTGTTCAAGAATTGTTTCTCGTTTGTTCATAATACATTCAAAATTATCCGTTAGACTGAAACTGTCAAAAGGAAGCCCGGCCAGCAAGTGCCGATGCGCGCCGGACCTCCTTTTCTCCCCCTTTTCTCTTCTCTTTCTTCAAAAGAAGACCCGACGCCACGCGTCGGGTTTTCTTTTGGCGCGAACGATCTCACCGGCGCACCGCGCGCCGGCTTGCCAGGGAGGCGGAATGAACATGCTGCGAACATCCTATCAATTCGGCCTGGACCGCTGGGGGCTGGCGCTGTTTCTGGCCGTGATGCTGCCCAATTTCCTCTGGTTTGCCGTCCCGGCCCCCTGCGACATCCTGCGGGCCGAATCCCTCACGCCGGTCCTGGATGCCGTCGCCTCGGTTCTTCAGGTTCTGCTGGCAGCGGCGCTCTGTCTGCTCCGGCGGCGGGAGGCAGCCGCGGTCCGGCGCGCGCCCTGGAACGCCGCGGCGGCGCTGTGCGTCCTGGCGTACTACGCGGGCTGGGCCGCCTACTACGACGGAAACGCCGGCGCGTTGGTTCTGGCGCTGCTGACCGTGCCGCCGTGCCTCTCCTTCCTGTTCTACACCGCGGGCCACCGGAACCTCGCCGCGCTGGTCCCCGCCGCCGCGTTCACCGTCTGCCATCTGCTCCACAGCATTCTAAATTATTGGGTTTGAGCCCATTTTTCCGCATCAGCGGCGTATACCGCGGCGTCGCAAGGAACGCCGCCAGCCCCAGGATCGCCGCCAGAAAGGCGCAGACCGTGGAGACCGGATAGGAGGCCGCCGCCGTCAGCATCGGGGCCAGCAACACCGCCGGGATCGCCGCGAGGCTGGCCGCGCCGTACACTGACCCGGCGGTCTCCGCACCGAAGCGGTCCACCGGCCACAGCCCGTACACTGGCGCCCGCAGGCCAAAGCCCACCGACACCAGCACAAACGCCAGCAGCACCCCCCAAAAGCCGCTGCACAGGAGCAGCAGCACGCAGGACGTCATGGAGCTGAGGCACGCCAGGGCCACCGCCGTCCGGCAGCCCCGCCGGTCCGAGACGACGCCGCCCAGCAGCCGGCCGCCCGCCGCGCCCAGGCCCGCCGCCGATACGATCCACACCGCCTGCGCCCCGCTAAGGCCCCGGTAGTCCACGGCGTAGACCGTGGTAAAGGAGTTGATGAAGGCGTAGGGGCTCGTCAGGCAGAAGATGCCGCCGGCAAACAGCCAGAAGGTCCCGGTGCGCACCGCCTCCCGCAGGGTGCAGGGCGTCATCGCCTGGGGCGCGGCCTGAGCCGCCGGCGCCGCACCCCAGGTGGCCGGCGGCATCCGCATGAGGAACGCGGAGATGCCGCCCAGCACCACAAATAGACTCACGCCCAGTCCCAGCATCGTATGCCGCACGCCCAGCTGCGTAAGCAGGACGGTGAGGGGCTTGGCCAGCACCGTGGGCGCGAGGCCGAAGCACATGAGGAACAGCGACATCACGCTTCCCCGCTTCTTCGGGAACCAAGCTGAGGCCGCGTACATCCCAATAGAGTAGAGGATGCCGATGCCAACACCGCCCGCGACGCCCCAGCTGAGGTACATCGCCGCCGGCGAGGGCGCGTAGGCCGCGCAGACCACCGCCCCGCTGAACAGCACCGTCCCCAGAACGCCGGTCCGCCGCAGGCCGCACCGCGGCCAGATCAGGCCGCCCAGGAACGTCCCCACACTGAAGCACGCCATCATCACGTTGCCCATGAGCACCACCTGGTTGGTCTCCCAGCCGTAGGCGGCGCACACCGGCCTGACAAAGATGCTCCAGGCGTAGATCAGCCCGCCCAGCAGCCCGATCACCATGGACCCCGCTACGGTCAGCCAGCGGTACCCCTTTTGGATCTTTCGCATACAAAAAGCCCGTCCATTTCGCAGATTTTTCCGTCAGCCGCTGCAGGCCGCGCTTTGCTCACCGCGCCGGCAGATGCCGCAGCACCTGGCCCGGGCGCGCCCCGGTGTGCCGCCCCTGGGCGATCACCGGCTGACCGTTGACAATCACATAGTCCATCCCGGCGCAGTACCGGCAGATGTCCGCAAACGTTGCGCGGACCTCCAGCGCGTCCAGATCAAAGACGTTAAGGTCGGCGTAATACCCCTCGGCCAGCACGCCGCGCCCCGTCAGGCGGTAGTGCCGCGCCGGGACGGAGCAAACCTTCATCAGCGCCTGCTCCAGAGAAATGACCTTCAAATCCCGCACATAGCGGGTGAAAAAGTAGGTCATGCTCATGTACTCCTGGAGGTTGGCGGTATTCCGGGCCAGCGGGCCGTCCTCCACCGTGGCCATGGAGTCGGTCATCCACAGGTAGAGGGGGTCCCGCACCACGCTCTCAATCATAGTCTGCTCATGGAACACCGTCCCCTGCATGTGGACCCGCTCGGCGTCGGCCAGGGTCGGCGCGGCCTGCATCACGTCCAGGAAGTAGTCGAAGGGACTGCGGCCCGCCTCCTGCGCCAGCTCACCAAAGGGCCGGGTACACAGCTCCGGCTGGTAGGGCGGCTGGATATAGAGCAGCCGGTCCCACTGCCCCGCCGCCAGGAAGCGCCAGTACCGGTCGCAGTCCGCTTTCACCCGCTTACGCCCCGCCGGGTCCGCCAGAATCTCCCGCGCCCGGTCCCAGCCGTCCTCGTAGAGCCACGGCGGCAGGATCGCCAGCGCCCCGCCGGTGGCAAAGCAGGTGGGCAGCATGTCGGTCAGAACGTTCAGATGCTCCCGCTCACGGGCGTCCCGCAGCAGCTGCATGGCCTTTTGCAGGTAGTCGTTGGGCACGCCGTTGTCGTACTTCACGTTCAGGTGGGAGATGGTCCCCCGCAGGCCGGTTTTGCGGATCACGTTCAAAAACTCCTCCACCGCCTCAAGGATGTACGTCCCCTCATCGCGCATATGGCTGGCGTAGTTGGCATCGTACTCGCCGGCAACAGCCGCCAGCCGCTCCACCTCCTCCGGCCTGGAGAGGATGCCCGGCACAAACTCCAGCCCCGTGGAGAGGCCGATGAACCCCGCCTCCATGGCCTCCCGCAGAAAGCCAGCCATCACCGCGAACTGCGCCTCGGTGTAATCAGCGGTGTACAGCCCCGCCAGCACCCGCAGGTCGTTGTGTCCGCAGAGCCACGCCGTATTCAGGGACGTGCCCATGCCCTCGGCCCTGTCCAGCACCGCCGCCATGGACCCTTTGGGATAGTCCGGCCCCGGCAGATTGTAGACGCATTGGATATCCGCCCCTTTGGGGTCCCAGGCCACGCCGTCCAGGAACGTCCGCTTGGAAAAGCCGCAGTTGCCCACCACCGCTGTGGTGATCCCCTGCCGCACCAGGCTCTGGCACTCCGGATTGCCCCAGATGGTGGCGTCGGCGTGGGAATGGCTGTCGATGAACCCCGGCGTCACGAATTTCCCCCGGGCATCGATCTCCAGCGGCGCGCGCATGCCCCGCAGGTCCCCGATATAGTCAATCCGCGCCCCGCGGACGGCCACGTCGGCGTAGTACCGCGGCGCGCCAGTGCCGTCCACAATGGTCCCGCCGCGGAGGATGAGGTCGGGCTGTCGTTGATGCATGTTTGCTCCCTCCCTACAGGTCCAGGCGGTAAATTTTCTGCGCGCTGCCGTCGATCAGCTCATAGCCGCCGTCAAAGTGCACCCAGCCTGTTTTCTCATAGTAATCCACCAGCGTCGTATAGAGATAGACCGTTTCAAACCCCATGTCCCGGGCGGCGCGCGCCAGGAAGTTTTGCAGAGCTGTCCCGATGCCGCGCCGCCTATGCGCCTCCTGCACCGCCAGGCAGGCCAGCCAGGGCGTCAGGTCCTGCCGCGGCAGCAGGTCCGTCCGCCAGAGGCCCACAGTACCCAGCAGCGCCTCTCCCTCCCAGGCCGCAATGGTCAGCGGCAGCTGGCCCGGCGTCATGGAATGCGCGGTCAGCTCCCCATAGAACCGCTCGCCCAGTGCCATTCCGAACGCCTGCTCCAGCAGCGCCGTCACCTGCGGCGCCAGCTGCGGGCAATTGTATAAAAAGTCAATGTTCATGCAGTGCCTCCGAAAAAAACGGGCCGTCTGAGACGGCCCGTTTTTAGAATGTTCCGGGATCAGTCCTCGCCGTCGTACTCGTCCTCAGAGGGAACCAGCAGCGCGCGGATGGACAGGGAAATACGCTTGTTCTCGGCGTCCACGTCGATGATCTTGGCATCGACCTCCTGCCCCTCAGAGAGCACATCCTCGGGCTTGCCGATGCGGCGGTCGGCAATCTGGGAGATGTGGATCAGGCCGTCCACGCCGGGGATGATCTCGGCAAAGGCGCCGAAAGTCATCAGCTTGACCACCTTCACCTTGGCCACGTCGCCCACGGAGAAGCTGTTCATGAAGATGTTCCAGGGGTTGGTCTCCGCGGTCTTGTAGCCCAGGGAGATCTTCTTCTTCTCGGGGTCATAGGAGATGACAAAGACGTCGATCTCGTCGCCGGCCTTGACCACCTCGGCAGGGTTCTTGATGCGGCTCCAGCTCAGCTCGGAGACGTGCACCATGCCGTCCACGCCGCCGATATCCACAAATGCGCCGTAGCTGGTCAGGCTCTTGACCACGCCGTGGTACTTCTTGCCCACCTCGATCTCGCTCCAGATCTTCTCCGCGGCGGCCTTGCGGGCCTCGGCGGCTACGGCACGGATGGAACCCACCACGCGGCGGCGGGCGCGGTTGACCTCGGTGATCTTCATCTTGACGGTCTGCTTGAGGAGCTGGCCCAGCTCGCCGCCCTTGGGAATGCCGGTCTGGGAGGCGGGGATGAACACACGCACACCCTTGACGCTGGCCACCAGTCCGCCCTTGTTCTCCTCGGTGATGACGCCCTCCACCACGGTCTTTTCCTCACACGCGGTTTCGATCTCGTCCCAGCTCTTCACAGAGTCGAGGCGGCGCTTGGAAAGCATCACGGTGCCCTCCACGTCGTTGACGCGGACCACATAGACCTCCACCTCGTCGCCCACGTGGAACACATCCTCCGCTTTCACCGCGGGGTCGCTGCTGATCTCGCTGTAAGGGATGTAGCCGGCGTGCTTCGCGCCCAGGTCCACATAGACCTCGGTGGGCGTGATGGATGTGACTACGCCGGTGACTTTCTCTCCTGTATTTAAAGTTTTGATGGACTGCTCCAGCAGATCAGCAAAGCTCTCCTCCATCGCTGCGTTTTCAACCTTGATCTCGTCGCTCATTTGATTGATGACCTCCTTTATTATCCACGCCGGCGTCGAGGCACCGGCCGTGATACCAACGGACCGAACACCAGAGAACAGCTTTGTGTCCAATTCATCGGCATTGTCCACCAAAGCCACCTTTTTACAGTACTGCCTGCAAATCATGGAGAGGCGCTTTGTGTTGGAGCTCATCGCGTCACCGACTATGACCATCGCATCGCACAACCCCGCCAGGGCTATGGCTTCTTTCTGCCGTTTTTCCGTCGCTCCACATATTGTATCAAATATTTCGCAGTTTGTACACACTTTTTTTACGATTTTACAGCAGGAATTCCAAATTTCCTGCGTCCCGGTGGTCTGCGAGACCATGGACAGGGGCATCCGGGCGTTCCGAGGGTCCTCCGCGAGCCACGCCGAGAGCGCCCCAGCGCCCTCAAACACCAGCGGGCGGTCACACCAGCCGGCGATGGCCGCCACCTCCGGATGCGCCGGCGTGCCGATGATCAGGGGCCTGCGGCCCCGGGCCTCCGCGTCCCGGACAATCTTATGGATGCGCCGGACGAAGGGACAGGTGGCGTCCAGCACGGTGAGGCCCCGCCGCTCCAGCTGCGCGTAGACCGCCCGTGCCACGCCGTGGCTGCGGATGATCACGGCGCATCCGTCGGGGATGTCCTCCACCCGGGCGGCCTCCGCCACGCCCATCCGCGCGAAGCGGCCCACCACATGGCGGTTGTGGATAATCGGCCCCAGAGTCACGGCCCGCCGCCCGTCCCGGACAGCCTGCTCCACCATCTCCACCGCCCGGGAGACGCCGAAGCAGAAGCCCGCCGTCCTGGCAAGCGTCACCTTCATCCGATCCCCTCCCCCAGGGCGTAGGCCGCGTCCAAAACCCGGTCGGCCTCCCGCCGCAGCTCCTCGGCCGTGGGGCGGGGACCGGCGGTCTCCACCCAATACGGTGCACCGAACGCCACCCGCAGCGGCCCGAAGGGCCGGCGCCTGCGCTGAATGTACATGGGCAGCACCGGGCATCCCGCCCGCTGGGCCAGCATCACCGCGCCGGTCTTGGCGGGGATGCGCGCACCCTTCACCCGGGTCCCCTCGGGAAATACCAGCAGCTTTTCGCCGTTTTTCAGCGCCCGGAGCGCCGTCTTGACCGCGGCCAGGTCGCTCTCGCCCCGCTTGACACCGATGACGCCGATCCAGCGGAGGAACCGCCCCAGCACCGGGACGCGCATCACCTGGTCCTTGGCCAGGATGCGGAAGAAGGTCCCGTTCCTCACCGCGAAAATGGCCCAGATGGGGTCCGCCATCCCCGCGTGGTTGCCGCAGATCACGCAGGGCCCCTCCGGGATATGCCCACGCCCCGTCACCCGGAACACCGGGTGCCACAGGGCCATGGCGGCGCGCACCACACCGCAGAGAAAGCCATACCAGAATCTCATCCGATCCCCAGCTTTTCCCGCACGATCCCGGCGATGGCCGCCGCCGCCTGGTCCAGGTCCAGGCCGGAGGTATCCAGGAGCACCGCGTCCTTGGCCTGCCGCAGGGGGGCGATCTTCCGGCCGGCGTCCTGGGCGTCGCGCTTCTGGAGGTCCGCCAGGACCTGCTCGTAAACCGCCTTCTGGCCCTTGGCCAGCAGCTCCTCATAGCGCCGCCGGGCGCGGATCTCCGGCGCGGCGGTAAGGAAGATCTTCACATCGGCCCCGGGCAGGACCACCGTGCCGATGTCCCGCCCGTCCATGACCACGTCATAGCGCCGCGCCAGATCCCGCTGCATCTCCAGCAGATATTCGCGCACCACCCTCTGCGCCGAAATGGCCGAGGCAATGGCCGACATCTCCGGCGTCCGGATATCCCCGGACACGTCGCGGCCGTTGAGAATCATGTGCTGCGCGCCCGCGCCGTCGTAGGTGATCTCGATGTTCACGTCGCCGATCAGCCGCGTCACCCCGTCGGTGTCCCGCGGACCGATGCCGTAAAAGTCCATGTGATAGCCCACGGTGCGGTAGATGGCCCCGGTGTCCACATACCGGAAGCCCAGCGCCGCCGCCGTCCGGCGGGCCAAGGTGCTCTTGCCGGCCCCGGCGGGGCCGTCGATGGCAATGGCATGATGATGACTCATGAAATCTCCTCCTCCAAGCTCGCGGCCTTCCCCGCGGCCCGCCCGGTGGACCAGGCGATCTGTAAATTAAAGCCGCCGGTATAGGCGTCCACATCCAGCACCTCCCCTGCCAGGTACAGGCCCCGGCAGCGCTTGGACGCCATGGTTTTCGGCGCCACCTCCCGGACGCAGACGCCGCCGGCGGTGACGATAGCCTCGTCCACCGGCCGCGGCCCCGCGATGGGAATGGTGAAGCGCTTGAGCTGCTCCAGCAAGGCCCGCCGCTGCGCCCGGGTCACCGAATGAACCTTCGCCGCTGGATCTACCCCCGTCCGGCGCACCACCACTGGGATCAGGCTCCGGGGCAGCAGCTCGGTCAGAGCGTTTTCAAAGCCCCGGTTCTTCTGCGCCGCGAAATCCCGGAGGATGCGCTCATCCAGCTTTCCCTCGTCCAGCGCCGGCTTCAGGTCGATCTCCACGGTGTACGGTCCGCCGCCGTCCAGATGGGCGCTGGCGGATAAGATCGTCGGGCCGGACAGGCCGAAGTGGGTGAACAGCAGCTCCCCAAAGTCCTCGTAAACCACCCTGCCCCTCCCGTCCCGCAGGCGCACGCCCACGTTGCGCAGGGACAGCCCCTGTAATTCCGCGCAGCCGCCGTCCCGGGCCGCCAGGGGCACCAGGGAACCGCGGGGCGGCACGATGGTATGCCCCGCCGCCGCGGCCAGCCGGTAGCCGTCCCCGGTGGAGCCGGTCAGCGGGTACGAGACCCCGCCGGTGCAGAGAATCACCCGCCCCGCCGCCAGCTCGCCCCGGTCCGTCCGGACGCCGCGGAGCGCGCCGTTCCGGATCAGCAGCGCCTGCGCCGCCGCCTGCTCCACGCGCACACCGGTCCGGCGCAGCCAGCGGCGCAGGGCGTCCACCACCGAGGCCGAACGATCCGACACCGGAAATACCCGTTCGCCCCGTTCCACCTTCAGCGCGCAGCCCAGGTCCTCAAAAAACGCCATCACCTGCTCCGGCGGAAATGCCCGCACGGCGCTGTTGAGAAAGCGGGGATTGCGCAGGGTATTTTGCAGCACCGCCTCCGGCGCGCAGCGGTTGGTAAGGTTGCACCGCCCCTTGCCGGTGATGGCCAGCTTTTTCCCCAGGCGGCCGTTCTTCTCCAGCAGGAGCACCCGCCGTCCGGCCTCCGCGGCGGTCCCCGCAGCCATCATGCC
The DNA here is from genome assembly GCA_022792945.1 of Oscillospiraceae bacterium. Taxonomy (GTDB): domain Bacteria; phylum Bacillota; class Clostridia; order Oscillospirales; family Oscillospiraceae; genus Avoscillospira_A. The sequence goes on along the minus strand of JAAWBZ010000083.1, from coordinate 15,544 downwards.
CGCCGCGCCGCCGCCGATCACCAGAATTTCAGCTTTCCAATCGCTCATAGACATCATACTCTTCCCAGATCCGCTCCAGCTTGGCGTAGATTTTCGAGAGGTCGGTCTCCCGCTTCCGCCCGATGGCCACGATCAGCGCGTTGATGAGGCTCAGCGGCGCCACCAGGGAGTCCACAATGGACACCATATCGCTCTTGGCAATCAGCGCCATCTGCGCCACCTGCGCCGCCGGGGCCTGGAGGCTGTCGGTGACAGCCACCACGCACGCGCCGGAGTCCCGGCAGAACTGCATGGCCTTGACCGTGCGGCTGGAGTACCGCGGAAAGCTGAAGCCGATGACCACATCCTCCGGCGTCACCCGCACCAGCTGCTCAAACATCTCGCTGACGGCGTTGGAGGCGATCAGTCGCACGTTGTCCAGCATATTCCGCAGATAAAAATTGAAAAACGCCGCCAGGGACGCCGACGAACGCACCCCCAGGATATAGACGTTTTTCGCGCCCAAAATCGCCTCCACCGCCTGGTCAAAGGCCCCTCGGTCCAGCGCATCCCCGGTGGCCCGCAGGTTCTCCATGTCTGACTGGAACACCGCCGACACCACGTCCTGGCTGCCCAGCAGGTCGTTGATAACCTCCATGCGCTGCACCGCGGTCAGCTTGTTGCGGACCAGCTCCTGCAGGGCCTTCTGCATTTTGGGGTAGCCGTCGTAGCCCAGCTCCACGGCGAAGCGGACCACCGTGGACTCGCTGACCCCCACGGTTTTTCCCAGGCGGCTGGCGGTCATGAATGCCGCCTTGTCGTAGGATTCGGTCATATACTGGGCGATCCGCTTCTGCCCCTTGGAAAAGCCGGGCAGCTCGCTCTGAATCCTCGATAAAATGTCGCTGGCCATGGTATCTCCCTCCTGCCCTCCGATGGGGGAGGGCTTACGGGAATATCATACGACGAACCGGCGGATTTTGCAAGAAAAAATGCAAAAAACAGATCAAATACTCCGTATGTACGCGATCTCGTCCTCTGTCAGGTAGCGCCACTGCCCCACCGGCAGGTCCCCCAGCGTCAGCCGCCCTTCGGCGATGCGCTTGAGCCGCGTGACACGCAGGCCCGCGGCCTCGCACATCCGGCGCACCTGGCGGTTGCGCCCCTCGCCGATGCGCACCTCCAGCAGGGCAAAGTCCCCCTGGCTGCGGCGCAGGCGCACCCGGGCCGGACGCAGAGGATGGCCGTCCAGCTCCATGGGGCGGCGCAGGGCCGCCTCAGCCCCGGGGCGGTAGTCCTGCACCCAGGCCAGATACACCTTCTCCACCTGCCCCGACGGGTGGGCCAGGCGGTTGGCCGCCGCGCCGTCGTTGGTCAGCAGCAGCAGACCCTCGGAGTTCAGGTCCAGCCGCCCCACCGGATACACCCGCGCACCGCAGCCGGCCACCAGCTGCCCCACATCCCGCCGGCCCCGCTCGTCGTGGAGCGTGGTGACATACCCCCGGGGCTTGTGGAGCATCACATAGACGGCCGCCGGCCGCTTTTTCAGCGCCCGGCCGTCCACCTCGATCACGTCCGTCTCCGGGTCGGCCCGGTCGCCCAGGGCAGCGGTGTTGCCGTTGACCCGGACGCGCCCGTTCCGGATCATCTGCTCCGCCTCCCGCCGGGACGCCGCCCCAAAGGCGGAGAGCAGCTTTTGCAGCCGTTCCTCCATGGTATCCTCCTACTCCAGGGCCGGGACCTCCCCGGTCCAGACGATGGGCGCCTCCGCCGCGATCCTGCCGTCCACCAGCAGCTGCGCCGTCCCGGCCCGCGTCCCCGCCGCAATGGGCGCGAAAGCGAACCGCGGCAGGCACAGCCGTACCGCCGCCGTCTCCCCCTCCAGCAGGGCGTAGGCCAGCGGCGCTTCCAGGCAGCACTGGGCCAGCAGGGCCGTGCCGCCGGTCACCGGCACGGCCCCCAGGGCATCGCCGGCCTCCCCCCAGCTCCCGGGGGTCATGGCGGCGAAGCCGAACTCCAGCAGAGCCTGATGGTCGCGCCAATCCTGGGGGTCGTTGATGGTCACGGCCACCAGCCGCCGTCCATACCGCTCCGCGGCGCTGACCAGGAGCCGCCCCGCAGCCTTGGTATAGCCGGTCTTGACCCCCACGGTCCCCGCACAGCGCCAGAGGAGCTTGTTGTGGTTGGTGAAGGACCGCTGGCCGAACTGGATGCGCTTGGTGGACGTCACCTGCCGCAGCACAGGGTTTTCCATAGCCGCGCAGGCCAGCCGCGCCAGATCCCGGGCGGTGGAATAATTTTCCTCGTCGTCCAAGCCGTTGGGGTTGGCATAGTGGGTGTCGGCCAAGCCCAGCTCCGCCGCCCGCCGGTTCATCCGATCCACGAACGCCTCCACGCTCCCCGCCGAGGCCACCGCCAGCGCCACCGCCGCGTCGTTGCCCGAGCGGAGCATCAGGCCATAGAGCAGCGCCTCCACCGTCGTCTCCTCCCCGGCCTTGAGATAGAGGGACGAGCCCTCCACCCCCGCCGCCTCCGGCGGCACGATGACAGCGCGCTCCAGCCCGCCCTCCTCGGCGATCAGAAGCCCCGTCATGATCTTGGTGGTGCTGGCAATCAGGCAGCGCCGGCCGGCGTCCTTCTCATAGAGCACCCGCCCGCTGTCCGCGTCCACCAGGATGGCGCACCGGGCCGCCACCGCTGGCGAAGCTCCAACGGCGGACGCCAGCAAGCAGGCGGCGGCCAAAACCGCCGCCGCCCGCAGCATCAGTTTCTTCATTTTCATCACCCGTCCCAGTGTTCCACCGGGCCGGGCGGGCAATACCCGTTAAATTTCGGAAACGTCCTCCGCTTCCCCGTCCTTTTCCTTGTCCTTTTTCAGCGACGAGAGCTTGGCCAGCACCTCCGGCACCAGCTCCACCAGCCGCTCGAGAGCGCTGGAGGCCGGCTCCGCGATGGGCAGCAGGCGCACGCTCTCGCCCTTGATGACCAGGAACGCCAGGGGCTGGATGGTCACCGCCGCGCCAGAGCCGCCGCCGAAGGGGTTGGTCCCGTTGGCGGATGGATGCTTCATCACGTAGTCGCCGCCGCCGCCGCCAAGGCCGAAGCTGATTCTGGAGACGGGGATGACGGTCAGGCCGTCGGGGGTAGTGATGGGATCGCCGATGGACGTGTTGACGTCCACCACGCCGCGGACCTTCTCGATGGCCGCGGAGATCATGTCGGGAAGAGGATGACTCATGTGGTTTGCACCGCCTTTTTCTTATTTTTCGCCATAGCTTTTAAAAATTCTACGCCCGCCCGCAGCGCCAGATAGACCACGCCGCCGACGCGGATGCGGACCTCCGCCCGCACAAAGCACTCTGTAGAGGTCACAGACCAGTCCAGCACCGCCTGGAGGTCCCGCTTCCCGATGCGGAAGGTATTCTCCAGCACCGGCGCCGCCGCCCCCAGGATGGCCCAGGCGCGGCCATAGCCCACCGCCTGCGCCGCTGCATCCGCACCGCCCATACAGAGGTATACCGTCAGCTCCGGCAGGTACAGCTTCCGCCGGAGGCCGCCCAGAAACCGGAGGCCGACGGGGATGAGGGACCGAATAAAAGAAATATCGAGCTTCTTCCCAGGCTTCTGCGCCTTTTTCTCCAGCCTCGCCTGCGTTTTTGCCCACTTTTTTTCCCATTTTTCCTTCTGTCTGGCCTGTGCCTTTGCCAGCCGCATCCGCTTCCCTGCACTGGGAGGCTTCCCCGCGCGGGACGGCTTTTTCGGGAGAATCCGGATGCCCAACGGTCCCACCTTCACCCGCAGTGCCAGCGCCCCCCGGTCAAACTGCACCCAGATGCCCACCGGGCACAGCCCAATGAGCGTCAGCGCCAGCAGCACAATGCCCAGGGCAATCACGATCCGCCCTCCGGCTCCGGCAGATCCTGCAATTGCAGCTGCTGGTCCTCTCGGACGCCCACGGCGGCTTTCTCGATGGGCGGCAGATCCTCCAGGCTCTCCAGGCCGAAGGTCCGGAGGAATGCCGGCGTCGTCTTATAGAGGATGGGCCGTCCCGGCACGTTGAGCCGTCCATCCTCCTCAATGAGCTTCTTTGTCAGGAGCGCGCCCACGGAATAGGCGCTGTCCACGCCCCGCAGCTGCTCCACGTACGCCTTGGTGGTGGGCTGGTAGTAGGCGATGATGGTCAGCGTTTCCAGCTGGGAGGGCGAGAGCTTGGGAGGCTTTCTTGTCTCCAGCGCCCGGGAGACCACCTCAGCCAGCTCCCCCGAGGAGCACATCTGATAGGCGTCCTCCAGCCGCAGCACCCGGATGCCGGACCGGGCGAAGCTGAGCCGGTCCATGATCCGCTGTGCGGCAGCGTGGATGTCCTCCACCTCGCACCCCACGGCCCCGGCCATGCGCACCGCGCCCACCGGCTCGCCGGCGGCAAAGAGGATGGCCTCTACCGCCCGCTCCAGATCACTGTTGTCCATAGGGCTTCCTCCTAACTCGGCTCCCCGGCGTTTTCAGGCATTTTCACATAGGTGACGGTGGGCTCCTCATCGCCCTCCACGCGCACCGCGCGCAGCTTGCACAGCTCCAGAATGGCCAGGAACGTGGCCACGATCTCCGAGCGGCTCTTGTTCCCCCGGAAGAGGCTGCGGAACTTGGCCATCCCGGAGCGGATCAGCCCCTTGAGCACCTCCGCGGCCTTAGCCGCCACCGGGTACGGCTCCGCGCCCACGATGCCGTCGAAGTGGCTCTCCGGCGGCAGCAGCGCCCGCTCGCCCCGCTCGGCCAGGACCGCCATGGCCCGGAGCAGATCCTCCTGGTCGTGGCGGTAGGCGTACTCCGGGTCCTGCCGCAGCGGCTCCGGCCCCTTGGTAAAGACGCCCCGGCCGATCTCGTTCCGCCCCGAGAGCACCTCGCAGGCCAGCTGGATCTGGTGGTACGCCTCCTGCCGCTGCCGCTCCTCCAGGGAGCGGATCAGGGACTCCATCTCCGACCGGGCCTCGGCCTGGTCGGAGACGGAAAGGAGCATCTTTGTCTTGATATACATCAGCCGCGAGGCCATGGCAATGAACTCGCTGGCGATCTCCATGTCCAGCTGCTCCCATCGGCGCAGATACGCCAGGTACTGGTCCAGGATGGAGGAAATGGAGATATCCTGAATTTCAATTTTATTCTTGCTCAGGAGCAGCAGGATCACATCCAGCGGCCCGTCGAAATCCTCCGGCGTCTCGGCCTTGGTGTGCACCACACCCTCCAGATGGTACTTTGGCGCTTCCATATTCACCTCAAAATCCCAATAACAGCTCCAGCGGCCACCAGGTCACGGCCTCCAGCCCCGCCATCAGCCCGTCCCGCAGGATGATCAGGGGCGCATCCAGAAGGCCCGTGAGCAGCAGGACCATCAGCGCCAGCATGCCGTAGCGCTCGTAGCGCATCAGCGTCAGATACGCCCGGTCCGGCAGAAACGAGAAGAGCACCTTCGACCCGTCCAGCGGCGGCACCGGAAACAGGTTGAACACCGCCAGGCCCGCCGAAATCAGCGCCACATACCAGGTGAACAGGAGCAGGTATTCCAGCACCGCGCTCTCCGGCCAGCGCAGGCAGAAATATGCCAGAACGCTCCGCAGCAGCAGCGCGAGAAACGCCAGCAGCACGTTGGACGCCGGTCCCGCCGCAGCCGTGACGGCCATGCCGACCCTGGGATTTTTAAAGTAGCGCATATCCACCGGCACGGGCTTGGCCCAGCCGAAGCGCACCAGGGCCATCATCAAAAGTCCCATCAGGTCGATGTGCCGGATGGGATTGAGCGTCAGCCGTCCCGCCCGCTTGGCCGTGGGGTCCCCCAGCCAGTAGGCAGCCAGCCCGTGGCACGTCTCGTGCACCGTGATGCACAGCAGCGACGCCGCCACCAGCAGCACCGTCTCAAACAGCCCGTCAAATTGCAGCTGGCGCAGCCAGGAAGTCAAACCGTCCAATGCGTTCCCCTCAATCGTAGTGTGGTTACAGCTACTATATCATCATTTCCCCCAAATGGCAAGCGGTGAAACGGAGATCCCAGCCAGCCGCGGCAAACGGACGGACGGATTCGTGATTTCCCCCGTCAAAAGCACTGGAAAAAACCGGGCGGATATGCTATAATGGCAGGGAATCCATAAGGAAGGACTGTAACATCGCCATGACCTATTACGAGACGGGCATCCGGGTCCAGGCCGCCAAGGGCGGATATGACTATGTGGATGTGTTCGTCACCCAGAGCGAGGACGAGGCCCGCAAGGCCTCCCAGTACGACCGCCGCAACTACTTAGCCCGCCTGACTTTCGAGGCCGACGGCTGCCGGACCGAATACTGGTGCGACGGCCGCTGGTCCTCCGAGCCCTGACCCAGGGCCGCGCCGCTCCCCATCGTCCTGTGTCCCGCCAGGCGGATGCCGGACGTTTTTGCCGCGGCCCCTGGCCCGGAATTCATCACTTGTCACAAAAAGAAGAACTCTTTTCCGCCGTTTCCGCCAGTTTTCTCAGCTAGTTTCATAAAAAAATCCAAATGCCCAAAGCGCCCTTGCGCCGCAGGGGAAAATCGGTTATCATATCCGTATATTCATACTGATTACGGAGGCGTATCATGAAAATCACCGAGATCTTTGAAAACCGGGCGGTGTTCTCCTTTGAGGTATTCCCGCCCAAGACGGACGCCGGCATGGACAAGCTGTGCGGCGCGGGCGGCGTGCTGGAAAAGCTGTATACGCTGAATCCCGACTACATCTCCTGCACCTACGGCGCCGGCGGCACCAACGTGGGCAAAAACCTGGAGGTCATGAAAAAAATCCGCAGCGACGGCAGCTGCACCCCCGTCACCCACTTCACCTGCATCGGCAACACCCGCGAGGGCATCCGCGAGCAGCTGCAAACCTATTTGGACAGCGGCATCGACCATATGCTGGCCCTCCGGGGCGACCTGCCCTTCGGCTGGACCGGCACCGGCGGCGACCTGCACTACGCCACGGAGCTGGTCAAGTTCGTCCGCAAGGAGTTCGGGGACAAATTCACCATCGCCGTGGCTGGCTCCCCCGAAGGCCACATCGCCTGCCGCAGCCTGGAGGCTGACATCGGCTTTCTCAAGCAGAAGCAGGACAACGGTGCCGACTATATTATGACCCAGCTCTGCTGGGATATGGACCAGTTCCGCTACTGGCTGGACGCCATCCGCGCCGCGGGCATCTGGCTGCCGGTGGACGTGGGCATTATGCCGATCCTGGACATGAAGGCCACCATCAACATGGCCCTCAGCCGCAACGGCTGCGTGATGCCACGGAAGCTGTGCGAGCTGATCTCCAAGCATTGGATCTTCCCCGACCCCTTCGTCTCCGACCCCTTCGACGCCAACGTGGAGCAGAAGAAGGCCGATTTCAAGGAGGCCGGCATCGAGTACACCATCCGTCAGATCGACGAATACCGCGCCTGCGGTATTGACGGCATCCACCTGTACGCGCTGAACAAGTACGACGACGTCGCCCGGATCGCCAAGGAGAGCGGCATTATTGACCTCTGATTTTGATTTTGAAAAAACCGATGCCAGTGTACTGGATGCGCCTGGCGTTGAGCGCCCCTGCTCCGGGTTTTTAGGTTTCAGGTAAAAGGGCGAAAACTCCTCAGTGGCTGAAGACCGCCGTCCCCCCTTGGAGGCCGGCGGTCTTTTGAGCACATGGCGCTATTTTCCTATGTGATCTAATTGCAACGCTCGCCATCCGGCAGCATTTTTTCGCCGGAACTTGACAGGGTTTCTGCAGGTGGGTATAATAAAACGGTTGAATCGAATCAGAATGGAGCCTCACCATGAAGAAAGCCCTGAAAATTATGATACCGCTGGTGCTGGCAGCAGCGCTGCTGGCCGGCGCGGCCCTCTTTTTCTTTGTGTTCCGTCCGGACCTCACCTGCCGCTTCTTTGTAGGCCGTGCCGAGGCCGCGCTGGCCCAGGACCGGCCGCTGCGGGCTGTACGGTGGTACGCCCGGGCCTGGGACCTCTATCCGGAGGATGCGGCACTGGCCATCGACCTGGCCAATGCCTACAAGCGCGCGGACAACTACACCAAGGCCGAGTACACCCTGGTCAGCGCCATCACCGACCTGCCTGACGAGCTGTCGCTCTATCTGGAGCTCTCCAGGACCTATGTGGAGCAGGACAAGCTGCTGGATGCTGATCAGATGCTCAGCCGCACCGCCAATCAGAGCATCCAGCAGCAGCTGGCTGTGCTGCGCCCTGCTGCACCGGTGATCCAGCCGGAGGGCGGCGCGTACACTGAGTACATCGATGTCTCCCTGAGCTATGGAGACGGCACGGCATACCTCTCCATCGACGGCGACTTCCCCGCCCTGAGCCGGGACGTGTACACCGGACCGCTGTCCCTGGAGGCCGGCGAATCCACGGTCATGGCCATTGTGGTGTCCGACGACGGGCTAGTCAGCCCGGTGGTCACGGCGGGCTATACCATCGGCGGCATTGTGGAGGAAATCACCCTGACCGACCCGGCGGTGGAGGCCACCATCCGCGAGGTGCTGGGCAAAACCGACGGTTCGGCGCTGCTGACCAGCGACCTCTGGGCGCTGACCACCCTGGAGCTGCCCTCGGACGTGTCGGTGCTCACCGACCTGATCGCCTGCCGGGGCCTCACAGAGCTGACGCTTCACGACGCCTACGGCGTGGACCTGTCGATCCTGGACCAGCTGACGGGGCTGGAGGTGCTGGACCTGTCCCACTGCACCATTTCCTCCGGCTCTCTCGCAGCCATCGCCTCCCTGCCGAAGCTGCGCAGCCTGAATCTCAGCGGTTGTGCCCTCACGGACGTCTCCGCCCTGGCGTCCCTCCAGGCGCTGGAGACGCTGGACCTGTCGGACAACGTGCTCTCGGAGCTGGACGGCCTCAGCGGCCTCTCCAATTTGAAGGATGTGAAGCTGTCCAACAACACCGTCGGCTCCATCGCGCCCCTGGCCGGCGCGTCGGGGCTGGAGAGCCTGGATATTTCCGGCAATCAGGTGGCGTCGCTGACGCCGCTGAACAATAAGACGGCCCTCCGGTCGCTGACCGCCCCCAGCAACCAGATCGTGGACCTGTCGCCGCTGGCCACCTGCGCCGCGCTGGAGAGCCTGGACGTCTCCGGCAACCATGTGGAGGACCTCTCCTCCCTGACGCAGCTGGAGGCCCTGAGCGTCCTCAAGGCGGACAGCAACGCCATTACAGAGCTGCCGGATATGACCGGCACGGCGCTGTCGCAGCTCTCCCTCAGCCACAACCAGCTGACGGCCCTGCCGGATATGACGGATATGGTGTACCTGAACTTTGTCAATGTAGACTACAACGCCATCCGCGACCTGACGGTCCTGGCCGAGTGTCCGGCGCTGGTGCAGGTGGACGCCTTTGCCAACCCTGTCAGCGACTCCGTGGATGCCCTTACGGAGCACAGCATTATCGTCAACTACGACCCGACCTATACCCTCCCCGAAGAGAAAATGCCGGAGGGCGAATCGGACGAGGAAGCATAAAAAATCTGCCGGCCACAGGGCCGGCAGATTTTTGTCTATGCTTTCGGCGGCGGCTGCGTCCGGGAGCGGCAGCGGCGGGCTTTGCGCCGCCTTCTCCGCTGCTGCTGGACCAGCATCAGCGCCACCACCGCCAGAATCACCGCCCCGCTCAGGAGCAGATCCCGGGTCGTATCGCTCCCGCTGGTGCGCACCTCCAGCCACAGCGCGTCCATCTGCTGGTTGGACGCCTGGGACAGCGCTGAAAAGCTCTTTCCCCGCTCCAGCGTCTCCGCGTCGGGGTAGGCCACCGGATTAGCGGCCGTCTCCGGGTCCATGTACGCCTTGGCCGCGGAGATGGGGGTGGAGTAGCCCAGATAGTCCAGATTCCGCCCGGAGACCTCCGGGTCGCACAGGAAGTTTATGAATGCCTCGGCGCCGGCCTTGTTGGCGCAGCCCTTGGGAATGCACGCGGCGTCCACGAACAGGTTGAAGCCCTCCTTGGGGTGGCAGAAGGCCAGATTCGGGTTCTCCTCCACCATGGTCAGGTAGTCGCCGGCGTAGTAGGGGGCGATCCACGCCTCCTCCCGCTCCATTTTGCTGAAAATCTGGTCCATGACGTACTGCTGCACCAGGGGCTTCTGCTCCCGCAGGCGGTCCGCCTCGGCCTGGAACAGCACTGGGTCCTCGGTGTTCAGGTCGTGGCCCAGAATCAGCTGGGAGATGGCAAAGGCGTCGCGGCAGTTGTCGAACATCAGAATCTTGCCCGCGTAGGCCGGGTCCCACAGCGCCGTCCAGCTGTCAAGCTCCGCCACATACCGCGTGTTGTAGATCAGCCCCGTGGTGCCCCAGGTGTAGGGCACGGAGTAGCGGTTCTCCGGGTCATAGGTCATGTTCTTGAAGGCGTCGTCCACATACTGGTAGTTGGGAATATTGTCGAAATTCAGCGGCTCCAGCATATCCTGCCCAATGAGCCAGCCGATCATATAGTCCGACGGGATGATGACGTCGTAGGACGCGCCGCCGGTGAGCAGCTTGGTGCGCAGGGTCTCGTTGCTGTCGAAGGTGGAGTAGTTGACATGGATGCCGGTGGCGGCCTCAAACTCCCGGATGACGTCGATGGCGCCGTCGGTGCCGTCGGCGATATACTGGCCCCAGTTGTATACGTTGATCTCATTCTCCGCTGCCCAAGCCTTGGGCAGCGCCGCCAGCAGCGCCAGCAGCAGCGCGCAGGCACAGAGCTTCCTTCTCACTGGGCACGCTCCCTTCTCTGCGCGGGCCGGCCGGCCCGCAGACGGGCGTTCTTCTGGTCGCGCATCTGCAGCAGGTTCATGACCACCATCACCAGCAGGATCACCGCGAACATCAGGGAGAACAGCGCGTAGATTTTCGGCTGCATGGGCTTTTTGGTGTAGTTGTAGATCTCCACCGGCAGCGTGATTAAGCCGGAGCCGGTGACAAAATAGCTGATGACAAAGTCATCCAGGCTCATGGTGAAGGCCATGAGCGCTCCCGAGACGACGCCCGGCAGAATCTCCCGGACCACCACCTTGGTGAACGCCTGGAAGGGCGTGCACCCCAGGTCCTGAGCGGCCTCGGCCAGGTCCGGGTCCATCTGGGAGAGCTTGGGCATCACCGAGAGGATCACATAGGGCAGATTGAAAGTAATGTGGGCGATCAGCAGCGTCCAGAAGCCCAAAATGGAGTGGATCTTCAGCATTGTCCCCGCGAAAGCAAACAGCAGCGCCAGAGAGACGCCGGTGACGATCTCCGGATTGGTCAGGGGGATATTGGTCAGGGCCATCACCAGCCGCCGCATCCGCCCGTTCATGGCGTGGATGCCCAGGGCCGCCATAGAGCCCAGCACCGTGGCGACGAGGCTGGAGAGGGCCGCGATCAGCAGGGAGTTGCCCAGCAGACCCAGCAGCGAACGGTCCCGGAACAGCTCGCCGTACTGCGAGAGGGTGAAACCCTTCCACACCGCCATATCGCTCCCCTGGTTGAAGGACGAGATGATGAGCAGCAGCATGGGAATATAGAGAAAGATGAACACCAGCACGGTGAACACCCGGTTGAAACGTCTCACAGCGTCACCATCCCTTCCTCGTCGTCCGAGCCGGAGAAGCGGTTCATCACGCCGATGCACAGGAAGATCAGCACCATCAGCACCAGGGACATGGCCGCGCCCAGGTTGGGGTTATAAGCGCCCTTGAACTGGGACTCGATCACGTCGCCGATCAGCGTGGCCCCGGGGGAGCCCAGCTTCTGGGAGATGTAGAAGGTGGAGACCGCCGGCACAAAGACCATCGTCACCCCCGATACGATCCCCGGCACCGACAGTGGGAAAATGACCCGGGAAAAGACCGCCGCATGATTGCACCCCAGGTCCTGTGCGGCCTCGATGAGCCGCGGGTCGATCTTGATGAGCACCGTATACAGAGGCATAATCATAAAGGGCAGGTAGTTATAAACCATACCCAGAATCACAGCCCCGTTGTTCCGGATCAGCGGCAGCGGCGCCAGACCCAGGCTCCGCAGAAGGCTGTTGAGAATGCCGGTGTCCTCCAGGAGGTTGACCCAGGCCATGGTCCGCAGCAGGAAGCTCATGCACATGGGCAGCATCACCAGCATATAATAGAACTTCTGCCGCAGCGGCGGCGCCTGGGCGATGGTGTAGGCCACCGGGTAGCCGATCACCAGGCAGATGGCCGTGGAGGCCACCGAGAGCCAGATGGACCGGAGGAAAATCGGCAGATAGGTACCCATGGACGCGAGATTGGCCAGGGTGAAGCTGCCGTCCAGGTCCGTCAGGGCAAAGTAGAGTACAACGCCCAGGGGGATCAGGGTGAAGAGCACCATCCAGATCACATAGGGGCCGGAGAGCCATCTATTCTTCATCGGCCCCGCCCTCCGCGATCTCGTCATACTCGGCGGAATAGGAGCTGTAGTCGCCGAACTGGCCGGAGTACGCGCTCTTCTTCATCACATGGATATCCTCGGGATTCAGGCGGATTCCGATGCGCGCGCCTACCGGCTGAAAGTCCGTGGACTGGATCAGCCACTTGAAGCCCTTGAAATCCACAATGATATCGTAGTGGACGCCCTTGAAGGTGATGGCTGTCACCGTGCCGCGCAGATGCCCCTCCGCCGCCGGGACGATGTCGATATCCTCCGGCCGGATCACCACGTCCACCGGCTCGTCCGGGGCAAAGCCCCTGTCCACACACAGGAACGTCCTGCCGAAGAACTCCACCAGGTAGTCCTCCCGCATGATGCCGTCGAGGATGTTGGACTCCCCGATGAAGTCTGCCACAAAGGCGTTCTTCGGCTCGTTGTAGATGTCCTGGGGCGTGCCGATCTGCTGGATGTGGCCCTTGTCCATGACCACAATGGTGTCGGACATGGCCAGTGCCTCCTCCTGGTCGTGGGTGACGTAGATGAAGGTAATGCCCATGGCCTGCTGGATACGCTTGAGCTCGCTCTGCATATCCTTGCGCAGCCGCAGATCCAGCGCGCCCAGAGGCTCGTCCAGCAGCAGCACCTTGGGCCGGTTCACCAGCGCCCGGGCGATGGCCACGCGCTGCTGCTGCCCGCCGGAGAGGGACGTGACCTTCCGGTTCTCAAAGCCCCGGAGGCTCACGATGTCCAGCATCTCCGTCACCCGCCGGTCGATCTCGTCCTCCCCCAGCTTTGCCAGGCGCAGGCCGAAGGCCACGTTGTCGTACACGTCCAGATGCGGGAACAGGGCGTAGCGCTGAAAGACCGTGTTGATCTTTCGTCGGTGGGGCGGCAGGTCGTTGATGCGCTGGCCGTCAAAAAAGACATCACCGGACGTCGGCGTCAGAAAACCGCCGATGATCCGCAGTGTTGTGGTTTTTCCACAGCCGCTGGGCCCCAGTAATGTCAGAAATTCTTGATCGTTGATGTAGAGATTGATTCCCCTGAGAATGGTTTCACCGTCCTCAAAGGTCATGGTGAGATCCGTCAAGCGGATAAGCTCTTTGGACATTTATCCTCCCCCGTTCTTTCTTAAAAATTCGGCCCACGGAATACCGCGGGCCGCTGATTTGAACTATATAGAATTTAGACGCCGTTGTCAATATGAGTTTCGACTTTTTTTGAGATTTTTTCAGACCACTGATTGTATACATTCCCGCCGAAGTATTCCCGCACAAAATCCACGTCCTTCGCCAGGAACACGGCTCCCTGGAGATAGCTGAGCAGCCCCGCGTCGGTGGTGAACCGGAACCGGAGGCAGCAGGAATAGAGGGCCTGGTATTTCCGTCCGGCGTTCTTCTCCAGCCTGCCGTACTTCCCATCCCCCAGCAGCGGGTGCCCCGCCGCGGCCAGCTGGGCGCGGATCTGGTGGGTCCGGCCTGTGATGAGCCGGCACTCCAGCAGCGTGAGGCCCTTTGCCCGGGCCACGGTCTCGTAGCAGGTAACGGCCGTCTTGGCCCCCGGCTGGGGCTTTTGGGTGACGTAGACCCGGTTTTTCACCGCGTCCTTGAAAAGGTAGCCCTCCAGCCGCCCCTGCGCGGGCTTCGGCGCGCCGTGGACGATGCAGAGGTAGCGCTTGTCCAGCTCCCGGCCGCGGATCTTCTGGTTGAGGATGCGCAGGGCCTCGGCGTTCTTGGCCGCGATGACGATGCCGCCGGTATTGCGGTCAATACGGTTGCAGAGGGCCGGCGTGAAGCCGTGCTCCTCCCGCGGCCGCCACTCGCCCTTGGCGTAGAGGTAGGCCAGGATGTGGTCGATGAGGGTCTTGCCGTACTCCGCCCCGTCGTGGGGATGGACCGCCAGCCCCGGACGCTTGTCCACCAGGAGAATATTCTCGTCCTCGTAGACGATATCCAGCCGCGGCGCGGCTACGGTGAGGTAGGCGTTCTCCGCCCGGGGCGCCTCGAAGAACTCGTCGTTGATGTAGAGCTGCAGAACGTCGCCCTCCTGAAGGCGCGTATCCCGGGCGGCAGCCTTTCCGTGGAGCTTGATGCGCTTGCGGCGGATGTACTTTTGCAGCAGGCTGGCCGGCAGCAGCGGCACAGCCTTAGAAACGAAGCGGTCCAGCCGCTGTCCGGCGTCGTTGCGGCCCACCTGTAATTCTTTCATGGCGCGCCTCCCAAGTGGTGATACTGCTATCATGACCGGAAGCGCCGAGAAAGTCAAGGTTTTTTTCGTTTTTTCTCCAAAAAGTGTTTGACATTCCGCCGCTTATCCCATATAATAAACCTTGCACGATTAGGGGACGGGAGAATGGTATGCTGCTAGGATTGTCCAAGATCATAGACGTCCCCGGCGGGATCATCCCCTTCCAGCTGTCGCTGGACCTGCGGGAGGAAACCTTCGGCGGCTGCGCGCCGGTGACGGAGCCTGTGCAGTGCCGGGGGCAGGTCCGCAACACCGCGGGCGTCCTGGTGCTCACGGGCACGCTGAAGACCACGCTGCACGGTGCCTGCGACCGCTGCGCGTCGGGTGTTGTCCGGCCAGTGTCGTTCCCGGTGGAGGCCGTTCTGGTCCGCGAGATTGCCAACGAGCAGGAGGCGGACCCCTGGACCTTTCTTTTGGAGGGTGACAGCGCGGACCTGGATGAGATCATGACCACGGCGTTCGTGCTGTCCATGGACTCCAAGCTCCTCTGCCGCGAGGACTGCAAGGGGCTGTGCCCCGTCTGCGGCAAAAATCTCAACGAAGGTCCCTGCCAGTGCCGGGCCGAACCTGATCCACGCTTTGCTGTTTTGAAGCAGCTTTTGAAATAGTACAAGTTCATGCCCCAACGGGCATTTCGACCAAGGAGGTGTCACAAATGGCTGTACCCAAGTGTAAAGTATCCAAGGCTAGGCGCGATAAGAGACGCAGTTCGCATTGGAAGCTGTCTGTCCCGGGCGTTGTCGCCTGCCCCAAGTGCGGTGCCCCCCGTCTGCCCCACAGAGCCTGCAAGGCCTGCGGAACATACAACGGACGCGAAGTGCTTTCCGTCGAGGCGAAGTAATTCCCGCCAAACAAAAGAACGACCGGCCCATGGGCCGGTCGTTTCAGCTTGTCGAAAAAGTCTGCCATATGGCAGACTTTTT
>JAAWBZ010000280.1 GCA_022792945.1 Oscillospiraceae bacterium | reverse complement strand
TTGCTCTCCTGCGCCGCCGCGGTCATCTCCCACGTCTTCCCGGCCCCCACGACGTGTCCCAGCAGGGTATTGCCGCCGTAGAGGACGTGGGCAATGGCGCTCAGCTGGTGGGGCCGCAGGGTAATCTCCGGGTTCATGCCCACGAAGCGGAGGTGGCTGCCGTCGTACTCCCGGGGGCGGACGCTGTTGAATCTGTCGTTGTAGAGGCGGCAAAGCCGCTCCCGCCGGTCCGGGTCCTTCCAGATCCAGTCCTGGAACGCCTGTTTCATCAGCATCTGCTTGCCCTGGGCGATGGTGGTCTCCTTCCGGTTCAGCACCGCCACGCGCCGGCCGTTGGCGTCTGCGTGGTAGTCAAAGACGCGCGTATCCCGGAGGTTCAGCGTATCCTCCATGATCTTGTAGGCATTGACGCGCCCGGTGCCGTAGGCGGTCACGGCCTTGACGTTCCCCCTATCGGCGCTTTTGCCCTCCACGTTCCAGGCGCCGGTGTATGCAGAATAGTGAACGCGGATTTTCTGCCGGCCGTAAGCAGGCGTGTCCAGCAGTTCAAACATGAATTGCTGCACCACATCCTCGGGCAGCCAGGCCGCGCCCAGCCGGACCGAGATTTCGCCGGCAGTCAGATCCTTGGGCTGCACCTGCTCCAGCGCCCGGACGTTGACGGCGTAGTCCTCCGGGTACACTTCGGCGCTCCGTCTGGCACATGCCAGCTTCTCCCGCACCTTACCGGAGAGATACTCGTCGGCAGGGAGATATTTTTCCTCGGCGCTGCCGCCGTAGCCGTGCATGGGATTCAGGAAGATCACGCCGCGCAGATCGGCAAAAATCTCCTGCTCGGTCTTGCCGGCCAGTTCCGCCATAAAGGGCATATCCACTTTGGCCCGTTCTCCCAGGGAGACGGCCAAAGCCTCGGAGGCGGTGTCCACATGGGTCACGGCCTCCCGACGGCGGATGGTCCGCTTGGTGAACAGGTCCGCCTTGCGCAGAAATTTGCCGTCCTTTAGGACCTCCAGAGAGCAAAGCAGGTAATAGCTGCTGTCGGCGGAAAAGGCGGATTTGTTGCCGCGCTCGTAGATGCGGCCATGCTGCTTGACAAATTCATCATAAAGCTGATTGAGCTTTGCCTGCTCTGCCCGGATATCCTGATCGGAATAATCCTCCAGCTGGTACTCGATCATCGTCCGCACGCAGTCCCGCAGGCCAATCATGCCGCGGATGCGCGCGCCGGCCTTGGCCGGGACGTCCACCGGGTTCATGCGGCTGTTTTCCCGGTAGTAGAGCGCACTGTCCACCTCGGTGAAGCTGAAATTGCGGACCGTGGGGTCGGCGGGGATGGACCGGTCTATTTCCTCCGCCTCCGGGTCATCGATCTCGCGCTCTGTGATGAAACCTTGGATGTTCTGAACCGCGGCGGCCAGCTGCTCCCCCAGGTCCGCGCCCTCCATGGGCAGCAGGGTGAAGTCCTCCCGGCCATACTGCGTATTCTCCGCGCTGGGCACACCCAGCATCATTTCCGGATGGTCTGCAAAATAGCTGTTGACGGCAAAGCCGTCTGCGGTCTGCCCCAGATGCACCCAGTCCGGTTCCTCCAAAGACAGCTTTTCCCGCTTCTGCAAAAAGAGAATGTCGGTCACGACCTTGGTCCCGGCGTTGGCCTGGAACGCGCTGCTGGGCAGGCGGACCGCCCCCAGCAGGTCCGCCCGCTGGGCCAGATACCGCCGCGCCGCCGGGTTTTTGGCGTCCAGGGTGTAGCGGCTGGTGACAAAGGCCACGATGCCCCCGGGGCGCACCTTGTCCAGGGTTTTGGCAAAAAAGTAGTTGTGGATGGAGAAGCCCAGCTTGTCATACCGCCGGTCGCTGACCTTGTAATTTCCAAAGGGCACGTTGCCCACGGCGGCGTCAAAGAAGCTGTCCGGGAGGTCGGTTTTCTCAAACCCCTGGACCGCCACGGCGGCAGTCTGATAAAGCTGTCGGGCGATCCGCCCGGTGATGGGGTCCAGTTCGACGCCGTACAAGCGGCTGTCCTGCATGGATTCCGGCAGCAGGCCGAAGAAATTGCCCACGCCGCAGGACGGCTCCAAAATGTTGCCGCCCCGGAAGCCGAGGTTTTCCAGCGCTGCGTAGATGGCCTGAATGACCGT
>JAAWBZ010000279.1 GCA_022792945.1 Oscillospiraceae bacterium | reverse complement strand
CGGAAATTTTTCCGGGAATTTTCTGGAAAAACCTTGCAAAGGCCGGGCCTGCAGGTTATAATAAACTGGATTTACACTTGCATCTGGCTATGACGCAGGATGAGTATCCCGGGAAGCCCGGCAGAGAGAGGGGGCGCGGAAGCCGCGCTGGAAGCCCCCTTCGGAGGGAACGGGGGAAAGACGCCTGCCAGCCGCAATTGAATACCACAAGGAGCGCAAGGGGGCAGTTTGCCTTTGCGCTTGAAGCAGGGTGGCACCACGGAGCATAACCTTCGTCCCTTCACGGCTCAGCCGCAGGGGGAGAAGGTTTTTTGTTTTAAAGCACTTCGCCGCAAAGCCGCCTCCGGCAGGCAGGGGCGCCGCCCCTGCACCCTGCCAGAGGGGATAATCCCCTCTGGGCTCCCAACGCGTTTGCGAGGCTTAGGCATAGTTTTTGGAAAAGGAGGGCCTATGGAGAAGGCGCAGAAACAGGTGAAGGATTTCATGGAGGCGCAGGGCTTGTCCTTTTCCCCGGAGGCGCGGATGCTGGACTTGGTTTCAGAGGTGGGCGAACTGGCAAAAGAGGTGCTGAAAGGCTCTGATTACGGCACTGCGCCGCTGCTGCCCGGGGCCGGTCTGGAGGAGGAAATGGGGGACTGCCTGTTTTCCCTCCTGGCCCTGTGCAGCGCCACAGGCCTGGACGCGGAGAAGGCCCTTGCCGCAGCGCTGGAGAAGTATGTTTCCCGCACCGCCCGGACGGGCCAGGTGGGCAGCGGGCGGTAAAAAATAGAAAAACAGCCGGAAGGCTTCAGAGTTAAGAAGGAGGAAATGAACATGGAACTATTGACAAAGGCCCCCAAGGGTACAGTGGATTTGACGCCAGGGGTGACGGAAAAATGGCAGGTTGTGGAGGACGTGCTGAAAAGCGAGGCGGAGTTAAACGGCTTTTCGGAAATCCGCACCCCGGTTTTCGAGCACACAGAGCTTTTCCTGCGGGGCGTGGGAGACACCACAGATGTGGTG
>JAAWBZ010000116.1 GCA_022792945.1 Oscillospiraceae bacterium | reverse complement strand
TATCGGCAAGATGCTTTCTTCTCATTTCTGGGGCAAACACGCTATTCCTGGCAAAAAAGCAACATTTTCTTGCGAAAATGCTCCTTTTTTGGGTGCTATAACCGCACCGTCCGGGAGAGCGCAGCGTTCGCAACGCTGAGGCCGTGGGTTCGAATCCCATATCGTCCACCACTGAAACAGACTTGTTTAGGTAGGTCTGTTTTCTTTTTGTAATCTTCCCTTAACAAGAGCACACAAAAACACAACAATTTAATGGGCTGTCAACCTTGCGAAAAACACCGCTTCCAACAAAAATCGGAGCGGTGTTTTTGTATATCTTCTGGACACCGTGACCAGAAGGGACCCGCCCATTTCCCCGCTTCGTCCACGGAGGCTCTGCTGTATGTATCCCCCGCCCTTTCCCTGGATAGGGTCGAACCGCTTCCTCTTAAACCGCTGTCTTTCCACGGCTGATGTGTTGAAAATTAGCAATCTCAAAGCCTTGCCCCACAAGGGTTTCCAACTCCGGTTTTGCGGGGGCTGGTATAGTATCATTCCCCAGGTCCGATTTTCAATATTATATTCGAGCCCATTTTCCTGTTTGCCTGCAACATGGGCGTTGCAGGCGTTGCCCTTGCAACGGTACTAGGACAGGTTCTATCCGCTTTGTTGGCGCTCTATTATCTGGTCAGAAAACTGAGAACCGTTTCTTTCTCTTGTAAGAATATCGGCATCAATCTCTCTGTCGTAAAGCAGATTTGTTCCTTGGGTGCGGCCGTTTTTACCACCCACAGTTTAGCCACGATCTCACAGATTGTCCTGACGAATATGCTGAAAACCTATGGCGCTGCGTCTGTCTATGGCAGCGAAGTGATCATTGCCGCATCAGGTGCGGTGACAAAAGTTTCCATTGTGTTTCTATCCAGTATTGTTGGTATTGCGTTAGGCTGCCAGCCTATCCTGGGATTTAATTTAGGAAACAAGCAATATGAAAGAGTGAAGGAAACCTATCTTACTGCGTTGCGCTACGGTACGATCATCGCTGTCATCGCATTCCTGGTGTTACAGCTATTTCCGGGGCAAATTTTACGCATTTTTAATTCTGATGACCCGTTATTCTATGAATTTGCAGAAAAATATATCCACATTTATTTTGCCATGCTGTTCTTGAACACGATACAACCCATTACATCCACCTTTTGTACTGCCATCGGAAAAGCAAATCTGGGATTCTGGATGGCCGTGATCCGTCAAGGAATTTTGCTGATTCCTCTGCTGTTTCTTCTGCCATGCTGGCTCGGGCTGGATGGTGTCCTTTTGGCAGGGGCGGTTTCCGACGGGGGTGCTGCGGCGTTCGTTCTCCTAGTCGCAAAACGGGAGGTCAAGGCTCTGACAAAGTTACAAAAAGGCACGGCATGATTCTTGGTTTTGGTGAAGGGAGTATAGAATATGGAACGAAAGAAAAGTACCAAGCAAAAGATATTAGATACAGCAAGAACGCTTTTCAATGAATCGGGATACAACAGCGTCTCTCTGCGGGATATTGCGAAAACAGTGGGGATCAGCGAGGGAAACCTTACCTATTACTTTCAGAAGAAAGAAAATCTGATGGAGGAACTCCTTGCAAACGGAGTAGATACCTTTCCCGCTGCACCGCCGCAGACACTGGAAGAATTGGATGCTATGTTCCTGGATTTGCAACAGACCGTACAGAAAAATCTATACTTTTTCCTGCACTATACCCAACTATCACAGATTTCACCGAAAATCAGCCAGATACAAAGTACCCGTTACCGTGAAATGAGGGAAAGACTAAACCTTGCGCTTCGAAACTTACAGGATGTTGATCTGTTGCGCGGCGAAAATTTTCCCGCAGAGTATGAGAATATTATTGACACGCTGTATTTATCCATCATTTACTGGGCGCCCTTCGTGGAATTGAAAAGAGACGCAAATGCAGATTACACGGAATATCGGTGTCACGCTTGGCGCTGTGTCTACCATTTACTGACGGAAAGAGGCCAGGCTGAATTGAGAGACATTATTCAAATTTGAACAAACCATAAAAAAGCCTTTTAAGTAAAGATATGTCAGAAAATAAAGAATGGTTATTATGCCCTCTCTGTAAAAATAGGACACGGATAAAACTACGGAAGGATACAGAACTCAAAAATTTTCCGTTGTTTTGCCCAAAGTGTAGATTTGAAATTTTAATCAATGTAAAGAAACTATATGTAACAGTTATCCAAGAGACTGACGCATAGACGCAGAGCCGATAACACGCAGACTAAAATGCGGTTATCGGCTCTTTTCATTTGAAAGATACGGCAACCGTTAAGGAGGTATTGTCGTGTCTTTCTATATTGTCCGCCCCCCTGACCTGTCAAAAAAAGCAATCCTCCTCTAAAGGGAAGCCCTGGCCGTAACTGCGAAAATTGTAATATTCAGTCGCCCCGGTACGTCCGTATAGCCTTGCGCTGTGTGGGCGTTTTTCTATCCAGGCGGAGCTTCTGGACACGGTGTCCAGAGACCCGCTCTCCACCCCCTCCATTTCGATCTGTTCCTTTCCACCAATATCGAAATGGAGGTTACATAAGCGGGACCGCCCCTTTCGGCTTCAAGCTGGAGCCTACCACCCTCCAGGGCATCCGCACAAAAATGATGATCCCGGACCCCGCCACGGCAAATATTGCCCGGCTGATGTTTGAGATGTAACCCTGCGCATCTACCACCAGCTGGTGGTACCCATGGAGCAGCGCAAGATTTTGCAGAATGCTACCTGCAAAATAAGCTCATATCCGGGAGCAATGATGTAAACGAGACCATCAAGGCCCAAGACAACTCCAGGATGTAGTGGAACTGTTGGCTAATCTGTGGAAGAGCAAGGGTCCTCTGCTTCACTGTCAGGAGTTTGAATTGAGGAATGTCATTGTTGAATACTTCTTTACTTGGGGGATAGCGGTTTATTTTATGCACAAATTGCCGCATGAAAAAAGGCTATAACCGATAGTGCCATAGCCTTTTAAGGATTGAGAAAGTCCCTATTTTATTTGTATTTGTCTGTTGCCCTCCGCACGATCCAACATCAGGGAACTTCCAGGGTATTCCCGGATTTTCACCAGATAGTAAATGCCTGCCAAGGCAAGGGAAAAGTACACGGTAACGTTAGGCTTGCGCAGCACCTGCCCGGAAAACTGGGCCGCGCCCAGTGCCAGTATGCATATAAGGGAATAGGCCCCCAGCTCTAGGGAAAGGAAGTCAAAAAACCTCCGGCGGTTTTGCACCAGGCCTTTCAGGACGCACCACACGAAATACAGAATGAAGCCCAGATACAGGGCGGCGCCCAAATAACCGTAATAGAAGGGGAGGGCGGAAAGGTCGTTCTCCGCGTCATAGTTGTACCCGTTTATGGTGGCCTCCGCATACTCAAACCCTAAAAGCCTGGAGGGGAAATCCTTCTCGTCCCGGATCAAATCCAGGGCCGCCAGGCGCTTTGTGCGGCTGTTATACAGAACCTGGGGTTGGGTGGCGTAATGATACTGTTCCATTACCTTTTCCAAGCCAAAGCGCTCCAGCAAATCCCCCAGCAGAGGCCCGCCGAACACGCCAGGCTTGCTGTACACCTCCGTATACACCCGCTGTATTTTTTCCAGCTTTTCCGGGGGGATTTCCTCCCCTTGTGTATAGGTGAAATCCCAGTCCTCTCCTAAAACAGCAGCGGCCTTTTCCTCATAGATGGCATAAGAGTTGGCTGTAAGCTTCTGCCGCTGCACCATGGGGGAAACGCCCTGCAAGGTCAGCAGCACTGCCGCCGCCAGGAGAAGGGGGATACAGAAGCGGATATGCCTGCGGGTTAACAGGAACAGGATGCCGAAGGCCCCGCACAGCAGCACAGCAGAAAAGTACGTAAGCCGGGTGCCTGTCAGGTACAAAAGCCCCATCCCCAAGGCGCACGCAAGGGAAAACACAGAAAGCCTTTCTGTACGGGCGGCCCACAACAGCAGCCCTGTCACCAGCAGGCAGAGGATGGCGCTTTGGGCATTTGGCACGCCAAACCAGCCCAGCACGCCCAGTTGGATGCCCCGCTCGGAAAAGTCATAGGTATAGGCCGGGGCGCCAACGGCGTAGGAAAGCAGGATTATCAGCAGCACTGTGGTAAAATTTACCGCGAAAAAGAAGGGGATGCGCGAAAACAGTTCCCCGCTCTTTTTCAGGCACGTGATAAAACTCAGCGTCCACAAGGGGAGCTGGATAAGCTTCAAATACTCCGCCACGTCCCCGATAGGATCCATATAGCCCATACGGGCACAGTTCAGCCCATGTAAAAGCCAGAGCGCGCCTATGGCGCCATACATGGCTCCGTAAACCCATTTGCGGTCTGACAGATAGAAGCCGTAGGCGCTTACAGCTACCAGCAGCAGGCAGCGCAGGGCGGTGGTAACGCTCGTAAGCTCTGCTTCCCCCATGAAATAGGACAGTACATCCAGCACAGGCTGGCTTACTAAAAGCACAGTCACAATGGCGGGGGTATGTGTAAGAAAGTCTCTCTGTAGAATACGCTTCATGCTTCCTCTTTTCCAACATGGAGTTTAAGAACCGCCCGGTTAAGGACGGCCTTTTTGTCTCCCTGTC
>JAAWBZ010000082.1 GCA_022792945.1 Oscillospiraceae bacterium | reverse complement strand
GGAATTGCTCAAGCATTATTGAACGACCCGGAGGTTTTGATTTTGGACGAACCTACCGGGGGTCTCGACCCTGGCGAACGGGTGCGCTTCCGCAATCTGCTTTCCGAGTTTGCCCATGACCGTATTGTGCTGATCTCTACCCACATTGTTCCCGATGTGGAGTATATCGCCACCTGCCATGCGATAATAAAAGACGGCAAGCTGCTGGCAACCGGGACAACGGAGGAATTAGTCAAGCTGGTGGAGGGCAAGGTGTGGGGATGCACAATTTCGGCGGACGCTGTGCCGGAGTACGAGAACAGGCTCCAGATCATCAGCCTGCGGAATGAAAATGATGGCAGCGTTTCTATCCGCTATCTGGCAGAACGTCCCTGCAACGCTAATTCTGTTACGGTCGCTCCCCGTTTGGAGGACTTGTATTTATATCTGTTTCCGCAGAGCAGCGGGGAAAGTGATAGGGGGTATCGTTAAATGAGGATTTTAAGATTGGAATTAAAGCGGATGCTGAAAGCAAAGCTCACCTTGATTTTGCTGGTGTTGTCCCTGTTGTTTTCCGCTCTGCTGGCCTATCTGCCGACTACCTATTGTTACAGCAATTATACGGACGAGGCTGGAAATGAGATCAGCCTGACCGGACTTGCGTCCATCGCCTACGAAAAAGAACGACAGGCGGATGCCGCTGGTATTGTTACCCCAGAGCGGGTGCGGGAGGCTGTCGAAATCTACCAAGCCTGCCTTGCTTCCTATGGCGTCAAAGAGTCTTACGACTTGCCGGAGGGAGTCTATGAGCGGGAGATCCTTCCCATCGCTCCGCTGCTCCACGGTGTCAGAGAAGCCTTTGCCGACCCAAACACTGGCATGGCCCCTACAATCATGGAAATCGACCCGGAGCAGGTCAACGACTATTATTCTGTCTGTGAAGCCCGGATTGTCTCCCTTATGGCGATGGAGCAGCCGGACAGCCAAGCGGCCCAGCGCAAAGCCGTGGAGATGTACCGTCAAATCGAAAAGCCTTTTGAAGTTTATCCCGGTATGAGTTCTGCCGTCATGGACTATCAGAACATCATGGGCTTTCTGGTGCTGCTGTTCTGCGTAGTGATTGCCGCCCCGGTATTCTCCGCCGATTATCAGTCAGGAGCGGACGATGTTCTGCGCTGTACCAAATACGGAAGAATCAACCTGGGCGTCGCAAAATTACTTGCCGCTCTTTTGATGAGCGGGCTGGCATTTATCGTCTGCGCTGTTACATTTATTGTGGTGACGAACAGCCTGTTTGGCTGGGAATGTATCAAAACCTCTGTTCAGATGATGTATTCCATCGTGACTTTGGCAGAAATGAACATAGGCCAACTGCAAGTCCTTTTTGCTGTTGCTGGTCTGCTCACTGTGCTGGCCTCGGTCGGCTTTACCTTGTTCCTTTCATCAAAATGCAAAAAAACGGTATCGTCCCTTGCTGCATCGCTGGTATTCTGCATCGCGCCGGTGGTGATCTGTATGACCGTTCCAGGCGCATTATCCACATGGCTGTGCAGCATTCTCCCCGCCAGCGGTACAAGTATCCAAGCGAGCATGCTCTACGCAATTACTGACTTCCAGTTTTTGAATTTTGGCAGATTGGCTGTTTGGACACCGTATGCCATGATTGGGGCTTGTGTTATAGAAATACCCCTGTTTTCATTTCTGGCGATTCGCTCATATTGTAAGCATACTGTAAATTGAGCCTGTATTGAATAGTCATCCTTGCGTACTATGGTAGGCCTTGACCCGGTCCCCGCTGGCTGTGCCCTCCACGTGCAGAGCTTGCCCATTTCTTCGTGGTCTTGCGGCCATTGCATACAGGCTGCCACAACGGCACGGTTTCAGATTGAGCGGTAAGCCGCTTCATATCGTCCTTGTTCTGTTCGTCTGCATGGACGAGCAAGAAACGCTGTGCCAGAATGTGACATTGCGGTTTGCTCCGCTGTCTCCCACCCGGCCCGAAAATATCGTCCGTGGCAAAGGCTGCGTTGTACAGATATTTGCGACAACATCAAAAAGCCGGAAGGAACCTGCCTTCTGGCTTTTTGTGTTGTCAATAGCTCGCTTCCTCGCCGGTGCACCAGCGGCGGATGGCGGTGAGAAACTCGTGTCCATACCGCTCGGCCTTCACCGCGCCGACTCCCGGCACCGCCAGCAGCTCCGCCGCCGTCCGCGGCTGGCGCGCGGCCATCTGCTGCAGCGTCGCGTTGGAGAACACGATGTACGCCGGCACGCCGGCCTCCTGGGCCAGGCGGGTCCGCAGTGCCCTGAGCAGCTCCAGCAGGTCGTCCGATAGCTCAATGGGCGGCTCCGCCGCCGCGGTTGAAAGCACTTCAGAGGCCTCCGGCTCCAAACTCAGCTTTTCCTGCACCGTCACGGCCTTTCCCCGGAACAGCACGTCCCCCGCGGCAGCGGTCAGCCGGAGCACCGGATACTCTCCCGGCGTCTGAATCATGTACCCCAGCTCCAGCAGCCGGTCCGCCCAGCGCTGCAGCTGATCGCGGCTGGTCTGGGAGAGGATGCCATAGGTGGGCAGGCGGTCCAGCCCCAGCTGTAAGACCCGCTTGGTGCGGCTGCCCCGCAGCGTCTGCAAAATCAGCTGCAAGCCCACGCTGTAGCCCAGCTGCCGCTCCGCCCGGACCACGCAGGAGAGGATTTTCTGCGCCTCGGTGGTGATGTCCCGCTCCTGGAAGGGACCGCTGCAATTGCCGCAGCTGCCGCACGCCTTCGGCGGCATCTCACCAAAATATTCCAGCAGATACGCCCGCAGGCACGCCGTGGTCTTGCAGTAGCCCACCATCCTGTCCAGCCGCGCCAGTTCCCGCAGCAGCAGCTCCTGCCGCGCAGATTCCTCCATCGGCTCTGCTTCGTCGCCGTTGCAGATGAGGAAGCGCGCAGTCTGCACATCCCCCGGTGAGAACAGCAGCACGCAGTCTGCCGCCGTGCCGTCCCGCCCCGCGCGGCCCGCCTCCTGGTAGTAGGATTCCAGGTTTTTCGGCATGTTGTAGTGGATCACAAACCCCACGTTGGACTTGTCAATACCCATGCCAAAGGCGTTGGTGGCGACCATGATCCGCGCACGGTCGTAGACGAAGTCCTCCTGGTTCTCCCGCCGCTCGCCGTCCTCCAGTCCGGCGTGGTAGCGGGCGGCCTGGAAGCCCCGGCCGCGCAGCTCCTCGCACACCCGCTCCACTGTGGCTCGGGTGGCACAGTAGACTATGCCGCTGCGCTCCCGGAAGCGCGCCAACAGTGCCAGCAGCTGCGGCAGCTTCTGACGTGTCTGGATCACGTCGAACCGGAGGTTGGGCCGGTCAAACCCGGTGGTAGCGCACAGGGGGTTTTTCAAATGCAGGAGCCGGATGATATCCTCGCGCACCTGCGCTGTAGCCGTAGCCGTAAAGGCCCCCACCGGAGGCCGCTGGGGCAGGCTCTCCACGAAGGCGGCGATCCGGCGGTAGCTGGGCCGGAAATCCTGCCCCCATTGGGACACGCAGTGGGCCTCGTCCACCGCCACCAGGGCAATGGGCAGCCGCGACACCATGCCGCAGAACGCCTCCGCCTCCAGCCGCTCCGGCGCCACGTAGAGCAGCCGGTATGCGCCTGCCGCCGCGCCCCGCAGCACCGCGCGGTAGGCGTCGCCGTCCAGGGTGGAGTTGAGGAAAGCGGCGGGAATGCCCGCGTCCTCCAGCGCCGCCACCTGGTCCTTCATCAGCGAGATCAGCGGCGAGATCACCAGCGTCAGTCCCGGCAGCGCCAGGGCGGGCAGCTGGTAGCACATGGACTTCCCCGCGCCGGTGGGCATGACCCCCAGCACGTCGCGTCCGGAGAGCAGCGCGTCCACCAGCTGCTCCTGCCCGGGGCGGAAGGCGTCGTGCCCGAAATAGCGCTTCATCAGCGCCCGGCACTCCCCAGCCCCCGCCGCGCCGCGGCTCACCGCTCCTCCGGCCGGAATTTCAGCAGCAGATAAGGCTCAATCTCCAGCACGGCGGCGATGTTGAACAGCAGGTCCAAGGAGATGCCGCGGTTCATGTGCGGCGCTTCCACGGCGCCCATGTGCTGGCGGCTGATGCCCACCAGCTCTGCCAGGCGGTCCTGAGAGAGGCCTTTGCGCTTGCGGTAGTGGGCGATGGCTCCGCCCAGGGCCGCGAAGCGGGCGGCGTTATCAAATATCGCGGTTTTCGCCATGGAAGTCACCTCGGTACACAGAATTTCTTCGGAAAGTATGGCAAAGCACGGTGCGCCTGGCCGGCGCACCGTGCTTCACGTCTCAGGCGTACACGTCGATAAACTGTCCCTTGGCCACGCTCATGGCCGGCTGCTGCGGGAGCATCTGCAGAAGCTCCTGTGCGGCCAGCTCCTCGGCGTCCATAGCCTTCTTGGTCAGGGCTGTGGAGTAAGCCTGAGCCACGCTGGCGCTCTGCATACTGCTGGCCATGCTGGCAATGGAACTCATCATGTCCATACGTCTAACCTCCTTGTTTTTTGTTGGGGTCCAGCACACCGCCCAGCATTTGCAGCAGAGCCGCCGGCTCCGCCGCCTCCTGCGCGGCGTCCTGGTTAGTCTCCGCCGCGGCGATCAGCTCGCTCCGAACGATGGAGACGCTCCGCGGCGCGTCAATAGCCAGACGCACCCGGCCGCTGTCCACCGACAGCACCGTAACCTGGATCTCGTCCCCGATGGTCACGGACTCGCCGGTCTTGCGGTTGAGAATCAACATAGGCCCGCACCTGCTTTGGGGCCAAACTCCGAGAGGGCGTGGCGCATTTCATACGCTGCTGTCTCCAGGATCACCTGCTGGGCGACCCGGGTCTCGGGGTTGATGGCCACCGGGCACTTGAAGTTCACCGTACTCTCCGCCACCGGATCACGCACCACGCACAGGACGTAGTAGGAGAGGTCCTGGTGGCTCCCCACGCCCAGCGCCTGAAGCTCCGCGCGCTGCAATTCCGGCGCGTAGGCGGGGTCCAGGGAAAATGGGTCCATCACCACAAAGGCCAGCTCCGGCGTAGCCGTGCTCTGGAGGCACAGAAGGGTCCCTGCGCTGCCCTCAAAGGGAATCAGCAGGAATTCCCGCTCCTCTGGAAAGCCAAACAGCCCCTGCGGGAAGGCGAGAGGGTCGCTCTCGTCGTACTCGATGGCCCCGAAGTATTTGGTGTTCAGATTCAACTTGCTTCCTCCGTCACGCGTCCGTCGGCTGGTAGTCCGGGTCGGAGGAGGGCGGCACATACAGCGGCCCGCCCACATACTTGATGACCACATCCGGCTGCCGCTTGACCGTCAGCTCGATGTCGCCGGGGGTAAACTTCATCTGCGGCCGGTTGACGCGCCAGTCGAAGTTCAGCTTATCCATTTCGTAGCGAATATTCATCTCGCCCGGGTCCCATTGGATCTCGGGGCCGGTGGTGGGGATGAACCGCAGCCCCACGTTGGTTTTGATGTCCCGCGCCTGGGCATCAGCGGCGAACTGGGTAATCATCTCCTGGCCGAACTTGGCCTTCAGCAGCATCTGGCCCTGCTGGGCATAGACGGCCGTGGCCTCATAGGCGGCCTGCTGGCCCGCCTGGGCGCTCTGCTCCACAGAGCGCATGGCGGTGGGAGTGATGGAGTTGCGCAGCTCGAACGTGTCCAGGTTCAGCCGGATGGGGCGGCTGCGGATGTCCATCTGCCCGTCGTTTCGTGTGATTTCCAGCTCAGCGGTCCCGCGGGTGTGCTCCAGCTTCGCGTGCGTCACTTTCATTTCGATTTCGATGGGCACGGTTTTGATCTCAATCAGCGGATACATGAGATCACGTCTCCTTTCCTTCTCTTAATGGGCTACGCGAAATGCGGTCAGCCTCCGATGTAATCCATCAAGCTCTCCGACAAGATGCTGTTGCCGACCTTCAGCGCGGCGTTGTAGCAATACTGCGCCCAGGCGAAAGAGGTGATGGCATCGGCCAGGTCGCACTGCTCCAGGCCCAAAAACTGCTCATTCAGGTTATCGGAGGTATCCTCCAGCCGGTCCAGGTTATCCTTGAGGAATTCTGCCTCGGCGGAGAGCTCCACATGTTTCTCGCTGACGGTGGTACCGACGACGTTGAGCTTATTGAGAAGCTTTTCCAGCTCATCGCGGTCGCCTTCCTTCTCGAAGTAACCGTTTTCGTCGCAGTGGTTGAGGATTTCGCCGGCACGGTCAATGATGGCGACCACGTTGTTGGGCAGGCCCTCCTCGTCCGCGCCGAAGCCGCCCAGGAAGTTGACGCCCTGCAGGGCCACGTCGAAAGCGCTGGACTCCACCAGACCGCCCCCGGCCTCCTGGATGCCCAGACCGATATCGACGAATTTATGCTCCTCGGCGCTCATGTACTCCAGCTGCTTATAAGCGTCGGAACCCGCCGCGGCGTTGACCGGCAGGCCGCGGTAGAGGAGCGTCCGGGAGCCGTCGTCATTCTCCTGCCAGGTAAAGGGGACATTGAGGCCGTCCGCACCGGCGAAAACGAAGGTATCGCCGTATTTGCTGTTCATGGTCTCAACGATATTGTCGGCCAGCTGGGTCATGGACTTGCCCAGGGCCTTGCGGCCGCCGCCGGTGGGATCGTTGAGGCCCTCCATCACATCGGAGAGCGAGGAACTCTTCTTCAGATTGTTGACATCGCCCACAACGCTCTCCAAAGCCTTGTAGCCGCTCTCGTACTTGCAGACCGCGGCCTGATTCTGGGTGATCTGGCTGTTGGTGCGAAGGAAGGAGCGCCGCATCTGGAACGCCTGCGAGGCGGTGGCGGGGTCCTCTGCGTAGGAGTTGAAGACGCGGCCGCTGAGGACAGTATTTCTGGCACTGTTGAGCTTAAGGGTCGATTTGTTGAGGTTGGCGCGGTAGCCCTTGAGCACAGCGTTGGTGGTTGCACGAATCATAAAAGAGCGCCTCCTTATCTGCCGACGGTGCCGGTGCCGTTGATGAGCTTATCCAAGGCTTCGTCCAGGGTGGTCATCAGGCGGCAGGCCGCGGTATATGCTTTTTGATACTGCATGAGGTTGGTCGCCTCATCGTTTAAATCCACGCTGGAAACGCTGTCCCGGCTGGTGTCCAGGTCCACCGCGGAGAGATAATAGTTGTTCAGCAGCGTGTTGTCCGACTTCAGGTCGCCGCCCAGGGTGGAAGCGATTTTGGTCAGCATTTCCTGGAAGGAGCCGTTGAAGACCGACTGGTCCTCCTTGGCGTCCGGCGCCAGATGCTTGGGATAGTAGTCCTGCTTCTGGTCCATCAGCGAAACCATGTGAAGGATGTTGCTGCTGTCAGTGGACTCCGGCTCCAGCTTGCCGTCCAGGACCTTGAAGGAGCGGACGATGCGCATTTTGCTGTCGGCCCAGTCCTTGGCCACGGAGATATTGGCGGCGGTGATGCCCTCGGCGTCGTTGCTGTTGCCGTTGTTGCTGAACAGGTTGCCGCCCTGACGAATGATCTTACCGTCCGCTTCCAGCTGCGCCAGCTCTTCTTCCGTCAAATCTGACGCCTTTATAGGATCCCCATTGGCATCCAGCAGCGGCACAGTGCCATCAATCATGCTGGGAGGGTTTGACTCGTCCGCCGGGTCCGGAACCTTCCCCTTTGTGACGAGATTGCCGTTCATGTCGGTCAAATACCCGTTGTTGGCCTTGTTGAACGTCTCGGCAAACTGCCGCGCCAGCAGATCCAAGGACTGCTGGTAATAGGGAATGCCGCGCTTGCTGGCAGCGCCCCGGTCGCTGGCGAGCATCGTATCCGTGGCGAAATCACCCGACTCCGTCAGCATCTCACGGGTGGCCTGCAGGGAGCCGTAGAGGTCGTTGTCCTTCAAATCCACCGGCTGGGATTTGGTGCCGTCCTTGTATTCCAGCGCCTTGCCGTGCTTGTCGGTCAGGGCGCTCACATGGAACTGGTAGGGGAACTCCACCGGATCGCCGCCCGCGGTTTCCTCCTTGCCGTCCACGGTGAGCTGCGAGCCGTACACGCCGTCGATGAGTACGGTCATATCGGTGTTGTCCTTGTCAAACTCGCTGTTGGCGCCGTCCAGCGCGATGGTCAGCTTTTCCACCATGACGCCGCCGCCAATATCCTCCATGGAGTAGCTGGCGTCGATCTTGATATACTGGGCCAGCTCATCAATGAGACGGTTGCGCTCATCGCGCTGCTCCAGGGCCTTGTCGCCGTGGATGTCGCTCTTGCGGATGGCGTCGTTGAGGTCGCGGATGTTGGAGAGGATTTTGTTGACAGCGTCCACATCCTGGCTCAGCTTCTTTTGGGTGTTGCTCTCCAGCTTGCTCAGCTGGTCGGCGTAGGAGTTGAACAGGCGGACCAGCGAGCTGGCTGCGGTGCGGACCTGGGTGTCGAAGGAGTTCTCACCTGCATTGGTAACCAGGTTGTTCAGCCGCGTGCGGAATTCGCTCAGCGCGGCCTCCAGAATGCCGTGCTCGTCGTCGCCCTTGCCCACCTCGTCGATGATGTCGGCAATCTGCTGAAGGCCGTAGACCGTCTCGTCGGTGTAGCCCACCCGGGCCGCCTCTGTGCGGTAGCGGATGTCCAGGAACGGGTCGCGCAGCTGGCTCACGCCGGTGACCAGCGCACCGTTGCCGATGCGCGCCGCGCCGTAGGCGGTGACGTAGCGGTCGGAACCCTTGTTATACAGGCTCACCTGATCCAGCTTCTGCCGGGTGTAGCCGGGGGTGTTGATATTGGAAATATTGTTGCCCGTCACGCTCAGGCCCTGCTGGGCCGCGTAGATGCCGAGGCGGGCGGTGGTGAAAGCGCCGAAGGTGCTGACCATAGCCATAAGACATTACTCCTTGTACTCAGTGTGTCACGCGCGGATATCCGTCCGCATGGCAGCGGGCGGTTCGACCTCACGGGGCCGGTAGCCAGGCCCCGCGGCCTGGACGCCGCCGGAGCCCGCGACCACCTTTTCGATCTCGTGGAGGTTGATCTCCAGCGTGTGGCGCGCGGCCTCCGCCGCGCCCTGATAGACCTGATAATCCCGCTGCAGCTCCTGCACGGCCTCCTTGGCCCGCAGGCGCAGCTCGCTGGGATAGTGGTCGGGCACGTCCCGCAGGGGCAGATCGTTCCAGCCCAGCTCCTTGAGAAGCTTGAGCCGCTTCTGCTCCAGCCCGCGCATGGCCAGGGCCATGGCCTGCTCCTGGTTGAGCACCTGGTCCAGGGCCACCAGGTCGTCCCGCCGTACCGCGTCCATCTTGTTCCTGGCCAGCTCCGCCAGCCGCTCAAGATGGTCGGACAAATGATCCAGCAATGCCAGATAATCTACATAACCGTTTTCCATGATTTAAGCATCCTCCGTCAAGAAAAGCATCCGCCGGGCGATGGCCATGGGATCCGGCGCATACTCGCCCGCGGCGACAGCCTGGCGCAGCGCCTGGATGTCGCCTGTGGTGGTGGCGGTGCGGACCTCGTGAGACAGGCGGCTGACCAGCTCCATATGGAATCTGGAGCGGCCTGCGCCGGCACCGGAGAGGGTGACGGAGTCATACTGATTACGCGCAGGCGCCGGCTGCGCGACGGCCTCGCGGTCCATATTCAACGGATATGTGTTAGACAAACGCAGCGGAGAGATCCCGCTGGGACCGGTAGGTGTCATCACGATATCTCACTTCCTTATCTGCTGGAATACGCTGAAAACTTCATTAGGTATATCGACCATCCCCGAAAAAAGTTAAGGTTTCCTCTGGAAAGAATATGAAACGCGTAAAAGCGGAAAAAATTCCGCCGGGGCCTTGACAACTGTGCATATGGCGTATATACTGTTCATGTCGGGTATGTACAGTCCGGCAAATCAACCATGAGGTGTCAATGATGGAGATCTACATCAGCAACACCGGCGGCCAACCCATTTACGCCCAGATCGCCGGACAGATCAAGGCCAAGATCCTCTCCGGCGCGCTGTGCGAGGGCGACGCGCTGCCCAGCATCCGCCTGCTGGCCAAGGAGCTGCGCATCAGCGTCATCACCACCAAGCGGGCCTACGAGGAGCTGGAGCGCGACGGCTTCATCGCCACGCTCCCCGGCCGCGGCAGCTTTGTCGCGCCGCAGGACCCGGAGCTCCACCGGGAGGAGACCCTCCGCCGGGTGGAGGCCTGCCTCCAGCAGGCGCTGGACGCCGCCCGGACCGGGGGCATCAGCGATGGGGAGGTCGCCGAAACGCTTTCACTGCTTATGGAGGGAGACCATGGAAAATCTGATTGAGGTCCGGGGCCTTTGCAAGCGCTATAACGGCTTTTTCCTGGACCATGTGGACCTGACGGTCCCGGCGGGGACCATTGTGGGCCTCATCGGCGAGAACGGCGCCGGCAAGACCACCACCATCAAGGCTATTTTGAACGTCATCCGTCCCGATGGCGGCGAACTCCGCCTTCTGGGCCGCGCCCCCCGGGACCCCCAGGCCCGGGCGGAGGCGGCGGCGGTGTTTGAGGACAGCTACTTCCCCGGCGGCCTCTCGCCCCGGCAGATCGAGCGGTCCATGGCCGGCATCTGCCCCGGGTGGGACGGCGCGCGGTTCCAATCGTACTGCGGCCGCTTCGGCCTGGACCTGCGCAAGCCCGTGCGGGAGTTCAGCCGCGGCATGCGCATGAAGCTGGGCCTGGCCACGGCCCTGGCCCGCCGCCCGAGGCTCCTGGTGCTGGACGAGGCCACCAGCGGCCTGGACCCGGTGGTCCGCGGCGAGATGCTGGACCTTTTTCTGGAGTTCATCCAGGACGAGCGCTGTGCCGTGCTGCTCTCCACCCACATCACCACGGACCTGGAGCGCATCGCCGACCAGATCGCCTACATCCACCAGGGGCGGCTTTTGTTCCAGGAGGACAAGGACGCGCTGCTGGAGGGGGTGGCGGTGGTGCGCTGCGCGGCGCAGGACCTCGCGCGTCTGCCGGCCCGGCAGATTCTGGCGCGGAAGGACGGCCCCTTCGGAGCCGCCGCCCTGGTGCGGGACCCCGCGGCGGTCCGCCGCGCCCTGCCCGGGGCTGTGGTGGACCCGGTGCGCCTGGACGAGATGATGCAGTTCTATGGAGGAGGAAATGAGGCATGATCGGACTTTTAAAAAAGGATCTGTTCGCCCTGAAGCAGATGTATCTGAAAAACCTGCTGATCGTGTTTGTACTCTACACGGTGATGGTGCTGATGATGGAGGTCACGTTCCTGGTCTACTTCATCATCTGGCTCATGAGCTTTTACAGCCTCAGCGCCTTCAGCCTGGACGAGGCGTCCGGCTGGCATCGCTACGCCAGAACGCTGCCGGTGTCGGCGGGGCAGGTGGTGGGGGCGCGGTACCTCACGGCGGTGGTGATGACGGCCGTCGGTGTGGCGTTCGGCCTGGCGGTCAGCGGAGTGTACGGCGTCCTCAACCGGCAGTCCACGGACGATCTGTGCTTCACCATCCCCCTGATCGCCGGCCTGGCCCTGGCCAGTGTGGGGCTGCTGCTGCCGGCGGCGTATCAGTGGGGCGCGGACAAGGCGCGAAACGCGTTTCTGGTGCTGTTCATGCTGGTCTGCGCCGGGGTGTACCTGCTGCGGGGGTATGACGCAGTCAAGGACGTGCTGGTGTTCCTGGAGAAGCTGCTGGAACGCGGCTTCCTGCTGCCGCTTCTGGCCTTGGCGGCAGGCATCCTGATTTTGCTGGCCGGCTTCGCCGCCAGCTGCGCGATTTACCGAAAAAAGGAATTTTGAAAAACACGGCGCGGCGGTCCATAAGAGGAACCGCCGCGCCGCTTTGTATTTCGCCGGCCTGCTCAAAAGCAGCCGCCGATCAGCAGGATCAGAAGCGCCAGCATCAGCAGGGGAAAGACGCCGCAGAAATAGGGCATCATCCACGGCTGTACCCGCAGGCGGGCCGCCGCGCCCTCGTTGGCCTCGCGCCGGAACTTCCGGAAGCCCCAGCGGACCGTGATGTACAGCGCCATCCCCAACGCCCCCAGGCACATCAGGACCGCGGCCAGAAAGCCGCAGAAGTCGAACAGGCCCATCCCCAGCACATGGAACCGTCCCGCCCCGCCGCCGCCCAGCGCAGACGAGACCAGGAGCCCGAACGGCAGCAGCGCCGCCGTCACCGCGATGCACGCCCACCGGCGGGAGCACCCGGCATCGGTCAGGCTGGCCGCCAGCGCCTCAGCGGCGCACAGGGCCGTCAAAAAACTCGCCAGCGCCGCGCACAGCAGGAGCAGCGCTCCCACCACCCGGCCCAAAACCCCCATCGCGGTCAGCTGCCGCGCCAGGGTGAGCAGCACCGCCGGACCGGCGGCGCTCCCGATCCCGGCGGCCCCCAGCACCGGGCCGCAGAGGACCGTGCCCAGCACCGCGGCCGCTGCTTGCAGCGCTGTGATCTGCAGGACGGACCGGGGCAAGCTGCCGCCGGGGTGGGCGCAGCCGCCGACGGCGAACGCCCAGCACGCCCCCACGCCCAAGGTACGCAGGGCCTCCGCCGCAGCTGCCGCGGCGGTATCGGCGTTCACGGCGGAGAGCTGCGGGAGCAGACAGGCCCCCAGGCGCGCCGCCATCCCGGGCTGTGTACAGACGCAGACTGTCAGTCCCAGCAAAAGGACCAGCAGCGTGGGCACCAAAATGCGGCCAAGCCGCTCCACGCCCTTCCGCACACCCGCGTGGAGGCACAGCCACAGGAGCGCTGCCGCCGCCAGCGCGAACGCCAGGGTGAGGGGCCCGCCAAACGCCGCCGCCATGGCCTCCGGGTCTGAGTCCGCCAGGGAACCGGAGGCAGTCCTGACCAGGCAGACCAGCGCGCCGCTGCTGACACAGGCGCCGGCACCGGCAATGAGGAAACCGGCCAGAATGCCCAGAACGCCGATGGCGGACCAGGGGGTGGGCCGGGTGCGCTCCAGCCGCTGCATGCCGGAGACGGGTGCGAGGCGCGCGCTGCGACCCAGCGTCAGCTCCAGCAAAAGCCCCGGCGCGCCCGCCAGCAGCATCATAATTAGGTAGAGCAGCAAAAACGTCCCGCCGCTGCCGCCGGCCAAGTCGGGCACGCGCCAAAAGCCCCCCATGCCGAAGGCCGCCATACCAAAGACCAGCCCCGACCGGGCGGCAAAGCCTCTTGTTTTGTCCATTATGCGTATCCTTTCCCCGTTTGGTTTCCGTTTTCGATATGATTATACAGGAACCGGCAGGGGATTGTAAAGGTGCGCCGGCGGCTTTGGCCAAAAAAGCGGCGCGGCTATGACCGCGTCTCTTTTTGTGCGCTGTCCCCGTCGGGGATATACTCCATGATGACCTCCACCCGGCAGCGCAGGATTTTGCAGAACATTTCAATGGTGTGGGTGCTGACGCTCCCGTTCCGCTTCATCCGTGTAATCTGCGCGGGGCTGACCCGGTGGGTTTTGATTTGTGCGTACTGCGTGACGCCCCGCTCCCTCATCGTGCGCCGCAGTCTGTAGTAAGAAATCATTCTGTAACCCCGGCCTCTCCTGTTGGATTCGCTACTTGATGTTCATGGCCTCAATAAATTTGTTGATGATATCTGATAAAATGGCGAATTGCTTTTCCGGGAGCAGCCGGCATTTCTCCAGCAGCGCGTGGCTGTCGTTGACAGGCCGCTCCCCGAACAGGATCTGGTCGCTGGAGATGCACAGGTTGGTGCACAGGCGCTTGAGCGTCGGGAGCGAGATGCCGACGACGCCGCGCTCCAGGTCCGAAATATACTGCGGTGACACCTCAATGCACTCGGCCAGCTGCTCCTGCGTCAGTCGCGCCTGTTCCCGCGCCCGCCGCACTTGTTCGCCAATTTGAATGTTGATTTCCTTCTTTTCCTTCATCCATACCGCCTCCACCATTAGTTTAGGTAAAAGCGCCATTGAAAAACACAATGTATCAGCATTATACTATATAAGTGTAATGCTATTAGTAACTGCGGTGAGGGTAGCGAAATTCAGAAGAGAGGAACGAACATATGAAAAGAATCACAAGTATGCTGCTGGCCTTGTCTATCGCATATGCGCTAACGGCCTGCGGTAAGGAGCCGGAGACAAAACCAGCGCCGGAGCCGGAGCGGCGTCCCGCGACTGAAGAGAAGAAGGAAACGCCCGTGGCTACCTTCAACCCCAACGCCACGCCCGAGCCGGAGTGGGTACGGAACCAGCCGGAAAAGCCGGCGGAGCCCCCAGAGGAAGCGCCGGAAACAGAGCCGGAAGAAGTGTCCGAGCCGGAGCCGGAGCCGGCCCCAGAGGATACGCCTGCAGCCGGCATCCGTCCGGAATTTAAGGAACTGCTGGACAGTTACGAGGCCTTTTTCGACTCCTATGCCGAGTTTATGCAGAAATACAAGGAATCCGGCAATTCCGCCGCGATGCTGACCGATTATTTGGACTTCATGAACCAATATCTGGACATGTCGGAAAAGCTGGACGCGCTGGGAGAAGAGGAAATGAACGACGAGGAGGCTGCATACTATCTGGAGGTCACCCTCCGCATCAGCCAAAAGCTGCTGGAGGTGGCGCAATAGGGCAAAAAGCACCGGCCTTTCCGCAAGGCCGGTGCTTCCTGTTTATTTCCGTGCGTCCCGCCAGGCCTGTTCGCGGCGCTGGCAGGTGAACAGCAAAATCTGCCGCTCCTGCGCCAGCTCCCGGAAGAACCGGAAGGAAGTATAAATGGTAAGATAAAGTGCAGCAAATTCCGCCGCTGAAAGGATACCGATTTTTGCCACAGAGGCGGTGCGCGAACGGACGCTATCCCGGTATGTGAAGCTGCTGCGGGAGTAATACGGTCTGAATATGAAGCAATACAGCGCTAATCCAACCGGCGAGACTGCTTTGAACAATGGTGAAAATCTGGAGGGAAAGATTGTAGAATTTGTCGCGAAAGAAGTGCACCCAAACTCTGTTCTCGGTTATAATTTTGGACAGGCGAACACCTCAATTTTGTGTCGGCCAGAAATCCTGATGTTAAAGAAGGAGACATACTCGTTGTAAGAGCAACTGCAACAGAAAGCACATTGGGCTCCTGGGCTATTCAGTATGAAAAAGTCGATAATGCTGTAATAGGTGATAACACCATTTCATCTGAGCCCGATTCGTCAACTGAGAACGTAGATACTTCCGATTTGAACGGTGCATCTGATTCTGCGCCTACGTCTTCTCAAAATGGAACATCCTCGTTTGTTGTGGGCAATCAAAGTTCTTCAGAAAAGCCATTAGAAATAGTTGACTATGGGTGGTATGTCAACAGCTCATCTGGCGACACTGCTTATGTTGACTTCTGTGGAATGATATACAATCCAAATGATAATCTTATTGCAGAATTTCCGAAAGTACTTGTTGAGGTATCCGGGAGCCGGAGCGGGAGAGCGACTTCCTCCATCGTAAATATCGTCCGGGGCTTGGATTGGGTGCGTTTGGCGGGGATTTTTTGTATGTTGTTCATAAAAAACCAGCGTATGTCTGCGCGGCGGGGCAAAAACCGCGCCACGGATGCCGTTGCT
>JAAWBZ010000164.1 GCA_022792945.1 Oscillospiraceae bacterium | reverse complement strand
TTCTTCAAAATGCTCTGTGAATATTTTCTTTAGTATGTTCATGAGACTATTATGAACTAGAATGGGAAAAAATGGAACCCCCTAATTCCCCTCATGAATGAGGGGCTAGGGGAGTTGATGTGCCGTAGGCACTTTCTTGTATGTAGATAAAGAAAATTTTTCATTAAAAATAGGACTGAAGCACTATATTAGTGCAACAGCCCCTCCCTTCTTTATACCTTAGCAGGATATGCCATTTATTTTTCTTCAGGCATCTTTCAAAAACGGGTTCGGATGCATACAGACTGTCAGCTAATACACAGATCTCAAGGCGCGGATACTCTTTTTTCAGTCTCTCGGAAAGTCTTTTAAATGCCTTCGTCTCGCAATCATTTTTACTGACATTTTCATCCTCGTTCTCTATAAACTCTGTCCCCATACTGATTACTAAGCCGTTTCCAAGAACCAGTTTTGTCTCCAGCACATGATGGTAATAGATTTCTTTTTCTTCCTTTGTCCCTTTATTGATCACCTTTTTCAGGCAGTGGGGACAATGTCTTTGCGGAAAATGGAACAAACCCGTAGCGTCAAAAATGACCAGCCAATATTTTCCCAGAAATTTTGCGTCTTCAAATTTCCGCCTCCTTATTAGAGCGCGGATCATATTTTTTCTCAAACACTCCAATTCCTTAATATTCAGCCGGGAAAGAAACTTATTAATTGTCACATAGTGGGGCAGGAAATCATGAGGTTCCACATGCAGGATCCGGCACAGATTCTCTACACACTCCTCTTTTAAAAATTCATCGGTCATTTTCTGCATGGACGTGATGTTACAGATGTTTTTCATAATGACTGTCATCAACATGACTTCTACTTCATAAGTCCAAAATTTTCTGGGATCTTTTAATTCCTGCAGCCATTGGATAAACTCTGGGAAATACTGTTTTGTAATCTTGCAGAATGCGGCAAAAGCCTTCTCATATTTTTTCTTCTGTCTTCTGCGTTCAGGTCTTGTCATAGAAACACTCC
Organism: Oscillospiraceae bacterium; assembly: GCA_022792945.1. Taxonomy (GTDB): domain Bacteria; phylum Bacillota; class Clostridia; order Oscillospirales; family Oscillospiraceae; genus Avoscillospira_A. The sequence goes on along the minus strand of JAAWBZ010000164.1, from coordinate 8,917 downwards.
TTTGCGAAAAGCTTTTTTCTATTTTACCATGAAACGCTTCCAACACCAGTATTTATGCGCTTTTTTAGTGCGAAAAAATTTCACCTTTCAAAGCTGTAAATCAAGCAGTTCAAGGAATATTTAGACAACTTATTTTTCACATTTTCAAATATCCTCACTCTTTTTATAGATTTTTTTCATACAGATTTAGCCGGATTATGTAATGTTCATTTCCAGTTTCTCAAAATGTTGGACGATGTTTTAGAGTCTTACACTCAACAACCAGTCATATCTTAGAATCTCTTCATTTACAATAAACCTATTGATTTAAAAGGATTATTCCGCCGGGAAAATTTTTCCCAGCATTTTCTGCCAATGAGTGGGGAAAAAACCATGGTTTTTTCCCCATTTTTTATCATGCCTAAAAAGTCAAACAAATTCAATAAATTTCTCTAATATTCTTTCAAATTCGCTTAAAATAAACAAAATCAAATACTATTTTCATTAAATTACCGAAAAACATATTAGCATATCGCCAAAAAAAATTCAAGTCCTTTTGGGGAAAAAACCATGGTATTTTCCCTACCTGTAAAGCCCCAAAATGCTGGATTTACAAGGGTTTCAGCGGTACAGAAAAAAGGAGCTGGTGGAAATGTGGTATGTGATACAGACCAAGACAGGGCAAGAAGAACCTATGCGGCAGCGTGTTGAGAAGATGCTGCCTAATGATTCATATGAGGACTGCAAGATACTGTATTACGTAAAAAAGAAAAAATACCTGGGCGAGTGGCATGAAGAAAAGGAACGGCTTCTGCCTGGATATATGTTTCTTGTGACAGAGGATCCGGAACCTGCTTCGGAAACACTCGGCAGGATGACGGAATTTATGAGGCTTCTCGGAGCTGGAAACAGCTTTTGTCCGATTAGGCAGGAAGAGGAAGAGCTTCTGATCAGGCTGACTAATGGAAAAGATGAGATTGGGATGTCTTATGGTGTGATTGAGAATGGAACTCTGAAAGTAAGATCCGGGGTACTCACCGGAATGGAATCCAGGATTAAGAAGATTGACCGACATAAACGAAAAGGATTTCTCAGCATGAAGCTGGATGATCAGGAAAAGTTGGTGGGAGTGGGGCTGGAAATTACGGAGAAGAGCTGAGTGTTATTCTTGTGTGGCAAAGCATGCCCTTTTGAGGACTATAAAACAGTGAGGAACAGATATATTATGGATTTTATCCTTGATTCACGTTTCAATGGAATAGAACCATTTGAAAGGAAGGTATGGTTATCTTCACCTACTATGCATGGTGAGGAACTAAAATATATGACCCAGGCATATGATACCAATTGGATGAGTACTGTGGGAGAAAATATTGATGAGCTGGAGAGTGTAATAGCAGAATACATAGGTGTAAAAAAAGCAGTCGCTTTATCCTGCGGTACAGCTGCGTTGCATCTGGCTGTAAAACTGGCAGCGGAAAAAATATATAGAAGCAGCAGTGGAATATCTACACCATATGGATTAGGAAGCGGCGGATCGTTATTTGGAAAACGTGTTTTCTGCTCTGATATGACCTTCGATGCAACTGTGAATCCAGTTGTTTATGAGGGGGCGAACCAATATTTATTGATACGGAATATGATACATGGAATATGTGTCCGGAGGCTTTGAGGGAAGCATTCCGACTTTTCCCAGACGTGAAAATAGTGATACTTACGCATCTCTATGGTACGCCGGCAAAAGCAGATGCGATTCGGTCCATATGCAAGGCTCATGATGCTTTACTCATTGAAGATGCGGCAGAAAGCCTTGGAGCAATATATAAAGGGAAACAGACAGGGAATATAGGGGACTATGGTGTTATTAGTTTTAATGGAAATAAAATTATAACTGGCAGTAATGGCGGGATGCTTTTAGTTAATGATGAGTATAGTGCAAATAAAGCTAGAAAGTGGAGCACTCAGAGTCGGGAAGCAGCTCCATGGTACCAGCATGAGGAAATTGGCTACAACTATAGAATAAGCAATGTGGTTGCCGGTGTGGTTCGTGGTCAGTGGAAATATTTAAAGATACATATTGAAGAAAAAAAAAGGATTTACAAGCGGTACAAAAAAGGCTTGGAGGATTTGCCGATACAAATGAATCCTTGGGATGTTGAAAACAGCAGTCCGAACTTCTGGTTAAGTTGTATGACGATTAATAAGGAAGCAATGTGTGAAACTCAGAGATCAGAATGTGGAGCTACTTATAGAAGCGAGAGAGGAAAATCCTGTCCAACTGAAATATTAGACGCTTTGAAGAACTTTCATGCAGAAGGAAGACCTATATGGAAACCCATGCATCTCCAGCCCATATATAGAAATAATTCGTTTATAACAAAAAATGGCAGTGGAAGGGGATGTTCAAGCATGTATCAGCATAATAGCAGTGAAGATATTGGAGCAGATATTTTCGAGCGGGGACTTTGCCTTCCGTCTGATAACAAAATGACAGAAGAACAGCAGAAAATAATTATAGAGATTATTCATAGGTGTTTCCAATGAATGTGGAAGGCAGAGAAAAAGGAAAAAATCTGGAAAGAGAATGTGATTATTTTCATATGCCTTATGGAATATATGAACAATATTTTAAACGGATGCTGGATTTTGTACTTTCATTAGCAGCGATCATAGTTCTATGGCCAATTTTGCTTGTGGTGGCTATTCTAGTTCGAATAAAATTGGGGTCACCGGTTATTTTTTCGCAAAAACGTCCAGGGAAAGACGAGAAAATATTTAGGCTTCATAAATTTCGGAGTATGACGGATGAACGAGGAGAAGATGGTGAACTTTTGCCGGATGATATGAGATTAACAAGCTTTGGGAAAAGACTGCGAAACAGCAGTTTGGATGAATTGCCGGAACTATTTGATATACTAGTGGGAAACCTCAGTATCGTAGGACCAAGACCCCAGCTTATTCGAGATATGGTGTTTATGAGCGATCGATATAGGCAAAGGCATGATGTTATGCCGGGACTGACTGGCCTGGCGCAGATCAGCGGCAGAAACAGTATTGGATGGGAAGAAAAACTGGAATACGATTTACAATACATGAAAAAGATTACCTTTCGCGGAGATCTTATGATCATTTTAAAGACCGTGAAGAAAGCCTTAATAGACAGAGAAGGAATCACAGAAGATGGAATTGCTACAGCAACCGATTATGGGGATTATCTTTTGAAGAATAATCGGATCAGCAAAGAGATATACGATAAAAAGCAAAAAGAAGCGCAACAGTTGAGTACCGAGATATAAGAAGGAACAGTATGGATAAAATAAAGTTTTCTGTGTCAATGTGTGTATATGGAAAGGATGATCCAGAGTATTTCGATGAGGCATTAAAAAGTGTGATTGATCAGACGTTAAAGCCGGATGAAATTGTACTTGTAATCGATGGTATGATTCCAGAAGCTACAAAAGCAGTCATAAAAAAATATATTTCTGAATTGAAAGAAAAAAATATCAATTTTACGATCATCCCATTAGAAAAGAACGTTGGACATGGAGAAGCAAGAAGAATCGGTTTGAATAAATGTACCAATGAGTTTGTAGCCATTATGGATGCAGATGATCTAGCTGTATCAGAAAGATTTGAATGGCAAATCAGATATTTTAAGAAATATCCGGAAACCTCTGTAGTTGGAGGAAATATAGAGGAATTTATAGGAGATTCTAAACATTGTGTTGGAAAAAGGATTGTGCCAACGACGGATTCTCAGATAAAGAAATATATGAAAAAACGATGTCCAATGAATCAAATGACAGTCATGTTTAAGCGCGAAGACGTAGCTGAGGCAGGTGGTTACCTGGATTGGTATTGCGAAGAAGACTACTATTTATGGATACGTATGTACCTGGCAGGAAAGAAGTTTAGAAATATAAATAGAAATCTGGTACATGTGCGAGTTGGAGATGAAATGTATAATCGGCGTGGAGGTATGCAATATTTTAGAAGTGAAGCGCGATTACAAAAATATATGTTACACAAAAAAATGATTACAAAAATCAGATTTTTAATAAATATAGTCGAGCGATTTATTGTACAGGTCATGATGCCAAATAAGTTAAGAGGAATTTTTTTTCGGGTATTTGCTAGAAAAAAGTAAAAACAAAGCATGAGGAAGAGGATTAATGATAAAGTCTTATAAAAAGGTTCTTAATTCCATGCCGAAATATTCTGGATTAAGAGTACTCACTGAGGATGAAATAAAAAAACTGAGAAAAGTTTTTTTGCAGGGATTAACAGACATGACCAGGGTATGTGAAAAATATAACCTTACGGTGATGCTTATAGGAGGTTCTGTACTTGGTGCAGTTCGTCATCAGGGATTTATCCCTTGGGATGATGATCTTGATATTGCGATGACAAGAGCTGACTACAATATTTTAAAAAGGGTATTTGAAAAGGAATTGGGTGATAAATATTTCCTGGTAGCGCCCAACTATAAGGGCAATGCACGAAACAGATTCCCGCAGATTTTTGTGAAAGATACAGTATTTCTTGAAGTTGAAAATAGTGATCCAAATAGTGGGATTAAGATTGATTTATTTATTATTGAAAATATTCCTTCAGGATACATTCGCAGAATAATAAAAGGATGCTGGTGTTCTGCACTGATGTTTATGGCAAGTAATGCAGCTACATATCAAGAGAATAGTAATTTGCTTAAAAGATATATGTATCAGACAAAAGAGGGGGAAAAATATTATAAACGTAAAATGAAACTAGGACGACTTTTTTCATTTATTGAAGAACAAAAGTGGTTTAACATTGTGGAAAAAGCGTGCCAGTATAATAAACGTACCAATTTAATGGGAATCCCGACAGGCAGAGGACATTATTTTGGCGAGATTCGACCGAGGAATACCTTTCTTCCGATCTCACATGGAATGTTTGAAGGTATAGTTGTAAATCTGCCAGGTAATCCAGATGACTATTTATCGAACCTTTATGGTGATTACAAAACGATACCAGCAGAAGATAAACGTGAGCAGCATTTTATTTATGACATAAAATTTTCTAATGATAACGAAAAATCTGTGAGGTGAAAAATGGTTATTGCACTTATTATTGCGGGCGGTTTGGGAAATCGCATGAATCAGGATATCCCAAAGCAATTTTTAACAGTTAATGAAAAGCCGGTCATTATATATACATTAGAGGCGTTTCAGAATCATCCGGAGATAGATGTGATCGCTGTAGTATGTATTGAAGGATGGGAAAACGTATTATGTGCCTATGCAAAGCAGTTTAATATTACCAAATTGCAGCATATTGTACCGGGAGGGCAAAACGGGCAGGATTCTATAAGGAATGGAGTTTACGAAATTGAAAAGTATTTTAATTCAGATGATATTGTGCTGATCCACGATGCAATAAGACCAATGGTATCAGCAGAAATAATTTCTGACTGTATACGGATAACTGCTAAATATGGAAATGCAATAACTGTTATTCCATGCGCGGAAGCTATGGTAAAAACGAATGATGGTGTAGTATCAGCAGGTAGTTATCCTCGTGATCAATTAAAAAGAACACAAACACCACAAGGATTTCATATAGGGCAGATATGCAATCTTCACAGGGAAGCATTGCAGGCGGGAATAACAAATTCGGTTGCATCTTGTACATTGATGATTGAAATGGGTAAACAAGTATACTTTTCTATTGGATCAGAAAAGAACATAAAATTGACCACGATAGAAGATATTGATATATTTAAAGCTTTACTGGCAGCAAAGAGAACAGAGTGGTTAAAATGAAGGATTGCCTTTTATTATGGATAAATTATATCTGAGTAAAACATATGTCGATGACCTAAAAAATACAATAAATCAGGTAATTAATATTGAAAAATTAAAAAATACATCAATTCTTATCACTGGAGCAACAGGAACTATAGGCTCTTTTATTGTGGATACATTATTACAATATAATGCCGAAGCTGATGCAAAGATAGTTGTTTATGCGGCAGGAAGAAATATAATGCGGATGCGGGAAAAATTTGGTGAAAAGAAAGGATTATTCTTTTTACCATACGATTTGGATAAACAAATTGTATTTGATGTTTGCCCAGAATATATAATTCATGCGGCTGGAAATGCATTTCCCAGAGCTTTTTCAAGAAATCCGGTAGGAACGATCATTGGAAATGTATTGGGGACTTATGCTTTATTGGAATACGGAAGATCACATAGAACAAAGAAATTTCTTTATGTATCATCAGGAGAAGTATATGGGCAAAGTGTTCTAGACAAGTACTCCTTTACAGAGGATTATAGTGGATATGTTGATCCGGTATCTGCCAGATCATGCTATCCAAATAGTAAAAGAGCGGCAGAAACTCTTTGTGTATCATATACAAAACAATATGGATTGATCACTCTTATTGCCAGACCATGCCATACATATGGGCCGGGAATCAGCGAAAATGATAACCGGGCTAATGCACAGTTTATTAGAAATGGACTAGATGGGAAAGATATTGTATTAAAAAGCAGAGGTACGCAAATACGTTCATATAACTATATTGTTGATTGTGTATCGGCTATGCTGACAATTTTAATTAATGGAAAAAGTTGTGAGGCCTATAATGTCGCAAATTCAAAAGCAATATGTACGATTGCTGAGTTTGCCGGGATTGTCGCTGATGTAGTAAAATGTGAAGTGATTTTTGAGGAGCCATCGGAGTTGGATATTGAAGATCAAACACCAATAAAGAGGCAAATACTTAATACAAAGAAATTGGAAGAATTAGGATGGAAGGAAATATTTTCCCTTGAAGAGGGTATCAAACACACGATAAAAATACTGTGGGGAGAATAGCTAAAAAAATACGCAATATAATTTCTTGTTGCAGATGAATACAAAAATATACTTAAAGGTGTAGTTATATGGAAAAAATATCAGTCATCGTACCTGTTTATAATACCGAAGATACGCTTATAAAATGCGTGGATTCAATATTAAAACAAACATATGACAATATAGAGATAATTCTTATAGATGATGGTTCAAAAGATAACAGTGGCAATATTTGTAATGACATAAGTACAATGTATTCGAATGTCACTGTATATCATACAGCGAATAGAGGTCAAAGTGCTGCCAGAAACTTAGGGATTCTCCATGCGACAGGCGAATATATAGGATTTGTCGATTCAGATGATTATATAAATCAGGACATGTACGAGAATCTTCATAAAGCCATTAAAAAGTATAGTGCGGATATGTCTATGTGTGAGTACTATACTGTGAAAAATGGTCAATGTGTGCATCAAAAACAAGAAGATGAAAATATAAAAATATATGAAATAAAAGAAGCGATAGGTTTAGCACTAAGAGGAAACGATTATTTCCCAGTATATCCGTGGAATAAACTATTTGCAAAAAAAATATTTGATGATATACGTTTCCCGGAAGGCCGTATTTATGAAGACGAATATATCATTATCAACCTGTTAGAAAGATGTAGAAAAATAGTAAAGATAAATCAGAAAGAATATTATTATGTAATAAGAGAAGGAAGTACTGTAAATGAATTTTCATTACGTACACTTCAACTTATAGAAGCGGGAGAAAATTCTTATAAAATTGTAAAAGAAAGATTCCAGGAATTGTATGAACTTGGAGAATTTAAACTACTATGGTCATACTTTGTTACATATGAAAAATTATTATTTTCATTAAAAGAATATCCAGAAACGAGAAAAAGACTTGAGAATTTGATTAAAAAAAATTATAAAAGAATCATAAAAAATAAATATATTAGCAAACAACGAAAAATAGCAGCTACTTTAATGATGTTTCATACAAATTTGTATGGGGTTTGTTTACATATTAATAGTATTCTAAATATGACGGATTAGAATGGAGATAATCAATGTATGGAGAAGAATTGCAAAAACTGTTGTCAGCAGCAACATATATGATTATTTTTTTTGTTTCATGCTTTTTTACAGCCCTTGCAGATCAATCATATGAAAAGAAAAATAAGATGAAATTTGTTCTATATTCTGCAACAGCTATCTTAATACCATGCATTTTAGCCAGCAGCAGAAATATTAGTGTTGGAACAGATACTCATAATTATTATGAAATATTCACAAGTATACAAAAATCTGCATCTATAGATACAGCATATCAGTATTGGGGAGTGATTGATGGTCTTTCTTATCCCTTTGTACTATTAAACCGAATGGTTTCAAAATTATTTGGTTCATTCAGTGTGCTGCTTTTTATTTATGAATTATTTGCAATATTTCCAATTTACATAATTTCATTTTATTATAGAGATAAAGCTCCAGCATGGGTAGTCCTGTTTGTATATTATATGATGTTTTATAATACATCACTTAATATTTCCAGACAATCAATAGCTGTGGCTTTTATGATACTTTCCATTTTTCTCATATATAAGCATAAATATATAAAAACAATTCTAAGTTTAGGGGTTGCCTGTATATTTCATAAGACCTTTTATATTGGGCTTCTTCCAATTATTTATTACTTTTTTGATAAACATATATCAAATAATCGAAGAAAAAAAGTGTTTCGAATATTTTCTATAATTTTAATTGTAACTTTTGTGTTAGAGGCACCAATTATATTAGACTATTTACTCTCAAGCAAAATTATCAGTGGCCGAGGGACTGGACTTTTACAAATTATTTTTGATACTTCTGACAAATATATAGATACTGTATATAAAGGACTTAATAAAAGTGCATATCTGATGATATTATTTCGTTTTGTATTTATAGGGTGCGCCCAGCTAAGGGCTTGGAATTCGGTGGGTGAAAGTCCTACGGTGTAAGGTACAAGCTATACCGCACCAAGCGAGTCTTGGGTGGACAGCAGAGATGCTGTCTGCTAAGCGTAGACAGCGAGATTGCAG
>JAAWBZ010000278.1 GCA_022792945.1 Oscillospiraceae bacterium | reverse complement strand
GGGAAGGTGATCTGTATTTTTGCCTGGAAGAAAGAACGGTGTGTGTCGGCAGTCAGGAGATAGAATTAACAGCTAAAGAATTCGATGCACTCCACTTACTGATTGTCAACAAGAAACGGGTATTGACCTTTGAGACCATACTCCCGATTGTGAGAATCTGCCAGCCATTTCATAACAGAGGAAGCGATAAAACCACTTGCAAGTTACCGCCAAAAGATGTATATTATAAATGAAGGAAGTGATCCCCATGCCCATCAAGCCGTTTAAGGATTTAAGCCTTGTGGATGATTTCATGTTCTCGGAGGTCATGCGCCAGCCGGAGAACATCAAGCCTTTTCTGGAAACCCTGCTTGAAAAGAAAATCCAGCGGGTGGTAGCCATTGACAAGCAAAAAGACCTAAAGGACACCTACGACGCCCACGGGATACGGCTGGACGTGTATTTGGAGGATGAACATAACACTAAGTATGATGTAGAAGTCCAGATCCGCCTGCACCGCAAGCTGGAAAAGCGCATACGCTATTATGCAAGCGGAATCGACCGGCGCAGCCTGGAAATGAACGCCGATTATGAAGAACTTTCGGATAACTTCGTAATCTTTATCTGCGTAGAGGACTACTTCAAAGCCGGGCTTGCCGTGTATGAGCGGGAAAGCCACATAAAGGGAGCGCCGGAAATCCCCTATAAGGACGGCTCCCACGCCTACATCCTAAACGCAGACTTCACAAAAGAAAACGGCAACCCCGCTGTAATGGATTTTCTGCGGTACGTCCGGGCAAGCTATCGGGGAGAGCGGTACGATATCTCTAAGTCAAGCTATTTACAGCAGATAGAGGAAGCGGTCAACAAGGTCAAAGAGGACAGCGGAAGGGAGATGGAATACATGACGCTGGCAATGAAGATGATGGACGAGCGCAAAGAGGCTTTTGAACAGGGCCAGCGCGCTAGTCAGATCAAGACTATCAAACGTATGCTTGCCCGTGGCCTGAGTCTGGAGGAAATCAGCGACATGATTGGACTGGAGCTTGACGAGGCCGAAAGGCTGGCTAAGCAGGTATAACTACTGTATGCTATTTGTACGAGCACTCTATAAAGGGTGCTCTTTTCTTTTGCGAAATTTGACAGAATCCACAAAATATGAGATAATATATATAAGGAAACACCTATATGTGTACCTGCCGTACATTGACAACTTCATATGGGATATGCTGGTCTGTCATTTTTCAATAACAAGGAAAAGGATGGACTATATATGAATCAAACAAGCATTATCCCGAATCATGTTTCTAAAAATGCCCTTTTTGATAAAGATACCGGTTGGAGAATAGATATCCCACCCTGCATCGAACCGGGAACGAGGGTTTTATGTCTTTACCGTGTTTCTACCGATAAACAGCTATACCAAACTGACAACAACGAGGCAGACATTTTTATTATGATCTGCGTTGCGATTTATGCCGTACTGGTAGGACAGATCGGGAGCGCTGACAACATCCACATCGCCATCTGGCAGTGCGTGGGCTATACCGTGCTTTTGTCCTTCTCCCTGTTCAAAACCGGCGCGGTCAGCAAAGCCTGTCCCCGGCGATAACCCCGCCGCCAAAACCAAAGACAGGGAGGTGAGATAAATGCCCTTTGTACCCGTACCCAAAGACCTTGCCAAAGTCAAGACAAAAGTAGCGTTCAACCTGACAAAGCGCCAGATTGTATGCTTCGGCGCGGGCAGACTGGTGGGTGTTCCCACCTACATCTTTACACGCGGCAGCATTGGCAACGAACTGATGTCAACCGATGAATTGGCGGTGATGGACGGCGGCAAGTGCATCTTGCAGGTGCAGGGCGTAAGGCCGTTTTTCAGCGACAAATTTGACATTACCAGACATCAGCAATATAAATACCTGCTGGATTCCTTCAAAAAGAACGCTTTTGATATTTCAAAATATCTGAGCCGGAGATTGACCGTCCGACCAGACGACGTTTTTGAAAGCTGTGAACTCGAAGCGCCGCCTGCGTCTGATGCACCCGCCGATTGACG
>JAAWBZ010000117.1 GCA_022792945.1 Oscillospiraceae bacterium | reverse complement strand
AGCCCCAACAATGACCGAACCGTCGCTGCTGATATAACGGCCGTTTACTTTCTGCCACGCATTAGCCACTGCCCGTGAATATGCGCGCTGCGTAGTTACTGCAGGTTCTCCGTCCATATAACGGAAACTATTAGCTTTCAGTTCTTTTTCCTCGTCCGGTTCTTTTTCTTTTGATACTTCCTCCGGCAAATCTGACGGTTCTGTCTGCGCATATGACGCTCCCGGCATCCCTTCCGTTTCTCCGGCGGCTTCTTCCTTCACATCCTGTCCGTCTTCCACTGTCTCTTCCGGCGTTTGACCTTGATCGCCAGTTAAAATTTCTTCCTGCACAATCTCTTCCGCTTCTTCAATCTCCGCGGCCAAACTCACAGATACATCCGCAAAACTGCCGCCAATAATCAGGGCAATTGCAAGGAATCCTGCCCCATAACGCTTCATTTTTTTAATCATATCGTTCCCCTTATCTGTATTATTTTAGATCTACATCCTTATTTTTTCAGGTGTTCTTCTGTTCCTCCCGGCGCTTCTTCTCCTTTGTCAACCAACACAATCTGAATCGCTTCTAAGCGCTTATTTAACCCTTCTGTTCCAGCCGACTCACCGTTCTTTGCCCAGTCAAGCCATCCATAAGTCTGACAGTAAGTCCGGTAATAAACATCGTAATACGTTTCCATCTGACCGGAAAGCTGAATCTGAATCGCCTCTATGGCCTTCTTCTGTCCGGTAGTTCCCGCCGTCGCCCCGTTATTTACAAAATTACGCCAGCCTTCTCCCTGTACTCTTACCTTATATTCTATGCTGCCTGTGTATTTTTGTCCCGAAAGCTGAATCTGGACAGCTTCCATTCTTTTTGCCTCATTCCGGGTACCGGCGATAGCTCCGCCGTCTACCAACCCCTGCCATCCATAACTCTCTACATGGGTCTGATACTTAAGCATCGGCTGCACAAACGTCCGGTCAGTAGCCCCGGGAGCCTCTCCGCCCTTTTTTACCAGTTTCAATTCGATTGCTTCCAGACGTTTCGCAGCGCCGGCCGAACCGGCATACTCTCCATTTTTGGCCCAATCAAGCCAGCCGTAGGTCTGAGCATGAACGCGATAATAAATGTCATAATTTTCTGCCATGGCTCCGGTCAGCCTAATCTGAATGGCCTCCAGGCGCTTCGCCTCTCCAGAAGTACCCGCTTCTTCGCCTTCCTTCTTCCAATCCTGCCAGCCGTAGGTTTGTACGTGCGTCCGATACTCAACAGAGCCGTCTATTCCCTCTTCTTGATTCATCAGTTCAATCTGAATCGCCTCTAAACGCTTCGCTTCCCCGCTGGTTCCGGAAGTCTGGCCTTCCAGTTTCCATCCCTGCCAGCCGTAGGTCTGTACATGAGTCTTACATTTAATCAGAGACTGCACATAAGGCGTTCCCGTTTCGCCGGGCGCATTCCCGCCCTTTGCTACCAATTTGATCTGAATCGCTTCCATCCGTTTGGCATAATCCGAGCTTCCTGCTTTCTCACCGTTCTTTGCCCAGTCAAGCCAGCCGTAAGTCTGACAGTGAACCCGGTAATAAATGTCGTATTTCTCCGCTATAACCCCGGTTAATCTGATCTGGACAGCCTCCATCCGTTTCGCTTCCCCGGACGTACCTGCTTCTTCGCCGTTCTTCATCCACTCCATCCAGCCATAGCTCTGCACATGGGTTCGGTATTCCACGTCTCCATCCACCGACTGATTCCTAAGCTCCAGCTTCAGCGCCTCCAGACGCTTCGCCTCTCCAATGGTTCCCGCCTGCTGCCCGTCCATCCGTTTGGACATCCAGCCATAGGTCTGGGCATGGACAGAATAGGTAACTCCCTCGGCAGATTCGTCAATCAGGTTATCCTCTCCGGATACAACCGCCACGGCGTCTTTGCTGATATACGCGTAATTATGTTCAAAATTATAATTCCCGGTTCCGGTATCTACCGCTGTTCTTCCGGAATTCAGTACCGGATCGCTCTGGATTTCATAGAATTCATCCGAATAGCTTCTGATTAATACGGCGTAATTTGATATACTTCCTGTATGATACAACGTCGCCGACGAATCGCTCTCTTCTTTCTTTACATTTACCGAATTATGATTTGTATTAATGGTATCCTTAATTCCTATCGTATACTGCTCTTTATCTTTATATCCGCCCGCTTTGTCCAGATTCCATGCAATCCCGGCGGCCTTCTCTCCCCAATAGGGGTCGGACGCCCAGCTTACGTTCATTCCGCTTGCCTTATCTCCCAGAAAACCGCCGTGATAATACGTATACCCGGCCCTTAAGTATCTCTTTGATAAATAAGTCTCCGAATAATCTTTTATACACTGGTCAACGCTGGAAAAGTAAGTCGCATTATCCGGATTGGAATCTACCGCTCCGATTCCGAATAAATTATTTCTGGTTTTCGCGTAATTACTGCTTCCCCAGCCGCTTTCATTTGCTCCGACGCCAACCATCAGAAGCGCATTGGTACCGTAAGTATTCTGTCGGTTTACAAAACTTCCCCCGGTATTGTACATAACCGAACCGCTCTTGGTATT
>JAAWBZ010000081.1 GCA_022792945.1 Oscillospiraceae bacterium | reverse complement strand
GGCGACTCCGCGTACCGCTTTGCCGTCCGCGGGTCCATGTGGTACTTCCGTCCCAGCTCCACATAGCTCAGCCCCTTTTGTCTGTCGCTTCGGATATCCATCCACTGTGCTCCTTTCATGTCCTGACTCCCTTTCCGGGCTTTTCTTGCCCTGATTGGGAGTCTATCTTTTTTTCACCTCCTTCGCCACTAAACTGCATTTTTTCCTCGGCGTTTTCTTACATTTTATCACTGGCGCTGACAGCACACCCAGCTGTCCACCCACAACGGCGGCGACTTCTTCAACGAGATTTTTGACGCTATGGTCCTGCCGTCGGTGATGATGAAGGACGTGGAACAGAGCATCCAGGACTGGAAGGACGCCCTGGCCAACGCCAAAAGCTCCAAAGAGGCCGCCCAGGCCCTGATGCGCGGCAACTCCCCCCAGACCCTGCGGGTCCTCCACGAGCTGCGGACGATGGGCAATCCCACGGATAAGGACGTGTTCGTGGCCTTCTACCTGAGCAACGACGCCGTCATGCGCCATGTGGACCAGGCCACCCGCATCACGCCTGCTATTTTCTTCCAGCCCCACTTCCCCAATATCGTCTACGGCCTCCAGGTCGGCAGCAAGGATTATACGGTGCTGAAATCCGACGAGTACGACAAGACCATCCAGTCGCCCATCTTCCGCGGCTTCTCCTACATCAAGACCTTCACCCCCATGCGCCGCTTCACCACCAGCCACGGCGCGACGGTCAAGTTCATGTACGCCAGCGCCCAGAAGGAGGCCAAAGAGGGCGAGGCGCAGGCCGTGGTCCCCGACGCGGTGAGCCAGCGCGTGCTCAACCGCAGCTTCATGATCGACTGGCTCGACCGGCTGTACGCCGACAGCATCCTGGTGCGCTTCGAGGACGCCAAGCTCAATCCCACCGCCACCTTCACCGCCCTGGCGGCGTTTTTGGACCTGCCCTACACCGAAAGCATGACCTACTGCTCCCTCAACGGCGAGCGCGACCCGGAGTCCCTGGAGGGCAACGACATCGGCTTCTCCACCGGGGCCATCTACCGCACCTACGACGAGTATGTCAACGCCGCGGAGCGGAAATACATCGACTATACCGACAGCGGCCGCCTCAAGGGTGCCAGCCGGACGTTCCGGGTGGCGCGGATGCTGTCGGACCAGGGGATCGACGTGGTGGTGTGCAGCATCTGCATGTACTCCCAGGTCCGCAGCTGGAACCGGGAGAACATTGAAAACTACCGGGAGATCTACCTCAAGGTGGCGCGGGAGACCCTCTTCCGGCGCAACCAGAAGGGACTTTACAGCTCCGGCCGGGACGTGGTGGGCGTGGACTTGCCCTTCGACGAGCCGGCGCATCCGGATATCATCGTCCAGAATGACGGCGTGGAAACGCCGGAGGCGATCGTGGCGCGGATGGGGGAGCTGACGGCGGCGCAGCCCAAGTGCATGACGGAGCTGCGGCCCGGGGAGACGATCGTCGGGCGGCAGCTGCGGCAGCTCGCCGGCGCGGGCATCCGGGAGGTCGTTATGACCACCGGGCCCTTTGCCGGTGTGCTGGAGGAGTATTGCAGAGGGTTGGGGCTACCGCTGGACTATACGTTCGTGCCCAATCCAGACTACCGGATTACCAACTACATCTACTCCATCTACCTGGCCCGGGCGCACCTGGACGAGGACCTGCTGCTGCTCCACGGCGACCTGGTGCTGGAGGACGCGGTGCTCCTCCAGGCGGCAGAGCGCCGGGGCAGCTGCATGGCCGTCAGCTCCACCGCGCCGCTGCCGGAGAAGGACTTTCAGGCGCGGCTCCGGGACGGATGGATTGAGGCGGTGGGTGTTGAGTTTTTTGAGGACGCCGTGGCCGCTCAGCCCCTCTACCGCCTGACTCGGGCGGACTGGCGGGTGTGGCTGGAGCGGATCTGTCGGTTCTGCGAGACGGGGATGGTGACATGCTATGCGGAAAACGCCCTCAATGAGGTCTCCGCCCAGTGCCGGATCGCCCCGCTGGACGTGCAGGGCCTGCTGTGCGCGGAGGTGGACTGTCCAGAGGATTTGGCGGCGGTGTCCGCGCGGCTGGAGGCGGCGGACGACCGGAGCGTGTACATGAGCTTTTCCACGGATATCCTCCACAGCGGCCATATCGCCATCATCCGGAAGGCGCAGCGGCTGGGCCGGCTGACCATCGGCGTTCTCACGGACGAGGCGGTGGCCAGCTACAAGCGCTTCCCCCTGGTCCCCTATACCGAGCGCAAGGTCATGCTGGAGAGCATCGCCGGCGTGGAGCGTGTGGTGGAGCAGGGGACCCTGAGCTGCCGGGAGAATCTGGAACGCTACCGCCCGGACCTGGTGGTGCACGGCGACGACTGGTCCGCCGGCAGAATGCGCCCGGTGCGGGAGGAGACTCTGGCGGCGCTGCACAGCTACGGCGGCGCGCTGGTGGAATTTCCCTACGCCATGGGCGCGGTCTATGAGGAGATCGAGCGCCGCACGCGGGCGGAGCTGTCCCTGCCGGACCTGCGGCGGTCGCGGCTTCGAAAGGTGCTGGCGCTCAAGGGCTTCGCCACGGCGATGGAGGCCCACAGCGGCCTCACGGGCCTCATTGTGGAGGACACCGTGGTCCACGACGCCCAGGGGGCGCGGCAGTTTGACGCCATGTGGGTCAGCTCCCTGTGCGATTCCACCGCCAAGGGCAAGCCGGATATCGAGGTGGTGGATATGACCTCCCGCCTGCGGACCATCGACGACATCATGGAGGTCACCACCAAGCCCATCATCTTCGACGGCGACACCGGCGGTCTTGCGGAGCACTTCTGCTATACCGTGCGGACGCTGGAGCGGATGGGCGTGTCCATGGTCATCATTGAGGACAAGGTGGGGTTGAAAAAGAACAGCCTGTTCGGAACGGATGTAGAGCAGACCCAGGACACCATCGAGCATTTCTCGGCCAAGATCGCCGCGGGCAAGCGGGCGCAGAAGACGGCGGATTTCATGATCTGTGCCCGCATCGAGAGCCTGATCCTGGAGCAGGGCATGGAGGACGCGCTGGCGCGGGCGGCGGCGTTCGTGCAGGCCGGCGCGGACGCCATCATGATCCACAGCCGGAAGAAGGAGCCGGACGAGATCTTCCAGTTCGTGGAGCGGTTCCGCGCTGCGGACGCCGCCACGCCGCTGGTGGTGGTGCCCACCTCCTTCCACGCCGTCACCGAGGAGGAGTTCCGGCGGCGGGGCGTCAGCATCGTCATCTACGCCAACCAGCTCACCCGCTCCGGCTTCCCGGCCATGCAGAACGCGGCCCGGTCCATCCTCACCCACCGCCGGGCGCAGGAGTGCGACGCCATGTGTATGCCCATCCAGGATATCATCTCCCTGATCCCGGAGGAGCTTTGACGTGGAACAGACGATCTTGACCGCAGAGAACGGCTGCGCCCAGCTGGATGCGTACTGGCGGGATACCCGCACGAAAAGCGTCTTTCTGGTCTGCGGCAGGTCCGCAGATGGGCTCGCCGTGGGACGCTATTTCGCGGTGCTGCCGGCACGGCTGAGCATCCGGGTGGTCCGTTTCTCGGATTTTTCCCCCAATCCCGACTGGGCGTCGGCCCAAAAGGCTGCCGACGCCTTTCAGGAGAGCGGCTGTGACATGATCGCCGCCGTGGGCGGCGGCAGCGCGATGGACGTGGCCAAGTGCGTCCGCCTCTGGCGCGGCGGCGCAGCGAAGCTCCTGGCCGTGCCCACCACGGCGGGCAGCGGCAGCGAGGCCACCCATTTCGCGGTGGTCTACCGGGATGGAAAGAAGCAGTCCATCGCCGACGAGGCCTGCCGCCCCAACGCGGTGCTGCTGGACCCGTCCGTCCTGGCGACCCTGCCGCTCTACCACAAAAGGTCGGCCATGCTGGACGCCCTGTGCCACGGCGTCGAGTCCTTTTGGTCCGTCCACGCCACGCAGGAGAGCCAAGCCCTCGCCGCCCAGGCCATCGAAATGATCCTGGCGCATTACCAGGGCTATCTTGCGGAGGGCCGGGACGGCGCGGTCATGCTCCGCGCGGCGCACCTGGCCGGAAAAGCCATCGACATCACCCAGACCACCGCCGCCCACGCCATGAGCTACCAGCTGACCAAGCGCTGCGGCCTGGCCCACGGCCACGCGGCGGCGGTATGCGCGGCGGCGCTGTGGCTGCATTTGCTGGAGAATTGTGAGCGCCGCGCGGACCCAGCGCTGGGCAGGCGCTTGCAGTCGCTGGCCCGCGCCATGGGCTGCGGCACGGCAGTGCAGGCTGCCGCGCGCTTTGCACAGCTTCTGGACGAGCTGAAAATGGAGCCGCCGCGTATTGCGGCGGACGGTCTGGACCAGCTTGCGGCGTCGGTCGCGCCGGAACGGCTGAAAAATTACCCGGTTCAACTGGAGCCGGCGGCGATCCGGGCGCTGTATCGCGAAATGTGTCTGGTGACGGAGGATTGAGACGATATGCACGTCAAGACGTTTTTGGATATTCTGGCTGCGGATTTCTACGCCGGCGTCCCGGATTCCCAGCTCCGTCCGCTTTGCGACTGCCTGATGGATGCCTATGGCCTGGACCCGCGGCGTCATATCATCGCCGCCAGCGAGGGCACCGCCGCCGCCCTGGCCGCAGGGTATCACCTGGCGACGGGGCGGGTGCCGGTGGTGTACCTCCAGAACTCCGGCGAGGGCAATTTGGTCAATCCGGCGGCGTCGCTCCTGCACCGGGAGGTCTACGGCATTCCGGTCATCCTCATCGTCGGCTGGCGCGGCCAGCCCGGCGTCCGCGACGAGCCGCAGCATATTTTTCAGGGGAAAATCACAGAGAAACTGCTGCATCTCCTGGATATTTCCACCTTCGCCGTCAAAAAAGATACGACGGAAGCGGAAATATTGGCACAGATGGAGGTTTTCCGCCAAACGCTCCGCCAGGGCGG
>JAAWBZ010000179.1 GCA_022792945.1 Oscillospiraceae bacterium | reverse complement strand
CCTCCTTTTGGTGTTTTTTCTTGCAGTTGCCAGACCGCAAGTATATTCTACACTAAAAGGAGTTTTTCTTTCTACATCATCGGCAGAAGCCTTCTTTTGAACCACCCGCCTAGCGGGTGGTTTTCGTTAGACAAAAAGGCCAATCTGCGTAGGGCAGATTGACCCTTTTTGAGTGGAAAAGTTTCCCTGTTCCTTCAAAGGATAGCGTTTAGCACTCGTCCAAGCGCTTTACTGCCTCCGAGCGTAAAAAGGGAAACAGCTTTTCAAGATTTGTCCTTCTGATCTTCTATATAGTTTTTCAGCATTTGCGCCGCCTCGGCTCTGGTCGCTTTCCCTTTCGGATCAAGTACTCTATTTCCTTTGCCGTTGACGATGCCATTCTCATTGGCCCAGCAGAGGGCTTTCCAGGCATACTCGCTTACCTTCCCGGCGTCGCTGAAATCAAGCTCATTCTTGCGCGGTTCGGGACTCCCGGCGTAGCGCCAGAGCATTACCGCCAGATCCTGCCGGGAGATGGGCTGGTCCGGGGCGAATTTACCGCCTCCGACTCCGGCAACAATACCCTCTGCCGCTGCCCAATTTACCGCGTTCGCGTACCAGCCGGTGGTCACGTCCGAGAATCTGCCGCTGTCAGCCTTGGGCCGTCCCTCCTTGTTGTAAATGATCTGCGCTAACTGGGCGCGGCTGAGAGTGTCATTTGGCCCAAATTTGCCGTTTTCATAGCCAGCCATCAGGCCGTTGGTACAGACATATTCAATGGCTTTGATGTACCAACCAGTATTGCTCACATCCGGGAAGGGGTTTTTCCATGCGTCCGGCGAGGGACTGGGGGATGTAGTGGGTGTTGGCGAACCGCTCGGCGAGGGGCTAGGGGATTCCGTAGGCTCCGGGCTGGGAGTTACTGCGGGTACAAAATCAGCCTTAACCGTCACATTCCGGCTGGGCATTTTGAAAGTGTACTTGCCGTTCTTCTCGGTAAACTCTACTGCCTGGTTCTGGCTGTCTGTGACGGTGATTTTGTCCAGCTTGTAGCCATCGTCCGGCTGGACGGTCAGGGTCACGGTACCGCCAGCGTATATGCTGGTGCGGTCAGCGGTGACTTTGCCGTGTTCGCTATCATTGACTTTTATGGTGTAGTAGCTGACCCAGCCGCCACCGCCGCCGGAACCGCCGCCTTGAGAGGTTTTCTTCACCCAGCCCACAGAGACCGGCGACAGACCGGTGACAGTAAATCGGATGCCTTCCGCCGTCTTGATAACAGCGGGCTTCTCCGTTTCGCCGGGAGTTTTGCCGAAGTCATTGGTGGTAAACATATGGGTTACCACAAAATCATGGGTGTTCTGACCGGTTCCCTCTGGGTAGGGCAGGAGAACGGTCAGCCCTCCTGCCGGGAAATTATCTTTTGAAGCGGGAACCCATGTGGCCCCGCCGTTCGTGCTGACCAGCAGGGAAACCTCATACACGGCAATGTTCTCAGCGGGGACAGCACTGTTTACTGCCGTGACCGCCAGCTTCATGGCTGTTTCCAGCTTTGTGGGGGTGTTCAAGTCCGGGTTTGCCAGCAATGCTGCCGGTACCGTGGAGATACCCGTTTCCATCTCCAGCTTAAGCTGTTTTTCCTGCGTGGATTCCGGCGGGGCGTCCAGCTCCTGTACCGGGGTCACCCGGGCGTTCAGCGCGGGCAGATCGCTCTCGCCGGGAAGCTCATAGTTTTCCGGGTCTTCCGGGTCAAAGGTCCAAGTTTCATGCACGGAAACTTCGTAATTGCCAGGCTCCTTTGTCCCCGCCAGCCCCTCAGTGGTAAGGGAGCCGGATACATTCAGTGCCACCTCGTCATTGATAACACCGGACAGGCGGAGTTCTCCATAAACCATGGCCTCGCCTTGACTGTTCTGGGGCTTTGAAGCGGTAAGTCCCGAAACATCCCAAGTGAGCGGCCGTTTAGCAATGGTGATCGGGAAGGTTTTCTCACCCATATGGGTGTCGCTCTCCGCGCTGACTGTCAGGGAATAGCTGCCGGCGTTCTTTGGGGCCTCCGTCAGGTTATTGCCGTCGGCGTCCTTCCACTGATAGGTGTAGGTCAGCCCATCTACCGGGTTGCCGCTCTCGTCAACAGCGGTTGGCGTGCCGCTGTATGCCGCGGGCTGGCCGTCATAGGTTTTGTCCTCCAGCGCGATGCCGGAGAGGGAAATGGGCGCTTTGTCCACCACGGTAATGGTAAAGGTGCTCTCGCCGGTCGTATACTTCCCGGCTGCCTCCGGTGTGACCGCCTTAATGGTAATGACCGTCCCCTCCTGGGTGCCCTCTGGGATGAGCAGCGCACCGTTCACCAGGGGCGCAAATTCGTCCTCTCCAATCTGATAACTGACAGTAGGGACGGGAAGTCCCTCGGTAAGGTCCGGGTCATGAGGGTTCACCACCTGGACAGCTACCGTAACCGTGCGTCCGGCCTGCTGGCGGCTGGGGGCGCTGATGGTGATTTTCGGCTGGGCGGGAGTAACGCTTACCTGTACTTGGGTTTCTCCGGCGGCATAGTTTGCCCCATCCTCGGGAATGAACTTGACCTTGTAGCTCCCATCTTCCAGCGGGCGGGCCTGGGGCTCGGCCCAGGACCAGGCTCCCTCAACTGTCTGCTCTCCATTTTTGGCGCTTCCGCCGGAAAGCTGCGAGTCTGCAAGGGTTTGGCCGTATTCGATCGCCGCGGCAGTAGGCGCGCTCAGTGTAAGTCCGGCTTTCGTAATGCTGGCGGTGGTCTGGAAGGCCCCGCTGGCCAAGGTGTAATTGTTGGCGGCAGCGGTGTTGTTCAGCGTAACCGTGCCGGTGATGGGCTTATTTGTCCCCGCGCCGGGGCTGTCGAAGGCGGCTGTTACCGTGTAGTCGGCGGCGGTCAGAGTCTCGCCTTTTTGAAGCCCCGCAAATTTCACCTCCACCTGGGCGGCGGTATTGCCGTCATAGGGCTTATCCTTCCCAATCACCGTCACGGACAGGGGGGCGGGGGTGATTTTGCCTGTGGTGGTCAGGGGGTCGGAGATACTGGCTTGGCCAAGTGTGCTGTTGTAAAGCGAATAGTAGCTTGCCTTTTCCCCTGTCAGCCGAATATTTTGGACGGTGACGGTTTTGCCCTCGCCGACCCCGGCGCTGTCAAAGACCGCCTCATAGCTTAGGCCCACCTTGCCTATGTCCTGGGGCAAAATCCCCTTCCCTGTCAGCGTCAGGACGTCCTCCGCCGATGTTGTCCCATCGTAGGTCTTTTCCACCAGCTCGCCCAGGGAGAAGTCGGAACTCCACAGATCCCTGGGGCTGATGGTAAAGGTGGTGGTAAGGGTCCCGGTCATGTTTTTCCCGTTGGCGGTCAGGGTGATATTCGCCTCGCCCACATCCACATTGTTGCTGTAGGCCACGTCAAAGTTGCCGCTGATGGCAATGGTGGCGCCGTTATGCTTTAGGGTCATAAACGCCACCGCAAACTCCTGGGGCTCCCCATTGTACCGATACATGACAGTCCGCTTTTCAAGGGTCATATTGTCGTTGCTGACCGCCAGCGGCTTGACGTTGAACCGGTGCGTATACTCCAATGTGGGAGAAACCCCCACGTCATAGGTATATTGGATGTACTGTTCCCCCGCCTGGCAGTAGGAGCTGCCCGAGTAAAAGACGCGGATTTCCCCGCCACTTAGGGTGCCGCCCAGGGCAAAGGTTTTGCCCAGCACCTGACAGGCTGGTGTGCGCTTGGTGGCCTCCGCAAAAACCTTTTCCTGTAGGTTGGTACCGTCATAGGTTACGTCCATCTGCTGGGGGGGCGTCAAGCTGTCCTCGCTGTACTCGATGTAGTATTTGCCCGCCGTGCTGGTAACCGTCCCCTCGCCGGTCAGGCTGTCCGCGCCGTGTATGGTAATGGGGCCGCTCACCTGGATGTCCGCGCCGGAGGGTACCGTGAGCTGGCCTCCCTTGGGGATGTACATGGTCTTAGGCGTATAGCTCCAGCCGGAGTCCCATAGGGCGTTTCCGTAGACATAGCAGTACCCTTGCTCGCTGGTAGGATCTGAAAGGCAGCGATTAAAAATGATATTCTCCGCATGGCTTACCACATCGTTCCAACGGCCTGGTTTGAAGTCAATCAGCCCGCCGCCAGTGATGGCGCCGCTGCCATCGTAGCCAGATCTTATTGTGACCCGGCCGTGGTTATTCAGTATCCCTGCATTGGCGAGATTGTTTGTGAAAATATGTGTACTCCCGGGGATTTCAAGGGTTTTGCCCTCTGGGATCTTCAAGAGTGGGGCATTTATTGTAGATAATTGCCCAGTGGAAAAATTTTCAGGCAAGCGCACCGTGGAATCGGCGTAGAACAGGTCCCCTCCTACTTCCTTTTCCGCTGTTATGGTTCCGCCTGTAATAGACAGGCCCCGCATATGGGAGGCTTTGATACTGCCGTTGGTATGGATCGTGCCGCCGGAAATCACAATTCCCGGGTTGGCCAGCGTACTGATATCCACCGCCCCACTGGGCCCAGACCATATCCCAAAGCCTGCATTTACCATAGTGAGCTTTATGTCGCCACCGGAAATACTGACAGGCCCTTTCTCCGACTGTATGCCATAGGTGGATTTGAATGTCATATTGCCGCTGTTAATGGTAAGGTCATTCTGCGTGTGGAACAGGTGGCCGGCTTGGCAATTATCCGCCATGCTGATCGTGCCGCCCTCCATCACTAGGGAATCGCAGTTGACCAGGGTGCTGCTGGTATCCTCGGGATTGAACGTTAAAGTCCCAGTACCGCTGATTGTGATTTTTTTACCCTCAGCATAAAAAACGTTGCACTGGTAGGTACCCAGCTTGTTGATCGTGTTATTCCCGGTTATGACGAGATTGATCTCCTTGATCGTTTCCGGGAAACGGATCAGGGGCCTTCCTGTCATAAATACATCGGGAGTCGCGCTCATATTCAAGCCGTTTAGCGTAAGGGTCCCTGTTGTACCATTTTCCGTCCATGTCCAGCCAGTTCCGGAAGTTGGAGCATTTTCGGCGGCCAGGTCGATAATCCCTGTGGTTGTAGGCTCCGCCGCACTCGCCCCAACAGTAAGCCCAAAAACGAACAGGGCCAGTATTACGGCAATTGCAAATATTTTTTTCATGTTTCTATACCTCCGTTTAGATTCTATATCAGCCCCAAGCGCCGGGCTGCGGCAATGGCCTCAACCTTGCCGCCCGCCTCCAGCTTGCGGTAATTTTCCTTGATGTGATAGCGCACCGTGTCCGGCTTCATGCCGAGCTTCGCGCCGATCTGCGTGGCGGTCATGCCCTCGCTTTGCAGCCGCAGGATATCCAGCGCGGCGGGTGAGAAGTCCTCCCTTGCGGCCCCCGGCAGAAGGTAGCGGGGATAGCGACGGGTCATCTGCTTGGTCTCGTCCAGCACCTGCGCATACCACGGGCCGTCCCGGCTCCGGGACTTGAAAAGCGGCAGCACCGCCGGCCCCAGCTCGCTGATGAACCGGATAAAATGATAGCTCTCGGCCTCGTCCAGAGCGGCGGCGAGCATGGCCTCCCACTCCGTCCCCAGCCGCCGGCGTACCATGGCCCCCAGCACCCCGGCCTCCATGCGGATGTACGTCCTATGGCAGCGCCCGGCGTACTCGCTGAGCTTTTCCAGCAGGGCCAGGGCCTTGAGGTTCTCTCCTAGCGCCATGTAGCAGCGCACCTTTGTCAGGTATCGGTAGCGCTCCATGGTGATGAACTCCTTGTCCTCGTCCGGGGCGGCCTTCAACCACTCCCGGACCGCATCCATGTCCCCGGCGTACAGCGCTATCCGGCACCGCATGGCCTGGATATTGGGGATTAGCTGCGTCACCCGCTGCTCCTCTGCCGCCGACTGGAAGGAATCCAGAATTGCCCCGGCGTTTGAGAGGTCTCCCTGCAAGATCATCATCCGCACCCGCTGGCCCACCGCCGCGAACCCGATTTCCGGCCTACCGCCGCACTCGGTCTCCACCTGCCCACGGGAGAGCAGGGTCAGCACCTCGAAGGTCTCCCCGCCCTTCTCAAAGAGGCTCTCCGCCAGAGCGATTTTTGTCAGCCCCTTGCCGTAGCTCCCCAGCACCCGCTCCACCAGCGGGCCGACAGTCCGCGCCAAGGCCCGGTCCGAGCGGCTCCACCGGCAGAAGTCCTTGCCGCCGTTCATGGTGCTGGGCACGTTGCTGGTGACGGAGAACTCCGGCAGGCGCACCCCCTGGTCCAGGAGCATGGCGGACGCTCTCAGCATGATTTTCAGCACGTCCCGGCTCCCCCGGTGGGGCAGGCCGATGTCCAGATAACACAGCCGGCTCTGGGCCTCCCGCTTTGTGCCGCCGGTGGCGGTCCTGGCGAAAGCGGCCAGCTTTTTGTACCAGTACTCGCTCTTTTCCTCGTCCATCAGCATGGAATGGAGCATGGAGAGCCCCGCCATGAGCACCGGGCTTTTGGCGGCCTCGCCCTCGTCCATGCGAAGATAGTACCGCCGCAGCTCGTAGTAGTGGCCCGTGCCGGGGTTCATCCGGGCGTTGCGGATGAGCAGCTCCCGGATCTGGGCCCAGTCGCCGCAGCGCTCGTACATCTCCAGCGCCTCAGAGATCCGCCCGTTCATCTCGTACCAGACCCCGGCGTTTTTCGCGCAGGTTTTCAGCTGGTTCTCCCCCAGCGACTGCCTGGCCCGCTCCCGCAGAGCGTGGAGGAGCACAGGGCGCAGGCGGTAGCTTTCGCCCTCCAGAAACAGGAAGTTCCCGGTTTCGGCCGCCTTTTGCAAGTAAACCGAAGCCTGACGGCTGGCGGTGATGAGCTCTGCCAGGGGGAGGGTAAATTCGTCCACCACGCTGACCTTCATGAGGAATTCCAGCAGCTCGCTGTCCCATTCCACCATCACATGATCTGTAAGGTATCGGGCAAAGGCGTCGTGAATTTCCTTTTGCATCTGCGGCCCGGGAGTCATACCCTCGGCCATCTTCAGTGCCGCGTGGCGCACCGCATAGGCATTGCCCTCGGAGTTCTCCGTTAAAAGCCGCAAACCATCCTCGGTACAAGAAAGCCCCAGCCTATCCAAGTACCCCGCAATTTCCTTTCTGCCCAGGCGCAGGTCGTTCTCGCTGATGATCATGAAACCCACATTGATGTATTCGGGCATGAGCCAGGCGGGTACCGGGCTGCGGCTTACGATGATCAGCCAGACCTCCGGCATGGTGACGATGCTCCTGACTATTTCTCTCCTGGATTCGTCCAGCAGATGCAAATCGTCCAGCACCACGATTCCCTGGGCCGGGATATCATTTTCATCCCAGCGCAGGTTCCCGCAGTTCAGATAGGTATGGCGGCGTTTCGCCAGATATTTTTGTACAAAGGTGGTCTTGCCGTAGCCGGTTGCCCCATAGATATAGGCGGTCTGGTCAATGCTTTTCGCGGCTTTTAGCTTACGGTTCGCACTCAGCGGCATGATGTACTGTTCCAACCCTCACACCTCCGCTCTGTAAAATTGCGCAAAAAAGCCACAGGCAACACCAAAGTGTTCCTGTGGCTTTCTATACGATGTGGGGTCAAAATGGGCGCAGTTATGCCTTGCTTGCTTGCTTGCTTGCTTGCTTGCTTGCTTGCTTGCTTGCTTGCTTGCTTGCTTGCTTGCTTGCTTGCTTGCTTGCTTGCTTGCTTGCTTGCTAAACAATTATCTGGACACATTTTGCAATTTCAACCCCTTTTTGTAAACTTTTTGTGAATTCTAATTCTTACTTGATATTCTAATTTTATGGTACAATATTTGGAGCGAAATGTACACTCCCTAAGTTGGGTAGTCAGGGAACTTTTTTAACAAAGATATTATCGCCACCCATAAATATGACCATTTCTTTTCGCTACACCAGTTCTATGCAGAAATAAACGCTTATAGCTTCGTATGATTGACCGCTGGGAAAGTGGGATTGTCAGTTAAGACAACTTGATGATTTAACGATAGTCCTAATAAAATAACGATACCCAATAAATCAACGATAACCTCACCTTCAGAATCACAGAAATGCGAAAAAGCCCGCCGCTGACTGGACAAATTTCCAGACCAGCGATGGGCTTTTTCTTAAAAATGCCGGAAAAACGGCCATTTGGGGCGGTTTTGAGCAAAAATCAAGGACGTTTATCCCGATACCCTTTGTATCAAAATAAACGTCCTTACATGGCTGGGCTGGCGGGATTCGAACCCACGGGATGACGGAGTCAAAGTCCGTTGCCTTACCGCTTGGCGACAGCCCAATATGGGAACACGGAGCCTAATTACGAGAATTAAACTCCGCGTTCATGTATGGGGTGGGTGAAGGGATTCGAACCCTCGGTCTCCAGAGCCACAATCTGGCGCTTTAACCAGCTAAGCTACATCCACCATATTGGCGCGCCAAAAGGGACTCGAACCCCTGGCCTACTGCTTAGAAGGCAGTTGCT
>JAAWBZ010000080.1 GCA_022792945.1 Oscillospiraceae bacterium | reverse complement strand
TCCATGGTGATATAGCGCAGAATGTTCCGAAAATCCTTATATCAGGCAGGGAAAGGATAGTCCGGAGGACAAAAATAAGACCCCGCATCGTGAGATGCAAGGTCTTATTTTTCTATGTCGGAGGCTAAGTGTTATTGCCCTGCACAGGATAAATCACATTGCCCTACGACAATAAAACTCATTCCCATTCCACCGTTGCCGGTGGCTTTGAGGTAATATCATAGACGATCCGGTTGATCATGGAAACCTCGTTGACAATACGGACCGAAACGCGCTCCAGGACGTCGTAGGGGATGCGCGCCCAGTCAGCGGTCATGAAGTCGCTGGTGGTCACCGCGCGGAGCGCCAGCGTATAGTCATACGTCCGGCCGTCTCCCATGACGCCGACGCTACGCGTATTCGTCAGTACCGCAAAATACTGGTTGATCGCCCGGTCCAGGCCGGCGGCGGCGATCTCCTCGCGGTAGATGGCGTCGGCCTCGCGGAGCGTATCGGCCTTCTCCTTTGTAATATCCCCGATGATCCGGATGGCCAGGCCGGGGCCCGGGAAGGGCTGGCGCATGACCAGGTATTCCGGCAGGCCCAGCTCGCGGCCAAGCGCGCGGACCTCGTCCTTGAACAGCATCCGCAGCGGCTCGATGATCTCCCGGAAATCCACGCAGTCCGGCAGCCCCCCCACATTGTGGTGGCTCTTGATGACGGCGGCGTCCCCCGCGCCGGATTCGATGACGTCCGGATAGATGGTGCCCTGGGCCAGGAAGTCCACGCGGCCCAGCTTTTTGGCCTCCTCCTCAAAGACGCGGATGAACTCCTCGCCGATGATCTTGCGCTTGCGCTCCGGCCCGTCCACGCCCGCCAGCTTCAAAAGGAAGCGGGTCTCGGCGTTGACGCGGATAAAATTCAGGTCCCACTTGGCAAAGGCGTTCTCCACCTCGTCGCCCTCGTCCTTGCGCATGAGGCCGTGGTCCACGAACACGCACGTCAGCTGGCGTCCCACCGCCTCGGCCAGCAGCGCCGCGGCCACCGAGGAGTCTACCCCGCCGGAGAGGGCCAGCAGCACCTTCCCATCCCCCACCTTCTCACGGATGGCGGCCACGGCGGACTTGCAGTAGTCCCCCATGGTCCAATCGCCCTTGGCCCCGCAGACCTCGTAGAGGAAGTTCCGCAGCATCTGAAGGCCGTGCTCGGTGTGGTCCACCTCCGGGTGGAACTGCACGCCGTAGAAGCCCCGCGCCTCGTCGGCGATGGCCACGTTGGGGCACGCGCCGGACCGCGCCGCCAGGGTGAAGCCCTCCGGCACCTTCTCCATATAGTCCCCGTGGCTCATCCAGGAGACGCCGGTCTCCGGCAGGCCGCGGAAGAGCCTGCAGGCGGTATCGTAGCGGGTCTCGGTCTTGCCGTACTCCCGGGCGGTGTCCGCCTGGGCGGCGGCGACGCGGCCGCCCAGGCTGTGTGCCAGCAGCTGGCAGCCGTAGCAGATCCCCAGGATCGGCACGCCCAAGCGGAAAATCTCCGGGTCCACATGAGGGGCTTTCTCGTCATAGACGCTATTGGGGCCTCCGGTGAAGATGATGCCGATGGGGTCCATCTCCCGGAGCACCGGCAGGGGGGTGTGGTAGGGCTTGACCTCGCAGTAGACGCTGCACTCACGCACGCGGCGGGCGATGAGCTGATTGTACTGCCCGCCGAAATCCAGGACGACGACCTTCTGCATGGTCTCAGTCCTCCCGGAAGACGATGCCGTTCTCGTCGGCCCGCTCAATGATGGCCAGGCTCTTGAGGTTGACGCCCGAGGCGCGCAGCCGGTCGCCGCCGCCCTGGAAGCCCTTCTCCACCGCGCAGCCCACGCCCACCAGCTCCGCGCCGGCGGACTTGACGATATCGCAGAGGCCGCGGATGGCCTCGCCGTTGGCCATGAAGTCGTCGATGACCAGGATCCTGTCCGTGGGCTTGATCCACTCGTTGGACACCAGCAGCGTGACCTTCTTCTTGTATGTATAGGAGAAGATGTCGCTCTGATAGAGGCCGCCCTCGATGTTGTCGCTCTTGGCCTTCTTGGCAAAGATCATCGGCAGGCCCCAGCGGTGGGCGCAGATGGTCGCCAGGGCGATGCCGCTGGCCTCGGCGGTCATGATCATGGTCACTTGGCGCAGGTCGAAGTAGTGGGCGAACTCATCCGCGATGTCCTGCATCAGTTTGGTGTCGATCCGGTGGTTCAAAAAGCCGTCCACCTTGATGATGTTGCCGGGCAGGACCTTGCCCTCTTTGACAATACGGTCTTTCAGCTGCTGCATAGGAAACCCCTTTCGTGTGTTCAAAATTCTTTCAAAATCCCGTTCACCGGGAGTTCTCGCTCGATTGCTCCGCACACCGCGCGGCGCGCCAGCGGTGCAGGGTCACCAGCCCCGCCGCCAGCGACAGCGCCGCCACCAGCGTCTGTAGCATAAACAGGCCGTCCACCCCGGGCAGGATCGTCCAGCGGATGGCTACCATGGCCACCCACATCACCGCCACCGCGAACCACAATATTGCCGCGGCCAGCGTCAGATGCTTCCATTTCATCGTTTCCGCGCCTCCAATTCCCCCTGCACAGCCACCGCCGGCGGCGCGCCGGGCGCCTCCAGGCCCCAGCTGTCCCAGCCGGGGAAGGGCCGGCGGGCGAACAGCTCCAGCTTTTTCTGGACGGGGAACATCCGGGTGATGCCCTCCAGCACCGCGGCAGGCTTTTCGCTGTGGCCCCGCCGCCGCTCGGACACCAGCTGCCGCACGTTCCGCGCCCCCCGGGGCGTGGGGAACCGGCCGCGCTTGAAGGCCAGGACAAACTCGGTCTGGGAGAGGGTGTAGCGCCCCGGGTTGTGGACCTGCTTGTCCCAGACGAAGGCCACCGTCTTGTAGGCAAACCCCCACGCCGCCCCCAGCGCCACGGCATTGGCCAGCTGCGGTCCTGTGGTCCAGAGGAACAGAAGGCTGTCCGCCGCCGCGATGGACGCCACGTCCAGGGCCATCAGCGCCGGGAGCTTCACCGTGGGATATTGAAAATTGGCGGCGCTCAAAAAAATATCCTTCTCAAACCCCTGATTCTCGGCCTTGATGCAGGTGCGGTCGTACTGCATCTTCCCGCCGTAGTCCCAGGGCGGGTCGGCGCAGAGGACGTCGTAGGGACCGGCGGGCAGGGGCGGATAGCCGCCGGGCAGCAGGTTGACCATGCTGCGCCGCCGGGCCTCGGGATCGTATTTGGCATAGCCGCTCTTTGGCCGGTCCAATTGACCCCCTCCCCTCTTCCCCTTCATTCTACTCCAAATATCCACAGCCGTCAAATAAATCCGGCTGTTTTCGCCCCAAAATTTCTGTCAGGCATCCTTCCAAATTTTAGGCCGCAGAGCGCCGCCGCCGCAGGCCGCCAGAAACGCCTGCCGTACAACGCAGGACGGCGCGCAGAACCTCTGCGCGCCGTCCTGACAGCTTATGCGCCCAGCGCCGCGTCCAGCAGATGCGCCAGGGCGTCCTCCGGCTGCACGCCCACGGTCTGCTGCTCCAGCTTCCCATCGCGGAACAACAGGAGGGTGGGGATGCTCATGATGCCGAAGCGGGTGGCAAGGCCCATCTCCTCGTCGATGTTCACCTTCGCCACCTGGGCCTTCCCCGCGTACCGCGCCGCCAGGGCGTCGATCACCGGGGCCAGCATCTTGCATGGGCCGCACCAGTCCGCCCAGAAGTCCACCAGGGTCACGCCCTGGGCAATGGTCTGGTCAAAATCCGCCTCTTTCAAGTGTAAAACTGCCATAATTACTCTCCTTTATCGTGTAAATTTATATTTTTCCCGTTAAATAGCGGTCCGCCGAGAGCGCCGCCACATTTCCCTCCCCCGCGGCCTTGGCCGCCTGGTGGGGCTTTCCCGCGCAGTCGCCCGCCGCGAACACGCCGGGGATGGAGGTGGCCCCGTCCGCCGCCGCGGCGATGTGCCCGCTCTCGGTGCGCAGCCCCGGCAGCAGGCTGTCCGCCGCCAGGCCGTTGCGCAGGATGAACACGGCGTCCGCCGGATGGAGGTAGCCGTCGGCCTCCAGGCCGGTGACGCGATCCGCGCCGTGGATCACGTACTGCACCGCCGGCTGGAAGTCGATCTCCGGCTGCAGACCGGCGGGGCGTTCGCCCTTGGCGAAGTACAGCACCCGGCAGCCGATGGAGGCCAGGAAATTGGCGTCCCCCGGGGCCTCCACCCCCAGGCCCAGCACCGCCGCGGTCCGGCCCCGGTAGAGCATCCCGTCACAGGTGGCGCAGTAGCTGACGCCCCGGCCCAGCAGAGCCTGCTCGCCGGGAATCGAAGCCCGGGGCGCCTGGCCCACGGCCAGGATCAGGGCGCGGCCCTCATAAACGTCGCTACCCGCGGCGCAGGCGAAGTGATCGTCCAGGGCCACGGCCTGGGCCGCCCGCTGCCAGGCCACGGGGATGCCGGCGCTCTGGAGCTGGCGGTGCATCACCTCCAGCATTCTCCGGCCGCTGATATCCTCCATGCCGGGATAGTTGTCCACCAGCGGCGCACGGCTGAGGGGGTTGGCCTCCAGAGGGTTGGAGATCACCAGCACACTGCGCCCGCGGCTGCGGGCCGTCAGCGCGGCGGAGACGCCCGCGGGGCCCGCGCCAATGATCAGAATGTCGTACATAGACGCGCTCCTTTCCAAGTTGCCCAAAAAGTCCGAAAATTATCCCAAAACGCCCAGATGCTCCAGCAAAATCCTGGCTCCCAGCAGGATCAGGATGCCTCCGCCCAGCGCCTGGGCACGCCTGCGCCACCGGGCGCCGAACACGCTGCCCACCCGGACGCCCGCGGCGGAGAGCAGAAAGGTCGTCACACCGATGGCCCCGGCGGCCAGGCCCGCGCGGACCTCCAGAAAGGCGAAGGTGACGCCCACCGCCAGCGCGTCGATGCTGGTGGCCACGGCCATGACCAGCATGACGCGCCAATGGAGAGAGGCGCTGTCGCCGCCGTCCTCGCCGGAGAGGGCCTCCCGGAGCATATTGGCCCCGATGAAGGCCAGCAGGCCAAAGGCGATCCAGTGGTCCACCGAGGCGATGTACTGCTGGAAGGTGGTTCCCAGCAGATAGCCCAGCGCCGGCATCAGCGCCTGGAACCCGCCGAACCAGAGGCCCACCGCCGTCATCTCCCGCAGGCCGGCGCGGCCCATGGCCAGCCCCTTGCAGACCGCCACGGCGAAGGCGTCCATGGAAAGCCCCGCCGCCAGGAGCAGAAGTTCAGGAACGCTCAAAGCTCTGTCACCACTTTCGTACTGATTCAGTATAACATATTTATTCGCCGGAAGGAAGCACCATTCCGCGAAAAAACGCCCCCTCAGTGGTGGAACAGCCGCGCCCGGGTACAGCACATGACCATGCCGTACCGGTCACAGCAGTCGATGACCAGCTCGTCCCGGATGGAGCCGCCCGGCTGGGCGATATACCGCACGCCGCTGCGCCGCGCCCGTTCGATGTTGTCCGGGAAGGGGAAAAAGGCGTCGCTGCCCAGGGCCGTGTCCCGGAGGGTCCGGGCGATCCAGGCGCGCTTGGCCTCCTGGGTCAGGGGGTCGGGCCGGACTGTAAAGACGTCCCGCCACGCCGCCAGCAGTCCCGGCGCCTCCTCGTCGGAGAGGTAGCAGTCGATGGCGTTGTCCCGCCCCGCGCGGCCCAGGTCCGGCCGGAAGGGCAGATCCAGCACCTGGGGGTGCCGCCGGAGGCACCAACGGTCGGCCTTGTCCCCGGCCAGACGGGTGCAGTGGATGCGGCTCTGCTGGCCGGCCCCCACGCCGATGGCCTGTCCGTTCCGGACGTAGCAGACGGAGTTGGACTGGGTGTACTTGAGAGTCAGCAGGGCCACCAGCAGGTCCACCGCCGCCGTCTCCGGCAGGTCTTTATTCCTCGTGACGATGTTGGCGAGAATCCCGCGGCCGATCTCCAGATCGCTGCGCCCCTGGGTGAAGGTGACGCCGAACACGTCTCTCTGCTCCTGAGCGGCGGGGACGTAATCGGGGTCCATTTGAACGATGCTGTACCGGCCCTGCTTCTTGGTTTTCAGAATCGCCAGGGCCTCGGGGGTGTAGCCGGGGGCGATGACGCCGTCGGAGACCTCGCCCTGGAGACAGCGGGCCGCCGCCTCGTCGCACACGTCGCTGAGGGCTGCCCAGTCGCCGTAGGAGCACAGCCGGTCGGCACCCCGGGCGCGGACATAGGCGCAGGCCAGGGGAGAGAGGTCCAGAGCCGGGTCCACGAAGTACATCCGCCGCTCCGCCTCGTCCAGGGGCCGGCCCACCGCCGCCCCTGCCGGGGAGACGTGCTTGAAGGACGCGGCGGCGGGCGCGCCCGCGGCCTCCCGCAGCGCCCGGACCAGCTGCCAGGCGTTGAGGGCGTCCAGAAAGTTGATATACCCGGGTCGCCCGTTCAGCACCTGGAAGGGCAGCGCGCCGCCGCCCTTCCGGGTGAGGCGGGCGGGGGTTTGGTTGGGGTTCAGGCCGTATTTCAGCTCCAGCTCGTTCATAGCTCTGCTCCTTCCTCATAGCGGCTCCAGACGCGCGCCTCGCCGCCGATGGCGGCGTAGAGCGCCACACGGTGATCGTGGTGCAGGCTCTCCCAGACCCGCGCGGCTGCGGCAAAATCCGCCGGCATGTCCACGGCCTCCGGCTCGCCGGAGAAGCTGGGCAGCGGATCGCCGTCTCCCAGGTAGGTGTGGAGGAAATGGCCGGTTCCCGGCTGTGCGGGGTACTCGAAAAACTGGCGGATGCACGCGCCGCCGGCCTGACCGGCGCTCTTGAGGATCGAGAGCCGGCAGCTGCCGTCCGGCAGCAAAAGCCCCGAGATGCGGGGCGTCCAGTGGGGGCCGTCCGGCTCAAAGGTCCGGGTGCGCAGGGCCTCCTCAAAGGTGCGGCCCCGCTCTAAAAAGTCCTGGATGGTGTCGCTCTGGTCGCCGTTGGCCACGATCAGGGCGCGGCCCAGGCGGCGCACCGGGTGGTAGAGGATCAGACTGGGGTCGGACAGCTTCGCCGGGTCCCGGGCCTGGGTGCGGATGCCGTCGGGGGTCGCGACAAAGACGCGGTTGCGGCTGTTCTCGCTGCGGCCCATGATAAAGTAGAGCGCGGCAGGCACACCCGCGGCGCTCTGCCCCAGGACGATGCCGCGGCCCGGGTAGGCGTTGGCGCGCAGCAGGGCGCAGAGGTCTTTCATGTGGATTCCTCCTTTGCAAATTAGGGGCAAAACAGGCAGTCCTGCCCCATTGGCAGGACTGCCCAGACGGCCGGCATATAAGAACCTGTATTTACAACCGGTCACAACCGTCAGGCCGGGTCTTTTGCCGCCCTGCCGCGTCCAGTTATGAATACAGGCTCCAGTCCCAGCGGCCGCTCCCCCGTGGTACTCCACAAAAATCCGTCAGTCGCGGACGCCTCTGGAAACATCATACAATTTCCCGGGAAGCCTGTCAAGGTCCGCCGGCGGAAAAAAGCCGCGGCCCTGAAAATTTTGAAAGCCCCTATTTGACATCCGGTTCTATCTTCCCTATAATAGAGGAAAAAACGGGAGGACGCCGCCATGACCAGAGACGAGGCCTGGAGCCTTTTGACCGAATACAACCACGAGCCGTTCCATTTGCAGCACGCCGAGACCGTAGAGGGCGTGATGCGCTATTTTGCCAACCGCCTCGGCTACGAAGCGGAGGCGGATTTCTGGGCCAACGCAGGGCTGCTGCACGATCTGGATTTTGAGCAGTACCCGGACGAGCACTGTAAAAAGTGCGTGGAAATTCTCCGGGCGCGGGGCGCGGACGAGCGGCTGATCCATGCGGTGGCCAGCCACGGCTACGGCCTCTGCTCCGACGTGGAGCCGGAGCACGAGATGGAAAAGGTCCTCTTCGCTGCGGACGAGCTGACGGGCCTGATCGGCGCGGCGGCGCTGATGCGCCCCAGCAAGAGCGTGCAGGACATGGAGCTGAAGAGCCTGAAAAAGAAGTTCAAGGACAAGAAATTCGCCGCCGGCTGCTCCCGCGACGTCATCACCCAGGGCGCCGAGCGCCTGGGCTGGACCCTGGACGGCCTGCTGGAGCGGACCCTGGAGGCGATGCGGAGTTTTTGTCCCTGACGTGTATCTTGTCATAACACGGCGGCCGGTCCCTTGGTGCGGAGGGTCCGGCCGCCTCGCTGCTTCACGCTCCCAGCGGCTTTTCGTACAGCGGCGTATGGACCAGCCGCCCGTTTACCCGCTCGGAGCACATCAGGCACATCCGGTCCGCGGTCATCTCCGCCGGCTCCGGATGCACCTGTACCGGTCCCGGCGCGCTCAGCTGGCGGGCCAGGGTCACGTGGGGACGGAAGGGCTTCCGCTCCACGGCAAAGCCCGCTGCCCGCAGGCTGCCCTGCACCCGCTCGGCCAGCTTCTCCAGCGGCGCGCTCTGGTCCAGCCCCGCCCAGTAGAGCTGGCCGAAATGGCCGCCGTCCGCCAGGCGCAGGGGGAATGCCCAGGCCTCCACCTGGGCGACGGCCTCCTCGGCGGCGGCGTAGCGCTCGGTCTCGCCGATGAAGGCCAGGGTCAGATGCAGGTTCTCCGGCCGCGTGTAGTTCGCCCGGGCGCCCTGGGTGCGCAGGTCCTCCTGCGCCGCCAGCAGAGCCGCACGAAACTCCCGGGAGAACGGAATCGCAACAAACAGCCGCATAATTACCCCTCCAAAATCTCTTTCTGCCGCTTTTTCGTCAGCTTCCCGAACACCAGGCGGTAGGAATCCCCGCACAGCTCCCGGAGCACGTCCTCCGGGACGCCGCCGTCGAGATCTACGGAGATCCAGTTCCGCTTATCCATGTAAAACCCCGGCAGAATGGCCGCAAACTCCGCCCGGAGCAGCTCTGCGCGCACCGGGTCACACTTGAGCGTCAGCACCCGCCGTCCGGCGTAGTCCCGGTGCGCCGCCCCGGGCTGGCAGAAAGCCGCGAACATCCGCCCGTCCACCAGATAGCGGTCCCACTGCCACTCCGCCTTGTAGTCCTTCTCCGCCCCCGGCTGCGAGAGCAACAGTGCGTCAATCCATTCCATGCCGTGCGCCTCCTTTTTTTACCAAAGTATACCACGAAATTTGAAGAGATTCTACAGGAAATCTATGAATTTTTTTGGTATACGGAGACTGAGGTTTCAATAGAAACAACGCCGTATGTAACGATGATACATACGGCGTCATTGTTCAGCTTTCCAGCAGTGCTCCTCCGCGCCTGTTCTGCGTCGTATTCAGCCAGAGGCGGTCGCCGCTCCTTGGCTGAAAACGTGATTTGGAGTATACCATGCTGCTTCAGCCCCGCCCCTGGTGCAGGATTTGGAAAAATGCCCTTGACAAACGTCTGATTTCGGACTATAATCACGGAACTGACCAGGAAGAGGGGGCGGCGGCATGCGGGAAAAGCAGGCGTTTGCGGGGCTTTGGGCGTACAACGGCGAGATCAAGGTGAACAATGAGCTCTACCGCGGCCTGGCCCGCTCCTTCGGCATGGCGGAGGCTGCCTTCTGGGTCCTCTACTTCCTGCGGATGGCGCGGGACGGGCTGACGCTGCACGATTTGTGCGGCTGCCTCTATCAATCCAAGCAGACCGTCCACTCCGCCGTCAAGCAGCTGGAGGCCGAGGGCGCGCTCCGCGCTGAGACCGGGACGGACCGGCGCACCAGGACCTTTACCCTGACGCCCCGGGGCGCGCAGATGGCTGAGGCCACGGTGGACCATGTGATCGACGCCGAGGTCCGCGCCATGATGGAGATGGACGAGGCGGAGCTGGCCGCCTTTCTGCGCCTCTTCCGGCAGTATAACCAAGCGTTAAAGCGAGAATTTGGAGAAAAATTATGAGAATCCGACTTTCTGACCATTTTACATATCCGCGCCTGCTGCGCTTTGTGCTCCCCAGCATCGTGATGATGGTGTTCACCTCCATCTACGGCGTGGTGGACGGCTTTTTCGTGTCCAACTATGTGGGCAAGGTCCCCTTCGCGGCGCTGAACTTCGTGATGCCCCTGATTATGGTGCTGGGCGGCATGGGCTTCATGGTGGGCACCGGCGGCAGCGCCCTGGTGGCCATGGAGCTGGGCTGCGGCAACAAGGAGCGGGCCAACCGCTATTTCACCATCATGGTGGAGTTCACCGTCCTGCTGGGTGTGGCGCTCACGGCGGTGGGGCTGGTGCTGATCCGGCCCTTCTCCATCTGGCTGGGGGCCACGCCGGAGATGCTGGACGACTGCGTGCTCTACGGGCGGATCACCATCGGCTTCACCACCTCGTTCATGCTTCAGAACGTGTTCCAGAGCTTCCTGGCCGCGGCGGAGAAGCCCAAGCTGGGCCTCTGGGTGACGGTGGCCGCGGGCGTGACCAACGCCATTCTGGACTGGCTGTTCATCGCGGTTTTCCGCTGGGGCCTGGCCGGCGCGGCGCTGGCCACAGGCATTGGGCAGTGCGTGGGCGGCATCCTGCCGCTGATCTACTTCCTGCGGCCCAACAGCAGCCTGCTGCGCCTGGCGCCGGCGCGGCTGGAGCTGCGGCCCCTGCGGCAGGCCTGCGTCAACGGCTCGTCGGAGCTGATGAGCAACATCTCCAGCTCTGTGGTGTCCCTGCTGTACAACTACCAGCTGATGCGCCTGCTGGGCGAGGACGGCGTTTCGGCCTTCGGCGTTTTGATGTACGTCCGGTTTGTATTCCTGGCCATCTCCATCGGCTACTCGGTGGGCAGCGCGCCGCTGGTGAGCTTCCACTTCGGCGCGGGGAACCAGGCGGAACTGAAAAACCTGCTGCGCAAAAGCATGGCGCTGATGTTCGGCTCCGGCGCGGCGCTGACGGTGCTGGGCATGGTCCTGGCCACGCCGCTGGCGCGGATCTTCGTGGGCTACGACGCGGACCTGGTGAACCTGACGGTGTACGCGTGCTATCCGTCGGCCTTCGCATTCCTGCTGGCGGGGTTCAATATCTTCGCCTCCGGCTTCTTCACGGCCCTGAACAACGGCGGCATTTCGGCACTGATCTCGTTCCTGCGGACGCTGGTGTTCCAGACGTCGTTCATCCTGCTGCTGCCGGTGATCATCGGCGCCAACGGCATCTGGTGGGCCACGACCCTGGCGGAGGTGGCGGCGTTCCTGATCTCCATGATATTCCTGATCGCCAAGCGGAAGCGGTATCATTATCTGTAATGGGCGCTGCAAAGCCGCATAAACACAGGGTTTATGCAGCTTTGCCCGTTACAGCGCCGGATCGCTGCTTTTTTCCTGACCACCGGGCGCCACTCGGTGATCAATCCGCCGCTCCGGCTCCTGGAAGGAGCGGCGGCGATTCCCGGAAAAATACCGCCGGCCCGGGCCGGCGGTATTTTTCCGTTCTCATCCGCTGCTGCGGACGACCAGCTCCCAGTCCAGGAAGCGTGTGCGGGCCGGCTCGCCGTCCAGGACGCCGATCAGCTGCTCCGCGGCCACGCGGCCCATGCGAACGCGGTGGTTCAGCGATGTGATGGGTACCGGACCCATCTGGCTGTAGAAGCTGTTGTCAAAGCTCACCACCGCCACGTCGTCCGGCACCCGGCGGTCTGCCGCCAGCAGCGCCTGGATCAGGTGGAAGGCGATCTCGTCGTTGTGGCACACCACTGCCGTCGCCCCGCCCAGGCGCTCACGGAGGAATGTTTCCAGAAACGTGCCGTCCTTCTCCTCCAGCAGCCGCCGGCGGTCCTCGGTGTCAAACCAGGCGAAGCGGCTGTCCTGCACGCTCAGGCCCGCCTCCAGCATAGCCGCGATCACGCCGTGGTAGCGCTGCGGCCCCTGGACGTCGTCGCTCTTGAAGATGCCCGCCAGCTCCCGATGGCCGCGGCCGGCCAGATAGCGGGCCAGCTGATAGCCGCCGCCGTAGTTGTCGTCCGCCACGCAGGGCATCCCCGACAGCTCGCTGCACGCGCCGTGCAGGAACACCACCGGCGTTCCGGAGCGGCGCAGCCGCTGATAAAGCTCGACGTTGGGGCTGGGCAGGGCCGTCTTGGTCCCCTCCACCAGGAGGCCGCCCACCGGCTCATCCAGCAGCTGCCTGAGGATGCGGCGCTCAATATCCAGCTGGTTCTCCGTGGCGAAGATGGTGACGGAGTAGCCCCGCTGCGAGAATACGCTGGAGGCGTCATGGAGGATGGTCGGAAAAATGTAGTCGTCCAAAAAGGTCGTCACCACGGCGATCTGCCGCGGCACCGCGGTGGTCACAAGCCCCGTGGTGAAGGACCCGCTGCCCTGCCGCCGCTGGATCAGCCCCTCCTCCTCCAGCACCTGGAGGGCATGCCGGACGGTCTGACGGCTCAGGCGGTAGCGCTGGGACAGCTCCAGCTCCGTGGGCAGCTTATGCCCCTTCTGCCCGCTCTTCTGGCCCAGCTCTTCCCGCAGCTGTTCGGCCAGGACCCGGTATTTCATTGCCATAGTCGTCCCCCTTTTTTAAGGTTTTCCGATCTTATTATACCAGCCGCCAGGACCATTCTGCCCAAGAAAATCGTTGAGGTTCTTTTGGTTTTTTGCATGCTCCGTGCAAAAAAACGTAAATTGTGCGCTTTTTTCTCCAGCCTCCGGCCCCGGAAGCTGAGCTTTTTCCACATTTACCGGAAATAAATCAAAAAACGACCGGTTGCCGGACGTTTTTCCGCGGACCGAAGCGCGGTCCGTTCCATCGGAAAAGGGGATTTTCCCGCAAAAATCGACCATAAAATCCGAAAATTTTCGAAAATATCCACAATATATTTGTCAATATCAGTCGAATTTGTATCTATCTCCTGCGTAATCCATCGAATTTGTATGATTCGATCCCGGGGAAGCACAAATTTGCGGCAAAACATATTGACTTTGTACCGAAAATCGTTTTTAATGCAGGTAAAGAGTGCCCCGCGGGCCAGCCGCCCGCGCCATTGGAAAAGGAAGCGAACGTCCATGAAAAAATCCCTCCGCCCCGCGCTGCTCCTCTGTTTGATCCTGGCGCTGAGCGCCTGCGGCGGGAACGCCGCGCCGGACGGGGCCGCGGCCCGTCTGCGCGTCGGCATCGTCAACACCGATCCCGGCGAGTCCGGCTACCGCGCAGCCAACGTCCGCGACTTTGAGGAGACCTTCACCGCGGAAAACGGCTACGACGCCAGCTTTTTCTACAGTGCCGAGAACGACGCGCAGATCGCCGCGGTGCGGGACCTGCTGCAGGGCGGCGTGGACTATCTCCTGCTCTCCGCCGCGGAGCCAGGCGGCTGGGAGGACGTGCTTCGGGAGGCCCAGGCCGCCGGCGTGCCGGTGATCCTCTTCGACCGCATGGTGGAGGCCGGGGAGGACCTGTATGCCGCCGCCATCCTGCCCGACCCGGCCCGGGAGGGAGAGGCTGCGGTCCGCTGGCTGGCGGATCTGCGCCTGGAAGCCTACCGCATCGTGCATCTCCAGGGCGCGCTGGGTTCCGACGCGCAGCTGGGCCGCAGCGGTGCGCTCCAGGCCATGGCGGACGCCGAGGGCTGGCAGCTCGCCGCGCAGCTGCCGGCGGACTGGAGCCGAGAGCGCGCCCGGCAGGCCGTCCAAGCCGTTATCGACGCCGGCGCCGACTTCAACGTGATCTACGCCGAGAACGACAACATGGCCCTGGGCGCCCAGGCAGCCCTGGACCAGGCCGGCATCCCCTACGGCGCGGACGGCGGCGTGGTCATTGTCAGCTTCGACTGCACCCAATTCGCCCTCCAGAACGTGGTGGACGGCAAGTGGCGCTACGAAGGACAGTCCAGCCCCTTCCAGGCCACCCTGGCGGACACCGTCCTCCAGGACCTGGCCCGGGGCGTCCCGCCCGCCGCCAGGACCGTCTCCCCCGAGGCCCGGGGCTTCACCGCAGAGAGCATCGAGCAGTCGGACGTGGAAAAATACGGCATTTAGAATCTGGATTCCACCGCGGCACGGTGGACAAACCCTGCCGCAGCTGGTATGATAAAAAGGGTTCCCGGCGCGGGAACCAAAGCTGGAAAGGAGCATGGAAATGAACACCATTTTAGGCATCGAGTTGGGCTCCACCCGCATCAAGGCGGTGACCATTGACCAGCGGCACCAGCCGGTGGCCTCCGGCGGCTATACCTGGGCCGCCGCCTATGAGAACGGCATCTGGACTTACCCCCTGGAGCTGGCCTGGACCGGGCTGAAGGCCGCGCTCTCAGAAATTCCGGACCGGGCGGACATCGCCGCCGCGGGTCTCTCGGGCATGATGCACGGCTACCTGGCCTTTGACAAGGACTGGAACCTGCTGACGCCCTTCCGCACCTGGCAGAACACCATCACCGGCCCCGCCGCTGCGGAGCTGACCGCGCTCTTCGGCTACAACATTCCCCAGCGCTGGACCGCCGCCCACCTCTACCAGGCGGTGCTGAACCAGGAGGAGCACATCGGCCGCATCGCCCATGTCACCTCCCTGGCCGGCTACCTCCACTACCGGCTCACCGGCGTCAACGCCGTGGGCCTCGGCGAGGCGTCGGGGATGTTCCCGGTGGACAGCGGGACGCTGGACTATGACCAGACCATGATGGAAAAATTTGAAGCGCTGCTGGCGCCCCTGGGCCTGCCCTGGAAGCCGTCGGACGTTCTGCCCAAGGCCCTGCCCGCCGGGCGCGAGGCCGGGCGGCTCACCGCCGAGGGCGCGGCGCTGCTGGACGGCCTCCTGCCAGAGGGGCTTCCCTTCGCGCCCCCCGAGGGCGACGCCGGCACCGGCATGACAGCCACCAACGCCGTGGCCGTGCGCACGGGCAACGTCTCGGCGGGCACCTCCATCTTCTCCATGGTGGTGCTGGAGCGCCCGCTGACAAAGGTCTACGAGGAGATCGACCTGGTGACCACCCCCGCCGGTCGGCCCGTGGCCATGGTCCACGGCAACAACTGCACCAACGACACCAACGCCTGGGTCCGCGTGCTGGAGGAGACCGCCAACCTCTTCGGCGCGCACCCCTCCACCGGCGAGCTGTACACCAAGCTCTATGAGAAGAGCCTGGAGGGCGATGCCGACTGCGGCGGCGTGCTGGTGTGCAACTACATGGCCGGCGAGGGCGTGACCCATCTGGACTCCGGTCGGCCGCTGGTGGCCCGCTTGCCGGACTGCCGCTTCACCCTGGCCAACTTCTTCCGCTCGCAGCTCTACGCCACCATGGCCACGCTACGCATCGGCATGGAGATTTTGGCAGCGGAGGACGTGGCCATCGACTCCATGACGGCCCACGGGGGTCTCTTCAAGACGCCGCTGGTGGGGCAGACGTACATGGCGGCGGTCTGCGGCGCGCCGGTGACGTGCATGGCCACCGCCGGCGAGGGCGGCCCCTTCGGCATGGCGCTGCTGGCGGCGTTCATGCTCTGGGGGACCCCGGACGAGCCCCTGGAGGACTACCTGGCGCACCGCGTGTTCGCCGGCGTCTCCGGCACCACCGTG
Source organism: Oscillospiraceae bacterium (assembly GCA_022792945.1). GTDB lineage: Bacteria > Bacillota > Clostridia > Oscillospirales > Oscillospiraceae > Avoscillospira_A. Next base: position 1,473 of record JAAWBZ010000080.1, on the reverse strand, counting down.
GCGCCGGACCCGGCTGTGGCTGCCGGCGTGGACGCCTACGTCCGCCAGTACCGGGCGCTGCTGGAGGTGGAGCGCGCCGCGGTGGCCGCGCTGTGAGGTGGGAGCGATGCTGGAAGCGCTGAAGCAGCAAGTCCTGGAGGCCAATCTGCTCCTGCCCAGGCACAATCTCGTGACCTTCACCTGGGGCAACGTCTCGGGGGCGGACCGGGCGGCGGGGCTGATGGTCATCAAGCCCTCGGGGGTGGCCTACGAGGCTCTGGCGCCGGAGGACCTGGCGGTGGTCCGCCTCTCCGACGGCGCGCAGGTGGAGGGCCGCTGCAAGCCCTCCAGCGACACGGACACCCATCTGGCCCTCTACCGTGCTTTCCCCGCCCTGGGCGGCATCGTCCATACCCACAGCCGTTGGGCCACCTCCTTCGCCCAGGCCGGCCGGGGCATTCCGGCGCTGGGGACAACCCAGGGTGACTACTTCTACGGTGAAATTCCCTGCACCCGCCCCATGACGCCGGAGGAAATCGCCGGGCGGTACGAGCTGGAGACCGGAAACGTGATCGTCGAGACCTTCCAGACGCGGCAGCTGGACCCGGCGCAGGTCCCTGCGGCACTGGTGTACAGCCACGGTCCCTTCGCCTGGGGTACGGACCCAGGCAATGCGGTTCACAACGCGGTGGTCCTGGAGGAATGCGCGTTCATGGCTTTCCACGCCCTGGCGCTGACGCCGGCCCTGCCGCCCATGCAGCAGGCGCTGCTGGACCGGCACTACCTCCGCAAGCACGGCCCAGGGGCGTACTACGGGCAATAAAAAAATCCGTGCTGTCCGGCAGAAAGCCGGACAGCACGGACCGAGTGCTGAAAAAATGCGGGGAAACAGGATATGGTGGGAAATCGGCGATTTTGGGCAGAAAATAGTTGATTATCTCAAAAAATCATAATTTACAGGCATACAAGCAGGATTTCAAGCTGAATTTACTGCTTTTGAGAGAAAGAGCCTTGATATGCCGTCCGAACGGCGTGGAGAAAGAATAAATGAAAACTGAATACGACGCATACGCAGCATTTCTTTATCCCCACACGGGAAAACAGGAACGCTGCTTTTTTATGCCCTCCTGTTCCGCAGCAGGGGCAAAAAGAGCCTTGCTGCATACCGCTCTGCTGTCCGAGAGAATCCATTAGATATTGTCGCCGCTGCCCATGGGGCAATGTACCCAATATGGCGCAGAAATACGTTCGCGACGGCACAAGCGTCTAAAAATCCGAACCATAACTATAATTTCTGGTAAATATAGTAAATCCCTCCTATCCTCTGTAGGGGGGATTGTTATGAAAAACCAAGTCGAAGAGCTGAAGGAAATCGGTATGAACATCGTCAGGCTCCGGCACGCCAGAGGCATCACCCAGGAGAAGCTGGCAGAGGCCGCCGGCGTCTGCGACGTCTACATGCGCAGCATCGAGCATGGCCGCGCCAACGTCAGC
>JAAWBZ010000079.1 GCA_022792945.1 Oscillospiraceae bacterium | reverse complement strand
CCGCCCTGGCGGAGCGTTTGGCGGAAAACCTCCATCTGTGCCAATATTTCCGCTTCCGTCGTATCTTTTTTGACGGCGAAGGTGGAAATATCCAGGAGATGCAGCAGTTTCTCTGTGATTTTCCCCTGAAAAATATGCTGCTGCTCGTCGCGGACGCCGGGCTGGCCGCGCCAGACGACGATGAGGATGACCGGAATGACGTAGACCTCCCGGTGCAGGAGCGACGCCGCCGGATTGACCAAATTGCCCTCGCCGGAGTTCTGGAGGTACACCACCGGCACCCGCCCCGTCGCCAGGTGATACCCTGCGGCCAGGGCGGCGGCGGTGCCTTCGCTGGCGGCGATGATATGACGCCGCGGGTCCAGGCCATAGGCATCCATCAGGCAGTCGCAAAGCGGACGGAGCTGGGAATCCGGGACGCCGGCGTAGAAATCCGCGCCCAATATGTTCAAAAAATGTTCCGTATTCATGTAAATCCCTACAATTCGTCGATCAAGGTGATGATATCCCGAATGGGCATCAAACGCTGATCCACTTCCCTGGCGCGGTGGAAGCGAAGGATATCCTCGGCGGTCTGCTGCATAGCCGGGAAGGCGCTGCGGGTCAGCTGGTTGGCGTAGATCACCAGATTCACGCCATGGGCGGCCAGTTCCTCCTCGGTGACGGCGTTGAAGGAGGTGGGCACCACCACCAGAGGCGTCTCGCTGTCCGACGCGCGAAAGCGGCCGCAGAATTCAAAAATTTCGTCCGGCTCCCTGCGGCGGCTGTGGATCATGATACCATCCGCCCCCGCCTTTGTAAAGGCCTCGGCGCGCTTCAGAGCATCGTCCATGCCGCGCTCCAGGATCAGGCTCTCGATGCGGGCAATGATCATGAAATCGTCGGTGAGCTGGGCGCGCTTGCCGGTGCGGATTTTCTCGCTGAAATTTTCGATGCTGTCCTGCGTCTGCCGCACCTCGGTGCCGAAGAGGCTGTTTTTTTTGAGCCCCTGCTTGTCCTCAATGATGACGGCCGAGACGCCCATGCGCTCCAGGGTGCGGACGTTGTACAGGAAGTGCTCGGCCAGGCCCCCGGTGTCGCCGTCGAGGATGATGGGCTTGGTAGTGACCTCCATGATGTCGTCGATGGTCCGCAGGCGGGAGGAGAGGTCCACCAGCTCGATATCCGGCTTGCCCTTGGCCGTGGAGTCGCAGAGGGAGCTGACCCACATGGCGTCGAACTGGTCCAGCCGCCCGTCCTGCTCCACGACGGTCTTTTCCACGATCAGGCCCGTGAGTCCGCTGTGGGCCTCCATCGCTTTGACCACAGGCCGCAGGGAGAGCAGCTGGCGCAGGCGTTTGCGGCGGAACTCAGGCATGGCGGCGCGCTCGCGGATCCGGCGGTCGATGCGGGAGACCTCCTCGCTGCGGGTGTAGGGCACGTCCACAATGGTCCCGCCGTAGGCGCCAAGGAGCCGCTCCACGTTGTCGCGGATGGCCTTCATGGGGCCGGCGCACCAGTTGTCGCCGTGGACGACGTAGTCGGGCCGCAGCTCCCGGATGATCTCGTCATACAAAATATCCTTTTGCACCACCACACGGCTGACACCCTCCAGCCCCTGCGCCAGCGCCATGCGCTGGGCGAAGGAGATGGTGGGAAAGCGGTCGAAGCAGACCATGGCCTCGTCGGCGAGGACGCCCACGACCACCTGGCCGTACTTCTGCGCCTGGCGGATGATGTTCCGGTGGCCCTCATGGATGACATCGGTGGTGAAGCAGGTGTAGACCGTTTTCATGGCGTCGCCTCCCTGTACCGCACCGGCACCGCAACGCCGCACGCGTCCAGCGCGCCGCGGAATACTCGGAAGAAGTCGTGGATATCCGGCGCGTCGATGGCGCCCAGGGCGCAGAGGCGGAAGGTCCGGGCTGTGCCCACCTTGCCGGGGTAGATGGTAAAGCCGCGGTCATAGCAGTAATCATGGACCCGCTCAAAATTCCAGTTGGGATCGTCCGGGTAGCGGACTGCGGCTACCAGACCGGCCTGCCACTCCCGGCGGATGGCCTCCCGGAAGCCCAGGGCCGCCAGACCCGCATGAATGGCGTCCATGACCCGTGTGTGGCGGGCCCACTTGGCCGTCTCGCCCTCGGCCCAATATTCGGCCATGGCCTGGACGGCGGCGTAGACCGTCTGCACCGGCGGCGTAAACTCCATCTCGCCGGTGCGCTCGAAGTACTCGTACTGACGGCAGAGATTGCAGTAATAGGACCGGCGGGGATACTCCCGGGCCGCCTCCAGCAGGTCGCGGCGGCCGATAACGAAGGAGAGGCCCGCCATGCCCATGAGGCCCTTCTGGGCCGAGGCCATGCAGAAATCGATGTTCTCCGCCGCAATGTCCATGGGCCGCATGGCGTAGGTGCTGGTAGTATCCGTGATAAAGACGGCCCCATGCCGGTGCGCCAGCGCGCCCAGATCCCGGATGGGGTTGAGAACGCCGGTGCCGGTTTCGTTGTGGGTGGCGTAGACCAGGGCGGTCTCCGGGCGGTCCCGGAGCGCCTGCTCCACCGCCGCCAGGTCCGCCGGTCGGTCGAAGGGAAGGCGCAGGTCGGTGTGGGGCAGGCCGTAGGACCGGCAGATCTCCGCCGCGCGGCTGCTGTACGCGCCGTTGTTGACAATCAGGGCCTGCTTCCCCGGAGGCAGCAGGGAGTTGAGGCACACGTCCAGATTCAGCGTGCCGGAGCCGCAGAACAGCACCGCAGTATAGACCGCCGGGTCGCCGTGGACAACGCGCACCAGGTCCCGGCGCAGAGCGGCCATCAGGCCTGCAAATTCCTTCTCCCGGGGGCAGATATCCGGCACCATCTGGGCCAGCTTTACGGTGTCGGTGGTGGTGGCGGGGCCGGGGTTGAGCAGGATGTTTCTCTGAATTTCCATTAGACTTCCTCCTTGTAGCGGCTGTCCAGGGCTTGAAGCTCCTCTAAAGTGTCGATTTCCGTCACATCCGATGGCTTGCAGGCGCGGACCGCCACCCGGTAGTGCTCCCGGCGGAAGTCGAGGGGCACCTGTTCCCAGTAGCGTGTCCGGCCCTCCGGCTCCTCCCAGACGGCGGCCAGGTCCGCCGCCAGCCGCTGCCCGTCGGCTTCGCCCCAATAGGAGATGCCCACCATCTGCCAGCAGTCCCGCCCGCCCAGCTTTTCCTCGGTGATGATGCCGTCCCGGACGGTGAAGCACCAGTCGTCGGCTGCCGCCGTGGGAAACGCGAGGAAATTGGAGCGGTACTGGTACGGCTGAATCAGCGCGGGCTGTGCCAGCAGCAAATCGGCCTCCAGCACATAGGCGTTGGAGAGCAGATGCCGGGCGCAGAGGGCGGAGGAGATGTTGTTGGCCTCCGGATAGAAGGGATTGTCCAGGAAGCGGACCATGGGATACGCCTCCAGCAGTGCGTCGAACTGCCCGGCCAGGTGGCCGCGGACGATGTAAATTTCCCCGATGCCGGCGCCCAGGCAGGCGTCCAGCAGCGTATCAATGATGCGTCTGCCGCGGACGCGGACCAGGGGCTTGGGGGTGTGGCCGGTAATCGGACGGAGGCGGCTTCCAAAGCCCGCCGCCAGAAAAACGGCCCGCCGGACCCGGTACGGCTCCAGCGCCGCCCGCTCCTCCGCCGTCAGCACTGCGGGGGAGCGGGCGGTCAGGCGGTCAAATTCCGCCTCAGTCAGTGAGTGGGACATGGGTAATTTCTCCCTTCCGGGGCCTAATCGGCCCGCTTGCAGAGGCAGCAGCTGAACGAAAGAGGGCATTTTGGCAGCCTTTGCAGCCACACCGGCGTCACAGCCCGCAGGGCTTCTCGGTTACGCTCCATCTGCCAGGCCAAACTGCATTTCCAGCCGCGTGACAATGACCTCCGGCGTCTCCTGTCCGTCGTTTTCCACCACGGCGTCGGGAGCCTTTGGCTCATCATAGGGCAGATCGACGCCCACAACTTCTTTTGCGCCGGAGGAATAAAGCTGCTTCTGGTCCCGGCGGTAGAGGGTATCCCGGGTGACCTTGATGTAAATTTCGCGGTAATTTTCGATATTGGCGCGGTTCCAGTCACGGATCTCGTCGTACATGGAGATGGAGCACATGACCACGTCGATTCCCTGGAGAGCCAGGGCACGGCAGAGGCGGAACTGGGCCTTGGCGTCCTTGAGGCGGGCGGCGGTGGAGTAGCCGGTGCGCGGAAACACACCGTCCATGGCGTCGCCGTCCATACAGAACACGTTGGGCTTTCTGGCCTTGAGCCGGCGGTAGAAGAGACCGCCCAGGGTAGTCTTGCCCGCGCCGGCGAGGCCGGTAAAAAAGTAGACAGTACCTGTTTCCATACGGCCTCCTAGTGGTAAAGCGGCTGTTCCAGCAGCGCCGGGTCCAGCTCCAGCTTCGGCATCATCCGAAGGGGCTGGCCGTTTTGGTTGATGAAGTAGAGGCTGCCCATCAGCCGCTTGGCCAGCTTCAGGCGGATTGTGTCATATTTCTCTTTGATTTTGGAAATAGCTACTTCCTGCGTATCCTCGTCGATGCCTTTCTCGCCGCCGTTTTCTGTTACCGTAAGCTCGGACAGGACATTATTTTTCCAGGAAAGCGCGATGAATTGGTTGATTTTGGTAAAGCCCTTCACCCACCGTTCGATCTGCGCCTCATCCACGGGGCCGCCGTCGTAGTAATGAAAGTCGTAACCGTAAAATTCATAGGCGTCCCGCAGGCAGAATTCTATGAACGCCCGCTCCTCGTCGGTGGCGTATTCGTCGTAGGTGCGGTAGACCGTGGCGGTATCGAAGCCGACTGCATTGCCCGCCGCTGTCTCCACGTCGTGGACGCCTTTCTCCGAGCAGTAGGTCATGCTTTCGGTATAGGGGATGTCCAAAAACGCGGCCAAGGCGGTGAAAGTGGCCTTGGGGTTGGTTTTGCCGTCCTCAAAGCGCACCAGAACGCTGTCCTTGTACAGCCGGTCCTCCGGATCGATCATGAAGCTGCGGTTCAGGGAGCGGTCCATGGCCAGGTCCGACACAATCGTGCGTTTTCCCTCCTCGTCCTTGAGGGCGCTGCGCTTTTCGATCTGCCAGCGGAAGGTGGCGGCGGCGCTGGTGGTAAAGCGGCGCATGGGTGTGAAGGTCTTGATATATTTGAACGCCTGAAACACCGGGGAACTGCGAATTTTGTCGTATTGCGCGCTCAGGAGGACGGTGCGGTCATGCGCGCCGTGGTCCATATCGTAATCGATGTGGGCAAGATGGGGCTGGAAGAACAGGGCCGGCGCGATCCGGGCGGCGTGGTCCAGCCCGCCCATATAGGCGCCCTGGAGCATAAAAAACATGACCAGTATGTCTTTTTCTGAGCGGTTGCCATTCCAATAGCACTGTCCTGCCAGCTTCTTGTCAAAATGGGGCGTATGACCGGCGGCGCGTGCCTTGTCCGCCTCCGCAAAAACATCCTTGGCCTTTTGGATGCTTTCCTCCACATAGTCCAGCATGATGGAGGGCAGGCAGATGAGGTTGGGATGGTTGTCAAAGACCTCGTTGAAGAAGTCGCCGCCGTTGTCCGAGGAAAGCTGGGTGTGCCAGATCATCCGGTGGATGTCCGACACGCCGATGGGCTTCACCGGATACTGGCTGTAGTCGACGCCGTATTCTTCTTTGAAGTCGATGGGATAGCGCCCGATCTCGTCCTCCATGAGAAAGACAATCTTCTTGTTCTCCAGCAGCTGGCGCACGTTGAGCACCTGCAAATAGGCGCAGAAGGTCTCCCAGCTGGTATAGTGGAGGTACAGGTGATTTTCCCGCCCGATATCCTCGCTGGGGCGGACATTATCGTATAAATATTCCAATTCGTATTGGGAATAAACATCCTGAGCCAGGATGGGATTGTCTAAGTTTTTAAAAAAGTTCCGGCTGACCGCCGGGTGGTTGAAATTGACGTAATCGCCGAATGCCTGGGCATCCGGGTCAAAGGGCAGATAGCCCTTGTCGTCGTAGGGGAAGAAACGGAGCGGCAGCTCCTCGAACTTCGGGAAATCCTTCCGGAACAAATAGGGATATCGCGCCAGCGCCGCGCAGTTTTTCTCGTATCGGGCCTTGAGCAGCCTCACGTTTGGAAGATAAAAAGCGTCCGTCAGGATATCCAGGCATTCCGGCCGGAACAGCCCCTCCCGGTAGAGCCTGACAAACTCGGTATAGGCGATCTGATAGGGACCGTTCATGCGCAGCAGGTAGACGGCGGCCTCCAGCCGTTCCTCCGGGGCCAGACCGCCCTGGTGAAGGGCCAGAATATAGGCGTTGTTGGCGTCATCCTTTGCGCCCAGCTCTGCGCAGCGGCGGGCGAGATCGATGGTGTTCATACGCGGGCATCCTTTCCGAGCGTGATAAAAGGGGGCGGGCCGAAGCCCGCCCCCGGTGTTGGGTCTGTGCGATTTGCCAAGAACAGAGATTACTGCAGCAGCTGCAGAACGCCCTGGGGAACCTGGTTGGCCTGGGCCAGCATGGCCTGAGCGGACTGGATGAGGATGTTGTTCTTGGTGTAGGCCATCATTTCCTCGGCAACGTCGGTGTCGCGGATGGTGGACTCGGCGTCCTGGATGTTCTCGGTCATGACGCTGAGGTTGTTGATGGTGTGCTCCAGACGGTTCTGGGTGGCGCCCAGGGTGCCGCGGACGTCGGAGACCGTGTTGATGGCGCTGCGGATCTTGTCGATGGCGGCGGCAGCATTGGTCTGGTTGCTGATGTCGATGCTGGCAATGCCCAGGGAGGAGCAGTGCATATCCGCGATATCCACCTTCAGCTGGTTGTAGCTGGCGGAGGTGTCGCCGATCTGCAGGGTCAGACCGCCACTGGAGCCGCCCTTGGAGAACTGGACCAGGCTCTTGCCGGTGGCCTTCTCGGTCCAGGAAGCGTCGGTCTCGCTGCCCTTGGAGCCCTGGAGATCCACCGTATCGTACTTGGTGTACGCGCCAGCCTTCTCGGTCAGGCGGACGGTGCCATCCGTGCCGACGGTCTGGATGTGGAATTTGTTGTTGGTCTGTGCGGACAGCAGTCTGGCAGCCTCGGCGGCGATGCCCTCATCGCCTTCCTCAAAGGCCTTCAGGTTGATGCCGCCGCTGCCGCCGTTGGCGCCCACATTGAAGGTGTAGGTCTCGCCGGCGATGGTGATGCTGGCGCCGTTCTTGATCATGTCGTCGGTCAGCGTGAACTCGCCCTGGGCCAGCTTGTCGAGCTCAGCCGCCTGCACTTTCTGCTCCGCATGGACAGCGAAATCGTGGCCGTTGTTGGCGTCCTTGACGCCGGTCTCAGTGATGTTGACGCTGAGATTAACATTGTTGAAGGTATCCACATCGGCCTGAGTGGGATCAGTAGTGCCGCCCTTGCCGGTGCCGGTCAGGGTAATCGTAGATCCTGCGCCGACATCAAAATCCAGGCCGCCAATCGTGACGCTGGAACTAGCGGCAACGAATGAGAGGTCGGTGATCGACAGCACCGAGCCAACGTCGCCAGAGGTCAGCGCAGCCTTCACTTGGAAGTTACCGAGTGTTACGCCGCCGACTTCAACTTTCATTACATTATCATTGGCGGCGGCAGTAGCCGTGACAGTTACCTTCAGGTCGGTAAAGTCAACCGTATACTTGCCCTTTTGAGCGGGGTTGCCGGAGCCGCGCAGGCCGTCGGCCACAGCGGTGACCGTGACATCAGCAGCCGCGGCGCCGCTGGAGCTCATGGAGCCGTCCAGCAGGCTGATGCCGTTGAAGTTGGAGCTGTCGGCGATGCGGTTGATCTCGGAGCGGAGCTGATTGACCTCCTTCTGGAGCTGCTTGCGGTCCACGCCGTCGTCGTAGGTGCCGTTGGCGGACTGGTCAGCCAGCTTCACCATGCGGTTGAGCATATCGTGGACTTCCTGCAGCGCGCCCTCAGCGGTCTGCACCAGGTTGATGCCGCTCTTGGCGTTGTTCTGCGCCTGCTGGAGGCCGGTGATCTGGGCGCGCATCTTCTCAGAAATCGCCAGACCCGCGGCGTCGTCGCCGGCGCGGTTGATCTTATAACCGGAAGAAAGCTTCTCCAGGTTCTTCTTCATCGCGTTCACGTTGTTCGTGTAGTTGCGATAGGCGCCCATCGCCATAATATTATGCTGTACTCTCATTTTAATGCTTCCTTTCAAAAAAATGTTATTGAAGGGGTTGCGATCCGGCGCGCCGGTGCGTCCCTGCACCAGCGCTGGTGGAAATGCGCCGTCCCGCCCCGGCCCCGTGGCCTTTGGACGCCAGCACGGCCTGGCGCGCGTACTCTATATTTCAACCGGTTGCACAAACCGGGCGAAACCATTACTCTGCATCCTCCCAAACGGCGGGAACGATCCGCTCCAGCTGCCGCCGCAGCGCGGCGGCGGTCTTCTCAGCCCCCTCCTGCGCCAGCTGGTCCAGCAGCCGGCGGACGGCCTGCGCGGCCCGCTCCCGGTCGTCGTTCCAGGGGAAGAATCTGTCGCGGTATACTCTGGGGCGCTTCCCGCCGGGCGGCGTCAGGCAGGCCGGGCGCTCTCCGCCCTCCCGCTCCCACACCGTCCCCCGGACCACCGGCATCTCCCGCGGCGCGTGGATGGCCAGATACGTCCGGCCCCCCGCCACCCGCGTGGCCTGCACGACGATGTTGCCGTTGATGGTCAGATACTCCTCGGGAAGTAGCGACAAGTTCAGCATAGTTGCCTCTTTTTCATTGACATAATATTTGGAACACCCCGGAGGGCTTCGGACGCGCGCACGCGCCCTCTCGTTTCCCACTCCGCGGCGTGGAAAATGCTGATTGCGGCGAAATCAGCGGTATTTCGCTCCAATCAACATTTTCCCACCGCGTTACGGGCATACACCGGCGTTCCGACCGGCCGCGTCGGAGCAAAGTCCGTTCAACTCAGTTTCCGCCGTCGGCCTGCGGCCTCTGGCGAAAACTGCGTTCGCTTCCTTGCTCCTCCTTTCCCCACAAAGCTGCGCTTTGCGGGGACCCCTTTGTAAAGCGTCAAGCGCTCTGCAAACCTAAAAACTTGATGTTCTTCGCCGCGTTGACCTCGCGGTTGTGCACCGCGCCGCAGGCGCAAGCCCAGGTTTTTTCTTTGCAGGAGACCGCGTCGCGTACCGCGCCGCAGGCGGAACACGTCCGCGTGGTGGGCGCGCAACGGTCCACCAGCAGCAATTTTTTGCCCTGCCGCGCCAGCTTGTAGCCCAGGCACGCCCGGAACATCCCGTAGCCGGCGTCCGGCACGCTGCCGTAAACCCCGGCCTGCGCCAGGTCCCGCAGTGCGTCGTTCCGCATGCACACGGCGTCCCAGGCGTTGGCTATCCGCCGGGATTCCTTGTGGATGAAGTCGCGCCGCTGGTTGGCGATGTGCTCGTGGAGCAGCCGGTATTTCTGAACCGCCTCTTTGTAATTTTGGGAGCCGGCCTGCATCCGGCTCATTTTGCGCTGGAGCTTCGCCAGCTTCTCCTGGGACTGCCGGAGCCACTTCGGCGGATCGGCCCGTTCGCCGTTGTCCGCCACATAGAAATGCGGCATGGAGTATTTCAAACCAATGGTCGTTTCCGGCGCTGGCGTCACGGCTTCCGGCGCTTTTTCACCGGTTTCATAGAGAATCGAGCAGAAATACTTCCCCGTTTTGGTCCGTTCCACCGTGATTCGCCTGAGCTTCCACCAAGCCTGCGGCCGCCGGCTGAACCTCGCCGGGACGACGCCGGCTTTCGTCATGCGGATGCCGCCGCGGGTGGTGTAGATGGTGGGGCCGGAGGCAAACACATGGTTGCAGGCGGTGAAGGAGTCCTTGTCGTCCTTTTTCCGCTTGAACCTGGGATAGCCGAACACGTCCGGGCTTTTAAAAAACACCCGGAAAGCCTGGGACAGCTTGCCATGCTCCTGGATCAGCGCCTGATTGTCAACCTCCGCCAAAAACGGCGCTTCCTTCTTGTACTTGGCCGGCGTGGGAAGGAAATGCCGGTCCGCCGCCGCGTAAAACTCCTGGGCGTCAGCCAGCATCCGGTTCCAGATGTACCGGCAGCAGCCAAAGGTCTTTTCAAACAGCAGCTGTTGTTCTGCGGTGGGAAAAAGCCGGACCTTCAGGGTGGTGTACTGCCGCTTTTCCGCCATAACCGCCCTCCGATCCCAGGCGGATTTGAAAAGTATACTTTTACAAAGCCGCGCGCTGCCCTTGCTTACATCATTATAATCGGCACTGTTCCGGGAAAATTAAGGGCATTTTCAGATTTTTTTGGCATGAAGATACGGCTTTGTAAAAGTATGATTTTACAAAGCCGCGCGCTGCCGCGCTCCTATGGAATTGTAATTCAGCGTCTAAATGCGCCGCCCCACGCAGGCGGCAACAGGCTCCAGCTTGCGCATCAGCACCTGGAAGGCCTCCGGCGTGATGGACTGGGGCCCGTCGCACAGGGCGTTTTCCGGGTCGTTATGGACCTCGATGATCAGCCCGTCCGCCCCGGCGGCCACCGCCGCCATGGCCATCCGCTCCACCATCCACGCCTGGCCGCAGGCGTGGCTCGGATCTACCAGCACCGGCAGGTGGCTCAGCCGCTTCACCGCCAGCACCGCCGAGAGGTCCAGCGTGTTGCGTGTATACGTCTCAAACGTCCGGATGCCCCGCTCGCACAGGATCACCCGCGGATTCCCCGCCGCCAGGATATACTCCGCCGACATCAGCCACTCCTCGATGGTCGAGGACATCCCCCGCTTGAGGAGGACCGGCTTGGTGATGCGGCCCATGTGCTTGAGAAGGTCGAAATTCTGCATGTTCCGCGCGCCGACCTGGATGATATCCACATGCTCCTCAAAGAGGTCCAGGTCCTCCGTGGACATGATCTCCGAGACGATAGGCAGGCCCGTTTCCGCCCGGGCCTCCTCCAGCAGGCGGATGCCGCCGGTGCCCATGCCCTGGAAGGAGTAGGGCGACGTCCGCGGCTTGAACGCCCCGCCCCGCAGGGCGCAGGCCCCCGCCTGCCGCACCTGGGAGGCGACGGACACGATCTGTTCCCGGCTCTCCACCGAGCAGGGCCCCGCGAACACCGCCAGCCGGCTGCCGCCCACCTCTCGCCCGCCGGGGAGACTCAGAACCGTGTCGTCGGGATGGTATTTCCGGTTGGCCATCTTGAACGGCTCCGAAACGCGCATCACCCGCTCGACGCCCGGCAGGGACGAGAGCCGGTTCCGGTCGATGCCGGCGGCGCTGCCCTCGGCGCCGAGGATGGTGGTCTCCGAGCCCTTGGAGACCATGACCTTGACGCCGCCTTCCTCCATCACCCGGACGGCCGCGGCCATCTGCTCGGGGGTGAAATTCTGCTTCATGACGACAATCATTTGTAAATCGCTCCTTTTCGCGCCCCGCCAGGCGCTTTCACGCTTTGCATCATTTATGTGTTAAAGATACCACCGGCAGCGGCGGTTGTCAAGGCGGTTTTTTGGATAGCTGCTCAAAATCCGCAGATACTTTTTGTAAAAACTGTCCGAAGCTGCGGTCGCGTCCCGGCAAGCCCCCATTGCAAAATCTACCAAGTTATGGTATGCTGAGGACAAAGAATCATCAAAGGAGAATGTCTGTGCAAATCGAATTCCGACACCCCGCCCTGGCTGACAAGCCGTGGATCGACGAATGCTACCGCCGCAGCGCCTGCCGCGGAAGTGAGTGCAGCTTTGTGAATCTCTACCTCTGGGGCCGCGGCTACGGGCAGGTCGCCCGGGTGGGGGACTATCTGGTGCAGTTTATCAAGTACGGCGACGTGAAGTACTACGCCTTCCCCGCCGGCGAGGGCGACCTGCGGGCGGTGATCGACGCGCTGATCGCCGACGCGGCCTCCTATTGCCACCCCATGCGCCTGCTGGGCGTCACCGCCGAGCGGCGGGCGGCGCTGGAGGCGCTCTACCCGGGGCAGTTCCGCTTTACCGAGAATCCGGACAGCTTCGACTACCTCTACGAGGTGGACCGCCTGGCCGACCTGGGGGGCAAGAAGCTCCAGTCCAAGCGGAACCACTGCCACCGCTTCGAGGAAAACTACCCCGACTGGGCCGTGGAGCCCATCACGCCGGCCAGCCTGGACCGCTGCCGGGGGATGGTCCGGAAATGGTTCGCCCAATACGACGGCGAGACCTCCGAGGCCCACGATTTCCGGGTGGAGAAAATCGCCCTGGACCGCGCCTTTGAGGACTACGAGGCCCTGGGGCTGGAGGGGCTGATGCTGCTGGCGGAGGGACGCGTGGCGGCCTTCACCATGGGCAACCGTATCCAGCCGGACACCTTCGACGTGAATTTCGAGAAGGCGTTCCACGAGATCCAGGGGGCCTACCCGGTCATTAACCGGGAGTTTGCCCGCTGTGTCCGGGAAAAATACCCGGACGTGCGCTACCTCAACCGCGAGGACGACATGGGCCTGCCGGGCCTGCGCAGGGCCAAGGAGTCCTACCATCCCGACATTCTCCTCCGCAAGGCCGAGGCGGTGCTGGAGGCGTCGCTGTGAGCCTGGAGACCGGCCCCTCCCGCCGCGGCGACGTGCCGGCGCTCAAGGCGCTGTGGAAGCAGGCGTTCGGGGACGGCGACGCCTGCATCGGCGCCTTTTTCGACACCCTCTACCGGCCGGAAACCGTCCTGACGGTGCGGGAGGACGAACAGGTCCGGGCCATGGTCTGCTGGCTGCCGGAGACGATCTGCTTTGGCCGGCGGGGGTGGCCGGCGGCGTACCTCTACGCCGTGGCCACGGAGGAATCAGCCCGGGGCCGGGGCCTCTGCGGCCGGCTGCTGGCCTATGCCGCGGGCTTTCTGGCCTCCCAGGGCTTCCGCACCCTGCTGCTGGTGCCGGGGGAGGCGTCCCTGCGGGGGTTTTACGCGCGGCACGGCTACGCCGATTATACGGCGGTCAGCCTTCTGGAGGCGGAAGCTGCCCCGGGGGCGGGCCGCCTGGAAGAAGTCAGCGCGCCGGAATATCTGGAGCTGCGGGAGGCGATGCTGGCGGGGCGGGCGTATGTCTCCTGCCCGGTGCCGGTCCTGTCGTACCAGCGGGCCGTCGCCCGTCAGTACGGCGGCGGGCTGTACCGCTTGGAGCGGGACGGCTATACGGCCCTGGCCTGCGCCGCCCTGGACGCCGCGGGCCGCGCTGTGGTCTATGAGCTGCTGACCCCTGCTGTGCCCCGGGATGACGCCGCGTTCCTGGCCCACGCCCTGGGTGCAGACCGGGCGCTGGCGCGGACCCCCGGCGGCGAAACCCCCTTTGCAATGGCCCGCTGGCTGGCCCCGCCGCCAGACTGCCCGCCGCCCTATCTGGGCATCGCGCTGGATTAGGCCCGTGCTTTCCGGAGATTTGGGCATGAGTACGGACGGATTTCACGGGGAAGGCGCTGATTTGCTTCGGCGGCAGCGACGGAAGCTTCCAGCTTTCCCGGAAGCTCGCGCAGGTCTGCCAGGCAATTTTTGCTGATCTCCTCGAAGCTGGATGCCATGTAGCCGTCGGCGCTTGCTGCGGAGCAGATGGTGAAACGGTTGGAGCGGTACGGCTTCCGCCGACACCTGCGCTACGGCCGCGGCGGGCATCTGTTCGTCCCGATGGAGCTGCGGCTGACAGTTGCCGGACTCGGTTGTGCGGAGGATTATCGGCAACGGGCGCGGATGGTTCTTTACACGCAGATCAGCACCAAGAAATAAAAATCAATATTACAGAATGCGCCGGCGATCCGTTTCTGATTATGCTTGCGGCCACGATGATTGCGCCTTTGGTGGCGGCATGGAAAGGAACGACGGTTCAGATTGCCTATTCAGCTTTGAAGGCCTCACTGCCGCTTGTGCTCAGCGGATGGCCTGTGATTGCAATAGCACGTATTTACCGAAACAAACGTTCTGGAACTTCGAAAACGCCATATTTTTGTACGCAGCTGCTTCCCTGCGGAAGCAGCCGGTCTTCCAACGGCGGCTGGAAGCCTTCGGGGCTTTTGAAACAGAAAATTTGTATGCACGCCCGGAAGTTGTATGGCATAAAACGCGCAAATTTGCGGAGATTTGATACAATTTCTAAAAATACCTCTGGACAAAGACTCCCAAATGTAGGATAATACAGGCAGTGGGAGGTGTTAAAAATGCCGAGAAGACAATACACGCATGTCCAAGTATTGCTGCCCGAGATTCGGGCCATGATGGCCGAGGGAAAAAGCCATCGTGAAATCGAGGCACATTTCGGTCTGGAGGGAGACCGCCCGATCCACAACCTGCTCAAACGGGAACGCCGCAAAGAGCGCAAGCTGGCCGCAGCGTCCCGGGCGGTCTCAGAAGCAGAGACCACGGCGGAATAAGCCGGGAGCGGGAAAAAATCGGTCACACAGACTCGGGTCTGTGTGACCGATTTCCGCATTTTGGGTAAAATCAGTCTGACTCTTCCGCCGACGGCGCCTCCGCCGCGGGGGCCTTGGTGATGAACACCATGTCCACGCTCCCGTCGCCCTCGTGGTCCACCACCGTCACCGTGTCACCGCTGACCATAGCGTCCAGGCTGGCCGCAGTGGCCGGCATAAGGTCCTCAAAGTAGAGCACGTCCGCAGACAGGGTCATGGCCCCATAGTCCAGAATAGCCTGGAGCTCCTGCGGGCCGGCCAGGGTCAGCGAGGCCTCCTCCGCCCGGACGCTGGGCATGCCGAACACTTGGTTGAAGGTGGGGTAGAACCGCGCGTACAGCGTCACCCGGCGGCCCAGCAGGCTGGCATCCGCCGCCGTCTGCTCCGAGACCACAAAGTCCCGGGTATAGCCGCCGATGTGGATCAGGTTCCCCTCCAGTGCCGCCCCCGCCTTGCGCAGGTCTGCCACAGCATTGGCCTCCACCACGCCGGTGGCGGGGATCACCTGGAAGCGGTATTCCAGCAGGCTCTTGGGCGACATCATGTCGTCCAGGGCGTACTGCGGCGCGCCGTCCGCGCCGTAGCCAGTGATGACGCTGCACTGCAGGGCGTTGTTGATCAGCAGGCAGGCGTCCTCCCGGGTGATAAACAGGGAGCGGTCCTTGCTGTAGCCCTTGTAAAGCCCCAACTGCTCCGCGTCGGCGTCCACGCTCTCGCTCCACTGCGCGCCGGTGTACCCGTCGGTTCGGCAGCCCAGGGCCGCCAGCAGGACCTTGGCCAGCTCCCGGGCGGTGATGTTGTCGCCGGGGCGGAAATTCCCCTCGGCGTCGCCGGAGATTACGCCGCGGTCGGCGCAGAACTGAATATAATCCTCCGCCCAGCAGCCCGCGGTGTCCCGGAAGCGCCCGGGGGCCGCCGCATCCGGGCGGGCCTCGGTGAGAAGGCCGGTGACGATCTTCGACACCTCGGCCCGGGTCACGCAGTTGAGGGGGCGGAACGCACCGTCGCCGTAGCCGGACACCAGCCCCAGGTCCACCAGCATTGCCACCTCCGGCTGGTGGGAAATCTCCTCCCAATCGCGGAAGCGGGCCGCGGTCACATCCGCCGCCGCCGCGCCGCAGCTCAGTCCCAGCGCCAGCACCAGCAGCAGGAACAGCCATTTCAAACGTCTCACACCGGAACCTCCCAAAGAAAATTTATATAATCCTAATTGTAGTATACCCCCTGCGCCCCGCCTGGTCAATCGGCTGTGACCAGTTGTAATGAAGTTGTAATAAAACTGTCATTAAAACTGCGGAAAGCCCGCCGAACGCAGGAAAACCGACCGCTCAGGCGCGCAAAGCCGCCGCTGGGGCAAAGCGGCTTGCAATTTCCAGCGGGCCTGCTACAATGGTCGTGAAAGGAGGCGGCGCCATGAAGATCACGCTGACCCAGGACCCGTCCTTCCCGGAGACAGAGGTCATCATCCGCTGTCCCCAGGCGGACGAGGAGATTCTGCGCCTGGTGGCCATGCTGCGCATTCACCAGAGGAAGCTGGTGGGGACGCTGGACGGCGAGCGGCACCTGCTGGACGTCCGGGACGTCCTCTATGCCGACACGGCGGACAAACGGACCTTTCTCTACACCCAGGAGGCCGTCTACACCTCGGCCCTGCGGCTTCATGAGCTGGAGGACGGCCTGCGGGACCTGGACTTCCTCCGGGCCAGCCGCGCGGCGCTCATCAACTTCCGCCGGGTCCGCGCCATCCGCCCGGAGCTGGGCGGGCGGCTGCTGGTGACCATGGACAACGGCGAGCGGGTCTGCGTCTCGCGGCAGTACGCCGGGGACATTCGGGAAAAGCTGCGGGCAGTAGAAAGGAGCCTTGGCAAATGAAGAAATTTTTGAAATTCGTCGCCGCGTGGAAAACCGGCGCGTCGCTGATGTTCAGCGCGGCTGTGGCAATTTACCTGGTGTTCTGCTGGTTTTTTGGAGAAGCACGCGTGCCGGTGGGCGTGCTGTGGGGGCTGCTGCTGGCGTGCTTGGCGGGGTCGCTGCTCCAGGGGGTGTGCTTTTCCCAGTGGGTGATCCGGCGGATGCGCTACAGCCTGCGTCTGGCGCTGTTTGCGGCGGTGTATCTGCCGCTGCTCTCGGCAATCGCGTGGTGGTGCCGCTGGTTCCCCGCCGGGCGGCTGGGGGCCTGGTTGGTGTTCGCGGGCGTCTTTCTGGTGTTTCTGGCGGTGTTCACGGTGGGCTTTGAAATTTACTACCGCGCCACGGGCAAGCGGTACGACGGCCTCCTGGGCCAGTACCGCCGGCAGCAGGAGGATTCGTGAGCGGGCTTGACAAGCCCCGCCGCCAAATGGTATCATTTTTGCAGCGGCAGCGCGCATCGGCGCGCCGCAAAGCGAAAGGAAGGGTGCCGTTTGGCCAGGGAAGTGGAACAGCTGGCGATGGAGCTGGGCGGTCTGCTGGGCTGCGGGTGCCGCGGCACGGCACCCTCGGAGGTGGAGGAGCTGCTCTGCGGCTTTTCGCTGAGCGCCGTGTGCCGTGCCTGTCCCCTCCGGGCCGACGCCGGCGTCCGGACCCACCAGTACGGCTTCCAGGAGGCCGGGCGGTGGGGCGACAGCTATGTTTACTACTGCCCCAAGGGGCTGACCTTCTGCGCGTTCCTGGCCGGACCCGGGCGGGAGGGCATGATCCTCGGCCCCGTGATCCTGGGGGAATTGCAGGACCTGCTGCTGGAGGGTGAAAGCCCCGCCTTCCGCGCCGGGGCGGCGGCGCTGCGCTGCTTCCCGCCCGAGCGCATGGGGAGCCTCATTGAGGTGGGACTGGCCGCGGTGCGCGGCGCTGCGCTGGGCCAGGGGCGGCAGAGCGACTACGACCAGGGCGACTTCCTCAACGCTCTCTACGTCATCCAGGCGCAGTACCCCCTGGACGGTGACTACTCCTATATCCCCCGGGCCGAGGAGGAGATGCGCACACTGGTGCGCAACATGGACCAGCCGGGGGTGCAGCGGCTGCTCAACGAGCTGCTGGGGCGCATCTACCTGCAAAGCTACTGCAACCTCGACGAGGTCAAGACCCGCTGCGTGGAGCTGATTGTGGTGCTCTCGCGGACGGTGACGGACGCGGGGGTGGAGATGGGGCGGCTGTTCCACTTCAGCACGGACTTCCTCCGGCAGATCAGCAGCCTCCAGACCATCGACGCGCTGTGCGAGTGGATGTCGGAGGTTCTGCACAGCTTCATGGACGCGGCGTTCCGCTTCGCGGGGATCAAGCACGCCGACGCGGTCTACAAGACCATGCAGTATATCCGCAGCAACTGGCGCGACCGCCCGTCTCTGGACGAGATCGCGCGGCACGCCTATCTGAGCAAGTCCTATCTCAGCATGCTCTTCAAGCAGGAGACCGGCGTCGGAATTTCGGAGTATATCAACCAGGTGCGCATCGACCACAGCAAAAAGCTCCTGGCCGGGACCGATATGAGCATCGCCGCCATCGCCGCTGAGTGCGGCTTCCACGACCAGAGCTATTATACGAAGGTCTTTCAGAAAATGGCGGGGCTTTCTCCCAAAAAATACCGGAATCAGCGCGTTTTGGGGAATTAAACCAATAGAAATCAGGCGCCGGCCCGGAAAGGGCCGGCGCTTTTGGGATCAAGGGTCTGCTGGACTGACGGCGGCGCACCCTGTCCTTCCGAAGCACGTCCGCAGGGCGCCGGCCAGGGCCTCCACGTCCGCCTCGGTGTTCTCCGCGCTCAGGCTCACCCGGACCGCGCCGTCGATCACCGCGGGCGGCAGATTCATGGCCTCCAGCACGTGGCTGCGCCTGCCCCTGGCGCAGGCCGAGCCGGCGGAGACGTAGATTTCCCGGTCCTGGAGGCGGTTGATGATCTCCTGGCTCCGGCGGCCCGGGATGCTCACGCCCACGATGTGCGGCGCGGCGCACTGGCCGTACAGCACAACGCCGGGGATGGCCGCCAGCCGCTCGCGGCACAGGTCCCGCAGCCGCGCCATATGGGCGGCGTCCCCCCGCAGCCGCGGGGCAAAGGCCGCGCAGGCCGCGCCAAAGCCGCAGATGGCCGGAAGCGCCTCGGTCCCCGAGCGGAGGCCCCCCTCCTGCCCCCCGCCGTACAGCAGCGGCGGCAGCTGCAGGCCGGGACGGACGTACAGCGCGCCCACGCCCTTGGGACCGTGGACCTTGTGGCCCGAGACGGTGATGAGGTCCGCCTTCAGCGTCCGGGCGCGGAAGGGCAGCTTGCCGAAGCCCTGAACCGCGTCGGTGTGGAACAGCGCTTCGGGGCAGCGCCGCCGGACCTGGCGGAGCATCGCCTCCAGGGGCATCACCGCGCCGGATTCGTTGTTGACCATCATCACCGAAACGAGGATCGTGTCCGGCCGCAGCGCCGCCGAGAGGGCGTCGGCGGAGACGAAGCCGCCCTCGTCCGGCGGCAGGCAGGTGACCTCAAAGCCCAGCGCTTCCAGCCTCCGCAGGGGGTGGAGGACGGCGTGATGCTCCACGGCGGTGGTGACGATGTGCCGTCCCCGCTTGCCCAGACGCTGCGCGGCGGCGAAAATGGCCCAGTTGTCGGCCTCGGTGCCGCCGGAGGTGAAGAATATCCGCTTGGGGTCCTCCGCGCCCAGGGCGGCGGCCACCTGGCCCCGGGCCAGGCTCAGGCGGCGGGCGGCCTCCACCCCCAGGCTGTGACCGGAGGAGGGATTGCCCCAGCACTCCCGCAGCAGCGCGGATACGGCCTCCACCGCCTCGGCGCAGGGGCGGGTGGTGGCGGAATTGTCAAGATAGATCATGATCGGCTCCTAAATTGTCCACAGAATACCTCTATTATACGAGACTTCGCCGCGGGAATCAACCGGGAAAACACCGGGGGCTCCGCGGAAAAATTTCGGTGTCTCTGAAAAAAAACCGCCGTCCCGGGCGTGTTAAGGGTGAAGGGAGTGAGGAACATGGTTCCAATGGACGCAAAGGATACCGTCTGCCAAATGGTGGAAACCTACAGCGCAATGCTGCTGCGGCTGGCCTGTACCCGGCTCGATTCCCCGGCGGACGCCGAGGACGCGGTACAGGAGGTATTTTTGAAGCTGCTCACCACCCGCCCCGTGTTCCGGGACGCCGGACACGAAAGAGCGTGGCTGATCCGAACCACCCTTCACCGCGCCAGCGACCTGAGAAGGTCCGCCGCGCGGCGGAATCTCCCCCTGGAGGAGGCCGCGGATGCCGCCCTCTCCGAGCAGGACACCACCCTCCTGGCCGCGGTGCGCGCCCTGCCCGAGAAGTACAGCAGCGTCATCCACCTCCATTATTATGAGGGGTATTCCATCAAAGAGATCGCTAAAATGCTGGGCCTGCCGGCCGCGACCGTCGGCACGCGCCTGGCCCGCGGCCGGGAGCGGCTGCGGCAAGTGCTGAAGGAGGAATTCGTATGAAACGCGAGGATTACCGCAGGGCCTTCGACCAGATCCCATTTTCCCCGGACTTTGAGGCGCGGACTCAGGCACTGCTGCATCAGCGCGCCCGTGAACTGGAAAAGGAGCCTGAGATCATGAAATTCACCAACTTGAAAAAGAAATTTGCCGTCGCCGCCGCCACCGTCGCCGCCCTGGCGGTGAGCGTATCCGCCGCCGTGCTGCTGCTCTCGCCGGCACAGGTGGCCGAGCGCAGTGGGCAGCCCGCCCTGGCCGCCGCCTTTGGGAGCGCGGACGCGGTGCGCGTGGAGGAAACCAAGACCGTGGGCGACTACAATGTGACCCTCCAGGGCCTGGTGTCCGGCCAGGGCCTCACCGATTATTCCGCCGAGGTGGACGGCAGCCGGACCTATGTGGTCCTCTCCATTGACCGCCGCGACGGCGCGCCGCTGACCGAGGTGCCCTATGAGCTGGCTTTCACACCGCTCATCCGCGGCTACAACGCCTGGTCTGTCAACGCCTGGACCCTGGGCGGCGGCTGGACGGCCTTCGCCGAGAACGGCACGGGCTATTACCTCTTCGAGACCGAGAGCGTTGAGATGTTCGCCGACCAGACCGTCTATTTCGCGGTCTATGAGGGCATGGCCCCCAGCACAGAGCAGTTCGAGATGCACGAGGACGGCAGCATCACCATGCGCGAGGGCGTCGTGGGCGCGATGTTCACTCTGCCGCTGGACGCCTCCAAGGCCGACCCCGCCGCCGCCAAGGCGCTGGTGGACCAGCTCGGCATCGACACCACGATTATGACCGACGAGGTCTGCGCGGCCATGGACGTGGGCTCGCTCCACGTGGAGCAGGACCAGGAGGGCAGATTTATCATCACCGATCAGAAGCCCTTCGCCGAGAGCGACGCCTACACCGCCGAGACCTTCGCGCCCTACGCCGAGGCCGAGAAGGCCAAGCTGGCCCGGGAGCTGAAGGACGGGACACTCTCTCAGGAGAGCTACGACGCGTGTGTCCGGGACTTGGACGAGGCCCTGGCCGGCCTGAAGGACGGCACCCTGTCGGTCTACCCCCTGGAGGACGGCTTCGCCACCGCCGCCAACGCCGCGGAGGGCTACCATGTCAGCTATTCCGCCACCTCCGACGGGATCCAGATGACCATCCACTGATCCGGTCCCTCCGGTGTAAACCGGGCGCGCCCGTTTTCATAAATCCAAAGCAAAACCTCCGGCCAGGCCGGAGGTTTTGCCGTTTTTATGCTTCCAGGCAGGCATGGCCCAGGACCTGGCCCATACGGACGGGGGTCTCGACGCCCCGGCGGGTGTTCTCCAGCAGGGCCGGCGTCAGCCGGACGCGGCCCGGCGGCAGAAGCAGGATGATGGTGCTGCCGCCGTAGAGGAAGCGGCCCTTCTCCGCCCCGCGGGTGATGGGGCCGGGGCCGTGGAGGTTCTCGATCCGGCCCACCAGCATGGCCCCCACCTCTACCTGGACCACCGAGCCGAAATGGTCCGTCTCCAGGACGGTGTATTCCCGGCAGTTCTGCGTGAACACCGGATACGCCTCCAGGGCGATGGGGCGGACGGTGTGGAGCCGGCCGGGGAGAAAGCGGTTCCCGCCCTTCCGTCCGCTGTCCAGGTAGCAGTAGCGGTGGTAGTGGTCCACGCACAGCCGGAACACCAGGCAGTACCCGCCGGCATACCCCGCCGCCAGCGGATCGCCGCCCAGCAGGTCCCCGATGGTATAGGCGCTCTGCTTGACCGGCAGGACCGCGCCGTCCTCCACGGGGTAGACGCTCAGAAGACCGTCGCAGGGGGCGGCCAGGGCCGCCGGGTCCTGGGGGAAGGGGCGCAGCTCCGGCCGGATGGGGCGGGTGAAGAAGGCATTGAAGCTGGGATAGACCTGGGGAACATAGTCGGAAAGGCGGATGCCGTTTTTCCGCACAAACGGCCCGATCAGCGGCCGGGAGAGGGGCGAATCCAGGAAACGGCCGCACAGCCGCGAGACGACCCGGCCCGAAAGCGCCCGGAGCACTGTGCGGCCCGGCGCAGTGTGGTAGAGAAAGCGAAGTCCTCGGCTCTCCCCCATGGCCTACAGCCTCGCCATGCCCTTCCAGAGCAGCAGGAGCACAAACTCCGCCACCCCGAAGGCCACCATAATGAGGATGCCCCGCAGGCCGGGCTTTCGCACCTGGAAGCGGAACAGAAAGAGAAAGCCGGTCAGGACAGTTACCGCGATATACACCAGCGTGATGTCCGCCGGCAGGATATACTGCAATAGCAGCACGAAGGGGAAGATCAGCGACGCCGCCGTCACCGGCAGGCCCACATAGTGGGTGCGCGCGCCGGGTTCTTTGGACTGACGCTCCTCCTCGGTGACGTTGAAGTAGGCCAGGCGGATCAGCGCCGCCAAAATATAGAGCACCAGCACCGCATGCAGCAGGAACAGCCCCAGCAGCACCTGCCACCGGCCGGCATGGTCCCGCAGCGACGTGTGGAGCGCCGGGGAGGTGCGGATCAGCGCCGTACCAATGCAGGCGGGCAGGACGCCGAAGGCCACAATGTCAGAGAGGGAGTCGATCTGAATGCCGAAATCCTGCTCCGTTTTTGTGCGGCCGGGCTTGGTGCGGGCCACCTTGCCGTCAAAGGCGTCGCACAGGCCGCAGAACAGCAGAAAGAAGCAGCCGATATAGGGGTGCCCGCCGCCGGAGAGCGAGGCCACGATCCCGCCGCCGGCGGACAGCAGCGACAGGTAGGTCAGCACCACGGTATAGTCATAAAACCCGATCATTGGTTCCATCCTTTCTTTTTTCGGTAAGAGAACAGGACCATCAGCGCGCACAGGAGGATACAGCAGTAAAAGGACAGCGAACGGCTCAAAAGCTCCATGTCCACCGCGATTGGCTCCGGGAGAATGGCGGACAGGCCGTCCAGCATCATATAGTCCGCCACGCCCATGGCGCCCGGCACCGGGACGCTGTTGGAGCCGATAACCACATAGCTCTGCATGGCCCACACATCCAGCGCCAGGGCAGGCCGGCCGCCCATGGCCAGAAATACCAGCATCGTCACCGAGATCTGAGAGGCGCGCTGCAGCACATTGAAGCCA
Source organism: Oscillospiraceae bacterium (assembly GCA_022792945.1). Classification (GTDB taxonomy): domain Bacteria; phylum Bacillota; class Clostridia; order Oscillospirales; family Oscillospiraceae; genus Avoscillospira_A. The sequence continues at coordinate 32,973 of JAAWBZ010000079.1, read as the reverse complement.
AACGAGCGCAGCAGCAGCGACCGCTCCCCGCCGAACAGCTGCGCGCAGCGGCGGTAGTCCTCCATGGCGCGGCGGAGCTTGCTCTGCCACTTCTCCTTGTCCCGCAGGATGCGGAGCTTCCCCATCACCCGCAGCCCCCAGGCGCAGATGCGCTTGAGCAGCCGCTCGCTGCTGGTCAGCACCAGGAACAGCAGCGCCAGTCCCAGCTGCACCGCGAAGCCCACCGCGATCAGCACCCGGGAGGGCGCGCCGAACCGGAGAAACACCCCCGGCCGGAGCACCAGGCTCACCAGGCCGATGAACAGAATCGCCAGGGAGTAGGTGGCCAGGTTCAAAAGGAGCACCGCCGTGGCGGCCATGCCTGACATGCCGCCACGCATCATGAGATAACCGCAGGCGGGCTGTCCGCCGGTGGCCGAGGGGGTGATGGCGGAGAAGTAGATATCCGACGCGGCGTAGAGACAGCCGGCGCGCAGCGTCACCGGACAGTCCAGGGTGCGGCAGGCGCTGCGCAGGGCGCAGGCCTCAAAGAAGATGAAGCCCAGCATACAGCCCGCCGCGCCAGCCAGCCAGCCGGGCTTCGCCCGTGTGACAGAGGCCCAAAACGCGCGGAGGGAAAAGCCCTTGTTCTGGGACGCCACCGCCCAGATGCTCAGGACGGCTACCAGCAGAAATACGATGTTCCAGATCCAGCGCCTGCTCTTTTTCTCCGGCGCGGTTCCGCCTCCTTCATGTTTGACTTGTTCATTCATAGGTCCATTTACCGGCGCCGGGGCGCCTGCTCCATGTGATTGTGGCCGCGGCCCTCCAGCCGCACGAATATCCGGCCCAGCCGCACGCGGCGGGCGATCCAAAGCCCCAGCTCCGCCGCCAGAATGCCGGCGGGGATGTCCAAAAGGACATGCTGGCGGATGAGCACCGTGGAGGCGCAGACCAGCAGGGCCAGGGCCATCATGCCCGCGCCGTACCAGCGGGGCGTCCGGGTTCCCTTCAGGGCCATGCGGGCGCAAAGCCAGCTCTCCAGGCAGTGGATGGAGGGGAAGCAGTTGTCAGGAGAGTCGAAAAAATAGATGATCCCCACCAGCCGGTCCCAAAAGCCCCCGCCCAGGGCGGGGCGGGTGATGGCGGTGGGCAGGGCCAGAAAGCAGGCCATGCACAGGAGCTTGGCGATGATGTCGCCGGACACCATGTCGTAGCACAGCGCACGATTCTCCCGCGCGGCCATGATATAGCCCACAGGCCACTGCAAAAACGCCAATACATAGAACACCACGAACACCGGCCAGAAGGGGATGCGCCCGTCCAGGGCGATGGCCAGCTCATAGTGCGTCCGGCCCGCGGTCAGCGGGCGCGTACCATAAAAGACCGCCAGATTCAGGATGGCCGCCGCCGCCAGAGGGGCGTATGCGTACCTGGGGACCAGCGGCCCGCGCGTTTTTTTCATGACACCACCCATCGTTTTCCCTAAGGTCCTGCTGCGAACGTGGCTATTATAGCACAAGAACGCGCTGCTGTGTGAAATTTTTGCAGATTTAAGAAAAACTTTATACTTCCTTTAGAATTCCCCAAAGAGCGAAAAAGATTTCCCCTTGCATTCCCCATATTTCCGGCGTATGCCGGGGAAAAAGGCGGCGCTTGCAATTTGAATTCCTTTATGCTATGGTAATAAGCAGGAAAGCGCTTTCTTTCAGCGGTGCCTTGTAATCATCGGCATTTGCAGTCTGTTTATTCAGATCTGCAAAAAGAAGTAACCGCCCCAGGGTCCAACCGCGGCGGTTACTTCACATAACTAAAGAGGGCCAACCGCTTCTGGCAGCGCCCTTTCTGTATGCAGTATAACCGTTTTCACGCCGGTTGTCAAGGTGTCTCTTGCGGCGGGGCGGGAATCGTGGTATAATGCGATCAAGCAGGTCTGCGGCGCGTCCGGCGTGGGGGCGAATCGTTTCACCCTCGCGCGGTGCGGCCGTACACTATATTAAAGGAGAGATTTTGAATGAGCGTCGATATGACCAAGTGGCAGGAGCTGGCAAAGGCCAACATCCACAAGCGCCCCGCCGGAACGGGACGGCTGGCGGGCAAGATTGCCATTGTCACCGGCTCGGCCCAGGGCTTCGGCAAGGGCATCGCGGAGGAGATGTACAAGGAGGGCGCGTCCATCGTCATCGCCGACATGAACGAGCCTCTGGCCAAGCAGGTGGCCCAGGAGCTGGGCGAGCGCGCCCACTTCATTGCCGTCAACGTCTCCGACGAGGAGAGCGTGGCCCACATGGTGGCGGAGACCGTGGAGTACTTCGGCGGCCTGGACATCATGCTGGCCAACGCCGGCGTGGTGCGCAGCGGCCCCATCGCCCAGATGGAGCGGAAGGACTTTGACTTCGTCACCAGCATCAACTACACCGGCTTCTTCCTCTGCGCCAAGTACGCCGCCATCGTCATGCAGGCCCAGCACGAGGCTGACCCCGATTGGACCGGTGACATCATCCAGCTCAACTCCAAGTCCGGCCTGGAGGGCTCCAACAAGAACTTCGCCTACGCCGGCTCCAAGTTCGGCGGCATCGGCCTGACCCAGAGCTTCGCCCTGGAGCTGTGCGCCTACAGCATCAAGGTCAACGCCGTCTGCCCGGGCAACTTCCTGGAGGGGCCGCTGTGGATGGACCCGGAGCGGGGCCTCTTTGTCCAGTACCTCAAGGCCGGGAAGGTCCCCGGGGCCAAAACCGTGGCGGACGTGAAGGCGTTCTACGAGGCCAAGGTCCCCATGAACCGCGGATGCCTGCCCCTGGACGTGGCCCGGGCCATCTTCTACTGCGTGGAGCAGAAGTACGAAACCGGCCAGGCCATCCCCGTCACCGGCGGGCAGTGTATGCTGAGCTGAGGGCCGCGGGATGATCGATCAGACGATTCTGGCGCGCCTCAACGCGCCGACAAAGGAAGCACGGCTGGCGAACCTCCGGGAGGTACTGAAAACCACCGTGTTCCCCCCCATGGCGGATCGGTATATCAACAACCACATCCACACCACCTACTCCTTCTCCCCCTACTCCCCGACCGCGGCGGTGTACGCCGCGCGGATGGAGGGGCTGTGCACCGCGGGCATCGTGGACCACGACTCCATCGCCGGGGCGGAGGAGTTCATTGAGGCCGGGAAGCTGGTGGGCATCCCCACCACCGTGGGCATGGAGTGCCGCGTCCGCATGGACGGCACGTCCATGGAGGGCCGGCGCACCAACAACCCCGACCAGGTGGGTGTCAGCTATATGACCCTCCAGGGGGTGCCCCACGACAAGATTCGCACGCTCAACGACTGGTTTGCCCCCTACCGCGCTGCGCGGAACGTGCGCAACGCCCGGATGATTGAGAAAATCAATGCCATGCTGCCCGGCATGGACCTGGAGCTGGAGCGGGACGTGCTGCCCCTGTCGCAGTTTGCCGACGGCGGCGGCGTGACGGAGCGGCACCTGATGTACGCCCTGGCGCAGAAGCTGGTGGCGGCGCACGGGAAGGGGCCGGCGCTGGCGGACTGCCTCCGCGGCATGGGTCTGGACCTCTCGGCCAAGCAGGAGGCGCAGCTGCTGGATACGGCGTACCCCTTCTATGAATATGACCTTCTGGGCATCCTCAAGGCGGCGTTCATCCCCCGGGTCTTTGTGGACGCCCATGACGAGTGCCCCACCCTGCCGCAGATCGCGGCGCTGGCCAGGGACGTGGGCGCGGTGCTGTGCTACGCGTACCTGGGCGACGTGGGCGAGAGCGTCACCGGCGACAAGAAGGCGCAGAAGTTTGAGGACGACTGCCTGGACGAGGTGTTCGCCTGCCTGAAGGAGAACGGCGTCCCTGCCGTGACCTATATGCCCACCCGCAACACCCCCGCGCAGCTGGCCCGGGTGCGCCGGCTGTGCGACGAGAACGGGATTTTCCAGGTCTCCGGCGAGGACATCAACTCCCCCCGCCAGAGCTTCATCATCCGCGCCATGGAGGACCCGCAGTTCCAGAACCTCATCGACGCCACCTGGAAGCTCATCGCCTGGGAGACCGGCAAAGAGCCGATGCCGCTGTACAGCTGAATCAAAATGAGGCATTGCCGCCGTATGGCGGCAATGCCTCATTTTTAATGGCGTTATTGGCTTTCCGCCGTGAACAGAATTTCCTCCCCGCCGATGGAGCCTTCCAGCCGGTACAGTTCGGCGGTCATGGGCATCCCCGCCGGGGCGAAGCGGCCGCACAGCGCCGTGCACTGGGCCTGCATCCGCTGGGGGAGGCCGCTGTCGGCAAGCTCCTCGTCGGTGAGGCCGTCAAAGTACGTCTGGAGCGCCATCCGGATGTTCCGCAGGGCGTCGTCCCGCTCGCCGACGGTCACGGCCGATGGGTCGGGCAGCGTATAGAAGAGATAGACGTCGGCGGCTGCAAAGGCGTCCTCCCGCTCCGGCTGCATCAGGTACACGGGGCAGAAATACGGCTCGTCCGGCTCCAGATAGTCGCCGTAGCGCTCCGAGAGCGACTGCCAGAGGGTCCGCGCCAGGAACTCGTTGGTCACGCCCGCGTCCCGGACCAGGATGTAGTCGTCCAGGCGCTGGCCCAGGGCGTCCCGGTCGGGGACCAGGGCGGTGTTGAACGCCGCCACGGTCTGGCTGCGGTAATCGGGGGTCTCAAAGGCTGACAGGGCGGCGTAGGCCAGCTCCGCTTCCTTGGTGTCAAAGAGCAGAACCTCGCCGGCCCGGACCTGTTCCTGAATTTCGGCCCACTGCCCGGGGGTGTAGCTCTGCTCATCCCCGCGGCTGACTGAAACCAGGGCGGCGGGGGTGCTTTCGCCGTCCCGGGGCGCGGCGGAGGCGGCCCCGGCCGTCCGGGGGCTGGTGGCGAAGGCGGTGGTGACGCCCGCCACCAGCAGCACCGCCAGGAGCAGGGAGAGAACGGTTGCTTTCTTGTATTTCATAATGGACACGATCCTTTCTTCCATCGCGCTGCCGCCGAAGCGGCTGTACAGAGCGGGCGAAAGCCCGCTTTTTCGTGCCTCCATGGAGATCAGGACCTGGGCATAGGCCCGCCGGATGTCCCCCCCCGCGCCGCGGACCACCGCCTCGTCGCAGGAGAGCTCCAGGTCGCGGCCCGCCAGAACGTATAAGAGCCATACGGCGGGGTTCCACCAGTACAGGCACAGCGCAGCTGCCAGGGCCAGCCTGGCCAGGCCGTCGAAGCGGCGGATGTGCACCAGCTCGTGGGCCAGGACGAAGTCCATGCCGCCGTCCCATTGTGCCGCCGCCGGCAGAAGGATCACCGGGCGCAGAAGGCCGTAGGTCAGCGGCGCGTCCACCGTGCCGGACTGCCGGATGGACAGGGGGCGGCGCAGGCGGTGCGCCTCCAGCCAGCGGCGGAGGGCGGGATCCTCTGCCGGGACGGAGGCGGCAAACCGCCGCCGGCAGCGGACGTAGGCCGTCAGAAACCACAGCGCCGTCAGCGCGCTCCCCGCCGCCCAGACCACCGCCCACGGGGAGAGGGCGGATGCGGTCTGCGCCGCCGCCTCCGCGCCGCCGGTGATGGCCGGCAGCGCCGCCGGGACCGCCGGGAGGCCCGCTGCCGGCAAGGACACCGCCGCCGGGTCCGCATGGGCCAGCAGGGCATAAACGCTCAGGGCCGACGGACACGCCGCCGGCAGCAGCAGCCGCGCCAGGGCGACCCACCACAGCACCACGAAGGTCCCCCGGGGCAGACGCCGCCGCAGCGCCGCCCGCAGCAGCGCGGTCACGCCCACCAGCACCGAGCCGGCCAGGCACCGTGTCAGCAGGGCCGTCATGACAGGTCCTCCACCAGCTGCCGCAGCCGCGCCAGCTCCTCCGCGCTGAGCTTCCTCCGGCTGAGCAGGTGGGCGAACAGCGCCTCGGCATGGCCGCCGTAGACCCGGTCGATCAGCGCGTCGGTCTCGGCGGCCTGCACGGCCTCCCGGGGCACCAGGGCGCGGCAGACAAAGCCCGGCTCCGTCCGCTCCGCGGCCCCCTTCTGGATGCACCGCTTGAGGAGGGTGTAGGTGGTGTTGACATTCCAGCCCAGGGCCTCGGTCAGCTCCCGGGCCACCTGCCGCGCCGGGACCGGGCCCGCCCGCCAGAGGACGTCCATGACCTTCAATTCCGAATCGAACAGTTTGATCTCCATAGTGAGGAGCGCTCCTTTCTTGAGGCAAGTGCCGCAGCTGCGATGTCATACTACCACAGTCTTATCAAATTGTCAATACTACCAGAGTCTTATTTTGCCATCCGGGCAAAACTGTGCTATGATAGGCGCAGAATCAACAGGAGGGATCACGATGAGAAAACTGTATAGATTTTTGGCGCTGCTGCTGGTGCTACTGCTGTGCGGCTGCGCCGCCGGGGCAGGGACGGAGCCGGCGGATGCGGCGGAGGAGACGGACGGAACGGAGGAGACAGACGGAGCGGGGGAGGCGGGCCTGACAGTTCAGGCGGCGCTGACGGAGTTCTCGGCGGTCACCCTGGACGGCGGGAGCTTCACAGAGGAGGACCTGGCGGCGTGCGACGTGACCATGGTCAACTTCTGGACCACCACCTGCGGCCCCTGCATCCGGGAGATGCCGGAGCTGGCCGAATATGCCGCAGCCCTGCCGGAGAACGTGCGGCTGATCACCGTCTGCCTCGACGGCAGCGGGCAGGAGGAGACCGTGCGGGAAATTCTGGATGAGGCCGGCTTCCAGGGGATCACCCTCACCGGCGGCGACGGGGACTTCCCGCGGCTGTGCCGGGCGGTGCAGTATACGCCCACCACCGTCTTTCTTGACGCCGGGGGCAGCCTGATCGGCGGGGCCGTCATCGGCGGGCAGAGCGACCTGGCCGGGACCTTCACGGCGGTGCTGAACCAGGTGCTGGAATTTCTGGGAAAGGATGCGATCACCCTTGACGGATAGAAAGCGGGCGGCGGTGCGGGCAGTGCTGCTGGCCCTGGGGGCCGGGATGGTCCTGGTGGGTCTGGCGGGCGGCGAGGCCCAGGCAGTCTGGGGAAAGGCGGTTCGGATATGTCTCGAGTGCATCGGCATCGGCTGAGCCGCCAGCGGGTGTTCCAGCTGCTGGGGGCGGCGCTGTGCAACGGCTATGTGCTGGGGTTTTCCAAGGGGCGCATTTTCACCGGCGGCTCGAAAGCTTTCTGCGTGCCGGTGCTCAACTGCTACTCCTGCCCCGGCGCCCTGGGCGCGTGTCCCATCGGGGCGCTCCAGAGCGCTATCGGCGGGCGGGGCGGGCGCTTCCCCTTCTACGTGCTGGGTACGCTGGTGCTGTTCGGCGCGGTGCTGGGGCGGGCGGCCTGCGGGCTGCTGTGCCCCTTCGGGCTGGTGCAGGACCTGCTGCACAAAATTCCGGTCCCCAAGCGCCGCGTTCCCCGGCGGCTGGACCGGCCGGCGCGGTATATCAAGTACGCGGTGCTGCTGTGCCTGGTGGCGGCGCTGCCGGTACTGAGCCGGTATGGTACGCCCTATTTCTGCAAGTATCTCTGCCCCGCCGGGACGCTGGAGGGCGGTATTCCCCTGCTGCTGGCAGACCCGTCGCTCCGGCAGGCGGCGGGCGGGCTGTTTGGCTGGAAGCTGGCGGTGCTGGCGGCAATTGTGGGGCTGTCCGCGGTGGTCCACCGGCCCTTCTGCAAGTATCTCTGCCCGCTGGGGGCGTTTTACTCGCTGTTTCACCGCTTTGGCCTCTACCGCCTGCGGCTGGACGCGGAAAAGTGCACCGGCTGCGGTCTGTGCGAGCGGGCCTGCCCCATGGAGGTGGACGTCCGGCGGGATCTGAACGGCCGTGAGTGCATCCAGTGCGGCCAGTGCCGCAGCGTCTGCCCCGCGGGGGCGGTCTCCGGCGGCTTCCGGGCGCGGAGGCGCGCTTCATCCAAATAAAGGAGGCGTTCCATGGAACGGCCATACAACCAACTGCTCCAGGCGATCCTGGACATCGGCGAGGATATGCAGAACTGCGGCGCGGAGATCAGCCGCGTGGAGGAGAGCATCAACCGGATGTGCGCCGGCTACGGCGTCCGGCGGGTGCACACCTTCACCATCACCGCCAACATGATCGTCTCCCTGGAACTGGACGGCGGGACCGTCGTCACCCAGACCCGGCGCATCCACCCGGGGGCCATCGACTTTTCGCGGCTGGACCGGCTCAACGACCTGGCCCGCTACATCTGCGCCCACGCCCCGCCGGTGGAGGAGGTCCGCGCCCGCTACGCCGCCCTGGACGCGCCGCGGCCTCTGGCCCGGCCGGCGGCCTACTTTGGGGCGGCGCTGGTGACCTCGGCCTTCGCGGTGTTCTTCGGCGGCAGTGCCTGGGACGCCCTGAGCGCCGCCGTGCTGGCCCTGGGCATCGAGACGCTGACGCGCCTGCCCCTGCGGCGGGACGCCAACCCCATCCTGTACCTGTTCCTGACCTCCCTGCTCACGGGCCTGGGGGGCATCGCCCTGGTGCGGCTGGGGGCTGGGGAGCACCTGGACCGCATCCTCATCGGCTGCGTGATGCTCACCATCCCTGGTGTCGCGATTACCAACGCCGTGCGGGATCTGCTCTCCGGCGACACGGTCTCGGGCCTGGCGCGGCTGAGTGAGTCGCTCCTGCAGGCGGCGGGGATTGCCTTCGGCTTTTACCTGGCCATCTATCTGTGGGGGAGGGGTCTTTAGATGTGGGTGCAGCTGCTCACCGCGTTTCTGGGTGCCATGGGGTTTGCCATTTTGTACCATATCCGGGGCATCCGCCTCTGGGCGGCGTCCCTGGGGGGGCTGCTGTCCTGGGGGTTCTACCTGTGGGTGGAGCATCTGGGCGGCTCGGTGCTGATCGTGAACATTCTGGCCGCGGCCTTTTCGGCGGCCTACGCCGAGGTTCTGGCGCGAATTCTAAAATCCCCCGCCACCATTTTCGTCATTCCCGCGGTGATTCCGCTGGTGCCGGGCGGAGCGCTGTACTACGCCATGTACAGCGCCGTCACCGGTGATGCCGCGGCGCTCTCCCGCTACAGCTACGAGACCTGGAACGCCGCCATGGGCATTGCCATCGGTATCGCCGGTGTGACCAGCGTGTGCCATCTGCTGGCGGTGCGGCGGAGAAAACGGACATAAAAACCCCGGGGCCGCTTTTCGCTGGAAAGCGGCCCCGGGTGTTGTCTATTTGGCTTTCAGCAGGGCCTCGCCGGCCTTGTAGATGTCGCCGGCGCCCACGGTGAGGATTAGGTCCCCCGGCTGGGCGGTTTCCCGCAGGTAAGCCGTCACCGCTGGCAGCGTTTCGCAGAAGACTGCGCCGGGAATTTCCGCGGCCAGGTCGGCCGAGGAGATTCCAATGGTATTCTGCTCCCGGGCGGCGTAAATCTCAGCCAGCACCGCCACGTCCACCTGGCGCAGCTCCCGGACGAAGTCGTCGAACAGCGCCTTGGTGCGGGTGTAGGTGTGGGGCTGGAACGCGCACAGGACGCGGCGGTAGCCCAGAGTCTTGACCGCACTGAGCAGGGCGTGGAGCTCGCCGGGATGGTGGGCGTAGTCGTCGTAGACCTCCGCGCCGCGGAAGGTTCCCTTGTACTCCAGTCGCCGGCCCGCGCCATGGAAAGCGCCCAGGCCCCGGGCGGCGGTCTCGGCGCGGATGCCGCAGTGCCACGCCACGGCAATGGCCGCCAGGGCGTTGTACATATTGTGGTGCCCGGGCACCTTCAGCTCAAAGTGGCCGTAGGGCTTGCCGTGGCAGAGGACGTTGAAGCTGGTGCCGCTCTCGTCGTAGTGGACCGCCCGCACGTCGCACCCCTCAGAGAGGCCGAAGGTCAGCTTCTCAATGCCCGCCAGGGCCTCCATGGTGCCGGCGTCGTCGCCGTTGGCGATGACGCAGCCCTCCGGCGGCACCAGCTGGGCGAAGGTGCGGAAGGAGCGCTGGACATCGGCCAGGTCCTTGAAAAAGTCCAGGTGGTCGGCCTCAATGTTGAGGATCACCGCCACGGTGGGATAGAAATTCAGGAAGGAATTGCAGTATTCGCAGCTCTCCATGATGATGGTATCGCCGCCGCCCACCCGGTGGCCCGCGCGGAGCAGGGGCAGATAGCCGCCGATCATCACCGTGGGGTCGGCCTGGGCCTCCATGAAGATGTGGGTGACCATGGAGGAGGTGGTGGTCTTTCCGTGGGTGCCGGCGATGCAGATGGCCCGGCGGTAGGCGCGCATGATATAGCCCCAGGCCTGCGCCCGCTCGAAGATGGGGATGCCCAGGGCGCGGGCGGCGGCGATCTCGGGATTGTCGTTGTGCACTGCGGCAGTGCGGATGAGCGCCTCGGCGCCGGCGATATTCTCGCCCCGGTGGCCGATGGAGACGGGGATGCCCTTGGCGATCAGATCGTCCGTGGCGGCTGAGACGCTCATATCCGAGCCGGTGACCTCCACGCCCATGTCGTGGAGCACCAGGCCCAGCGGACGCATGGAGACGCCCCCGATGCCCACCAGGTGGATACGGCGGCCGGGGCGCAGGTAATCAGCGATTTTCGACGGATTCAAAGGCATAAGGGTTCCTCCGGATCATCAGGTATTGGGTTCTTATTATAAAGCGAAAACCGGCTGTTTGCAAGCAAAATCTGGGATTTTCGGGCGAAAAGCTCTGGGCGCGTCACCGGGGGCTTTCCGCCGGCTCCGTCGGCGCGTCCTGGAGCAGCTGGGCCAGAGTGATGCCGTCCAGATACGTCTGAATCACCCGGTCCAGGCCCTGCCACATGGCCACTGTCCGGCACTGGTCCTGCCGCGGGCACGGCTCCGCCGCCTCGTCCAGGCACGCCACCGGCGCCAGCGTGTCCTCAGTCAGGCGCAGGATGCCGGCGATGGTATAGGCCGCCGGCTCCCGGTTCAGGCGGTAGCCGCCGCCCTTCCCCCGCAGGCCCGTGAGCAGCTTCCCCCGCACCAGCAGCTTGATGATGCTCTCCAAATACTTCTCCGAAATCTCCTGCCGCCGGGCGATCTCCTTGAGCGGCACATAGGCTTCGTCCCGGTGCTCGGCCAGATCGATCATTACCCGCAGCGCGTAGCGGCCCCGTGTGGAAATCAGCATGTGTATTCCTCCTTTTCTACCCATTATACAGTGTGGTTGATGGGCTTTCAACGGAAATTTTTTCGCGTCCCCCTTGACAAACGCCCGCTGCCGCCGTATAATCCATATAACCTATTAAAGTAATTGGTTATATAACCGGAATCAGGAGGAGATCATCATGGGCCGCATTTACACGACCGCAGATCAGCTGATCGGCCATACGCCGCTGCTGGAGCTGACGCACATTGAGAAGGAGGAGGGCCTCCAGGCCAGGATCCTGGCGAAGCTGGAGTTCTTCAACCCCGCCGGCAGCGTCAAGGACCGCGTCGCCAAGGCTATGCTGGACGATGCCGAGGAAAAGGGCCTGCTGCGCGCGGACTCGGTGATCATCGAGCCCACCTCCGGCAATACCGGCATCGGCCTGGCCGCGGTGGCCGCCGCCCGGGGCTACCGGATCGTTATCGTCATGCCCGATACCATGAGCGTCGAGCGACGCCAGCTGCTGCGGGCCTACGGGGCCGAGCTGGTGCTCACCGCGGGGGCCAGTGGCATGAACGGAGCTATCGCCAAGGCTGAGGAATTGGCCCGGGAGACGCCCCACAGCTTCCTCCCCGGACAGTTCGTCAACCCCGCCAACCCCGCCGCCCACGAGGCGACCACCGGGCCGGAGATCTGGGAGGACACTGGCGGACGGGTGGACATTTTCGTGGCCGGCGTCGGCACCGGCGGCACCGTCACCGGCGTGGGCCGCTATCTGAAGAGGAAAAATCCCGCGTTGCGGGTGGTGGCGGTGGAGCCGGCGGACTCGCCGGTGCTCAGCGGCGGTCAGGCCGGACCCCATAAGCTTCAGGGCATCGGGGCGGGGTTTGTGCCCGCGGTGCTGGACACGGAGGTCTATGACGAGGTCCTCACTGTGGAGAACGAGGCTGCCTTTGCCGCGGGCCGCCGCCTGGGCCGATCGGAGGGCGTCCTGGCGGGTATTTCAGCCGGCGCGGCCCTGCACGCCGCCGTACAGCTGGCCAAGCGGTCCGAGAACCGCGGAAAGACCATCGTGGCGCTGCTGCCGGACACCGGGGACCGGTATCTCTCCACCCCGATGTTCGCGGAGTGAACGCAAAAAACAGGACCGGCATGACGGGGTGGTGACGTAAGAAAACATTTTAGGCCTTGTTAGATAAATGGCAATGTGCCCAGCGGCGAGGGATTTTTTCGTCTGGCAAACAATTTTTCCGCAGGAATCCTGACGGATTTCACGGGAATATTGTGCCGCCCAGGCGGAAAAAGAACCGTCGTTTGGGCATGTTGCCATTTTTCAAACAAGGCCTGAGCGAGGGTCGGTGCAGCGTAAAGCTGCGCCGATTGTAGTGCTTGCCTTTTGCTCGCTTCTTGGCAAGGTAGGCGGCAAAGGTTGGGTCTCAAATGCAGATGTACTTGGTGGGCATGGTAAATGGCAAAGCGCAGGTATCTGGAGCCTCGTTTCTCCATGCGGGCATATCCATATTGCGTTGTCCAGACTGGCAAGTGAAGGGAGAGAGGCCAGCGTAAGCCAGAACCTTGTCTGGAGAATCAAAGCGGGAGAAGTCGCCCACCTCAGCCGGGAGCCTTGCCCCCATCCGTAGCCCCATACCGGGAACAGAGGTGATGGGAGCTGCAATTTTTCCATGATGGACTGGATAGAGGCGTCCATATCTGCGATTTCAGCGTGTGAGGTAGGCACCGCCGCGCCATACTGCGTTTCCGCAGCGGTCCCGGCGCCGCCTCCAGAACCGGACTTGCACGTCTCCGCGTATCGGGCTCCAAGTGCAATCACCATCATGGTTCTTGGGCAAGTGTAGATTGATAACGGTACGGGCACAGGCCAGTGACTTCCGGCGCATGTGCAGCATCAGGCGTTCCGCCTCAGCTGCGCCGGTGAGCTTCTTCAGGGCGCGGACGCAGTGCATACGAATATTGTCCGTTTTATTGCCGTAAAGTTCACAGACAGCGGCTTTCAGCCTGTTTACCAGGGTATTTCTCTTCCATCATATCGGATGTCAGCGCCGATGATGGAATGTAAAAAAATTCCGAGGAAAAAATGTAGTTTTATGGCGGAGGTGAAAGGAAAAAGATAGACTCTCAATGAGGGCCACAAAAATGAGAAAGCGGCGGTGCGGTTTGAGACGATGCCGGGGAAACAGGGGCAGATGGACTGAGGATTTTTCGAGGACCACCTCGCTGCCGCTGAAGCGCGAATGTCTGCCGTGGATTGGGCAGCTCTAAACTCTTCAGCTTAAAATTTCCACATTTTAGAGCTTGGCTTTTGTTTGCAGAACTGCAACAAGACTTTCTCCCAGTGGAACGAGGTCTTTGCCGACGTTACGATTGCCTCCGCCATCCTGGACCGCGTCCTGCACCGTTATTAATATCAAAGGCGCCGCCTGCCGCCTGAAGGAACGAAAAGAATTTATGCGCCAGAAACAGCAAATTGTATACACTCTTTTTCAGCAAGGCAGCACCTGATTCCTTGCTACCCCTCCCCCGCCGAAGAACTACAAAGACGTTTTCTTGCAATTTCAAATTGACGTTGACGGTTCTTTCTTACAGGACGGGCTCCCCGGTGAGGGCGCCGCTGACCGTGTTGATAAGGTCCACGGCGCCGTCCCCTGTAAGAAAAAAGCCCGGAGAACCCCTGCGCAGGGTTCTCCGGGCCGCTCATGACTTTTTTACGATTTGGGGAATCTCATGGCCTTTGAAAGGGCCGGCGGAGCTTTTTAGTCTTTGGCGATATTCTCACACAGGCGCATCAGGATTGTCGCGGTCTGCGCGCGGGTTGCCTGACCCTGGGGCGCCAGAGAAGCGGCGCTGACACCCTGGATCAGCCCTACGGCGCCCGCCCACGAGAGCGCATCCGCCGCGTAGCCGTTCACCTGGCTCTGGTCCTGGTAGCTGCCCAGGTCCGCCCGGGCAGCGGTATCATACTGCTTATACGCCGCGTACCGGTACAGAATCGTCGCCAGCTGCTCCCGGGTGACCGCCTGCTCCGGGGCGAACGTGCCGCCCGGATAGCCGCTGACAATCCCGTTGCGCGCCGCCCAGGCGATGGGCCGGGCATAATACTGCTGGGCCGGTACATCGCCAAACTCCGGCAGGTCCGCCGCGGGACTGCCCTCCAGGCGATAGAGGATCGTCACGATCATCCCGCGGGTTGTGGCCTTCTCCGGGTCAAAGGTAGTGGGCGTTGTGCCCGACATTAGGCCCTTTTCATACACATACCGCGCCGCCTCGCAGAACCAGTCCGTCTCCTTCACGTCCGTATAGGGCAGCGGCGCGCCCGGCTCCTCCTGCGCAGGCGGCTTGACGGCCGGCACGCCGCTGCCGCCCCCGCCGCCGGAAGGACGGCGCAGGCGGGTGGGCACGGTATCGCCTTCGGCGCCCACCAGGGGCGCCAGGTCATCGCCCAGCAGATGGAGCACCGCCGTCTCGGGCATGGTCAGCGTCTCCCCCTCAGCCAGCTGCAGCGTGCCCAGGGTCAGCGGCCCGCTGGGGTTCAGGGGCTTCTGCCCGTTGACCAGGTAAACCGTCAGACGGGTGCTGCCATCCACATTCTCCGTCCGTTCCGTGTGGTACGCCGCCGTGTCGGCGGGGGTAAACGACGGTGTGCATTCCCCCGCCAGCTCCAGCGTCACCTGTACCGCGTAGACGGCGGTATTGGCCGGCAGGTCCTCCACCGTGAGGGTGGCCGCGCCGCCGGAGGGCGGCGTGTACCCCAGGGCCGGGGCCGCCGCCGCCGCGGCTGGCAGGCACATGCCCGCGGCCAGAATGCCGAAAAGCAGGAGAGCAATCAGGCGTTTTTTCAAGTTTTTCATGATGATTCTCCCTCCAGAACGATCACCGGCAGCTCGTCGCCGCCCGGCGCGCTGAACCAAAGCGTCTCGGCGGTATCGCGCTTGGACGCGGTATCCTCCGGATCGTCTGTGCGGAAGAGCACCGCGCGCAGCTCACTGGGCAGCAGATTCTCGCCTGTGCAGCTGCTGGGATCCTCGCCCTGCAGCTCCGCTTCCCTCTGCACATCGGGCACGAAGATGAAGAGGCCATCGCTGATGTCGCTGACCGCGCCGTCGGCGGGGATCTCCGCGAACAGCAGGGCGTAGCCGTCCATGGGACGGACCGTCTCCGTGGTCACCGGATCGCCGTTCTCGTCCAGGGCGGTGGTGGTGAAGCGGCCCTCCACGCGGACGCCGTTGTACACCGGATCGCCGCGGTAGGTGCCCACGACCACCAGCGTACCTGCCGCGATCTTGTCGTCCGGCCGGTCGCCGTAAACATAGTCCTCTGCCAGCCGTCCGGCAAAGCCGTCCTCCCACAGAGCTATGTCGTCGCCGGCGTAGGCGATCAGCTGGACGTCCGCGCCCTCCGGAACGCCCGTGACGGTGACACTCTCGGCGTCATAGGTCCAGATACGGGTGTCCGTATCCGCCGCACCGGGCTTACGGAGGTAGGCCACGAAGCTGCTTTGGTCGTCCACGGCCTGATTCTGGGCGAAGTCGCCGGTCAGGGCCGTTTTTTCGTTGACACTTACGGTGAACGCGCCGCTCTGCGGCACCTGTCCGGTGAGCTTGATGCCGGACACAGCGGTCTTCCGCGTCAGGGTGAAGGTGACGGCGGTTCCATTGCGGGCCATGGTGTAGGCGCTCCCGGGCACCGTCGCGTCATAGGCGATGCGCACCTCACCGGCCTCCGCCTGGGCGGTCAGATTGCCCAAGGTGTCGTAGGCCCGGACCGTGTAGGTATAGGTCCGGTGATTGCCCACGCCGATGGTGTCGGTGTAGGTATCCCCGGTGGTAAAGCCGATGGACTTGCCGTTGCGCAGGATTTCAAAGCCCTGGAGTGTCCCGGAGACGCCGCTCCGGTCCATGGTCAGCACCACCTGGGTGTCGCCCTCCTTCCGGAGCGAGGCGGCGATGGTGCCGGAGGCGGCGGCCTTGCCCGTCAGACGGTCCCGGCGGCTCTGGTCGCTGAGGTACCAGACGGCCCGCGGCTCCTCCGCGCAGCGGCTCAGCGCGGCCTGGGTGCTCTCGCTGAGGGTCATGCCCCAGCGGGTAAAGAATTCGGTCAGGTCCTTCCCCGCGACGCCCGCGGCGGTCAGGGCCACCTTATCGTCGTAGCTGGACGCGCCCTGGGTATAGGTCCCGGCCTTCCAGGCCTTGAAGAAAGCGTTGTAGAACGCCAGCGGATCGCCGTCATCATAGGCCAGGTGCAGCTGCCAGTACATCGCCAGCTGGACAAACACGTCGTTGGACGCGCCGGGGTAGCCCTGGGCGGTCTTTTGGAAGGCGGCGGCGTATTTTCCGCTCTTTTCCAGACGGGAGGGCAGCGTCCCCTGGTCCCCGTCGTAGGTCTGGACCATAATGGCGTAGATGTTGTTGGTGATCTCGGCCTTGCCCAGTTTATCCATGTTGTGGCCGATCTCATGGGCGATGCCCCAGCCGAAGAGGCTGTTGGCCGTCGCACCGCTGGGCAGCTTCGCAATGGGCGTCCCGCGGACCATGCCGGCGCAGGAGCCGTAGCCGATGCCCACATGGTTCCCGGCGGCGTACATGAACGCGCCGGAGAACATCTGCATGCAGCGGATATTCTGGCGGGAGGTCATGTCGCTCGCCGCGTAGGTCCCGTCGATGCCCTGGGTGGTCTTGCAGATATGCATCAGGTCCTCCCAGGTCAGGACGCTGTTGTAGAGAACCTCCACAGCGGCGGCGCGGTTGTTCTGGCCTGCGGCATAGCCGCTGCCGGTCAGCGCCGCCTGGGCCGGCAGCGAGAGCAGCACCGTGGGCAGGGAGATTTCGGTCACATTGAGGCAGTTGGTCTGGGCGTTGGCGGCGTTGATGCCCGCCTGGGCCGGATAGGCCTGCAGTTCATCCAGATACGCGCCAATGCGCTCGCGCCGCGCCGCCTCGGTCAGGTCGTACCAGTCGGACAGCTCCAGCATGGGGATATCCGTGGCCCGGCGGATGTGCAGACGGATGTTCTCCGCCCCGGCGGCGGTGCAGGTCAGGTAAAGGCTGCCGCCCCGGCCGCTGCTCTCAGAGCCGATCTTGGGCACGGTGAGGATATTTTTGCCGTTTTGCAGCGTCCCCATGTCCGCCCGCCACACGGAGGCCTCGGCATGGAACTGCGAGGCGCTGACCGTCACCTTCGCCCCGTCGGGGATGCCCTCGGCGTAGATGGTGATCTCGTCTCCCGCCCGGGCCGCGGCGCCCAGGGGCTGCAGCTCACTGCCGGACTGGTGATATTTGGCGGCGTCGGCGGCGTTGCTGCGGGCGGTGAAGCCGGACGTCAGGACGCCGTCGGTCTCGCCGCCGGCCAGCAGCTCCCCGGCCAGCTTCAGCTCATCGGCCATGACCTCCTGGTGGAGATAATAGTTCTTCTCGTCGCTGGCAAGGCGCTTCTGCAGCGCGGCGATAGCGTCCTGGGTGACGCCGGCGGCCAGCCGGGTGTGCAGATCGTCCGCGAACAGCGCGTCGATCTCACCCGGGAGGCTGTGGGCGGGATCATACTCCAGGAACATCAGCTCTGAAAGGCTCACGGCGGTATAGCCCACCTGCTCGATGGTGATCGCCATTTTCACCACGTTATGCATGGGCTCGATGGGCAGCACCGCAAACCCGGTAACCTTGGGATTGTTCTGCACTGGCAGCCATTCAGCCACGCCCGGCACACTCTCCGCCCCGGCGGGGGCCACAACACGGCCCGCCTGGTTCAGATCGTCGCCCTCCAGCCAGACCGACACCGTGTACACCCGCAGGTTGCTGCGGTAGCCGCCATCCAGCCGCGGCACCCAGATGACGCTGGCGATATCCTGCGGCTCTTTGAACGTGCAGTAGACGGTCTTGTTGTTCCACCAGTTGCCGTCGCCGTAGGAGTGGGACGTCCAGTGGGTGGAGAAATCGCCGTCGTACATGAATTCCGGCTGGAATTTCACGGTGGGATAGGAGGTGGGCGAGACATTGGAGGCCATGTGCAGCCACACCCGCTCCGGATCCTGATAGTCCAGCACGCCCTCTGTGGGGATGCCCTCCGGACGCTCGAAGGTCTCCTTGTACGGCGTACCCTGGTGAATGTTGGATTTGGCGCTCTCGCCGATGTGGTTGCAGGCCACAACATAGACCGAGTAGGTCACGCCATTCTCCAGATCCGCGATGGTCCACGACGTGCCGGCCACATTGCCGCCGTACTGCTGGTAATTCCCGTCGGGGCCGGCGTAATACACCTTATAGTGGGTCGCATCCTTGCCCTGCTTCCAGCCGATGCGCAGCGCGCCGTCCATCTCCGCGACCGTGACCATATCCGGACGGTCCGGAGCCTTGTTGGGCAGCGGCGTCGCCCGCACCGACGCGGGCCGTCCCGCCCAGCTGTCGGCAGTGGGCGTGACGGTGAACACATACTCCAGGATATTGTCCAGGCCGCTGACCACCGCGCTGTTGGTCCCCGCCCGCAGCTCCCGCTGGTTCTGCTCCTGGTCCACCGGCGCGTAGGCGACGGTATAGCCCGTGACGTTGGGCAGCTGGTCCCAATCCAGCGTCACCTGGCCGCTGCCCGGTGTGGCCCGCAGGTTGCGGACCATGCTGTTGGCTGCCACCGGCGTTTCCGGCACGATGTCCTGCAAGAAGCGGATGGACTCCACCGCCACATACTCGTTGAGGCTGTTTTTAAAGACGGTGATGGTGATCTTCTTTACCGCCACGCGGTTGTTCAGCGCAATGGTCACCACCTGGCTCGCGCCGTCGCGGCCGATGGCATAGACGCCGACGGGCGCGGTATTGTCGAAGGTCTCCTCCTCCACGGTCCCGTCGTCGTATTCCACCAGCACACTGCCCTGCCGCTCTCCCGGCGTGGCGATCTCCACGGCGGACAGCGCCGTGGCCGTATTCAACTCCACGGGGATGACGATATTGCGGTCATCCGAGGCAAATCTCACCTCCGCGCCGCCGTCCCGGAACAGGTCGGACAGCTGGCCGCTCTGAACCTTCGTTCCATTTTCAGCCTGTTCAGCCTGTAGAACAGTCAGGCCGTCCGCCAGCAGGACGGTGCTGCGCACCTCCGCCGTGCCCAGGGTTCCGTCTGCGGCCCCGGCAATGCGGGCGACATAGGCCAGGTCGATGATATTGACTGTTCCGTCGCCGTTGAGGTCGCACGCGGCATCCGTCTTGCCCAGCTGTTCCGCCACGGCGTCCCGGTCGTCGGCGTCGGTCTTCCCGTTTCCGTTCACATCGCCCAGGGTGAAGGTCCCGTCGCCGGTGCCCAGGGTGACGTGCTGCGAGGCCGTGGTCAGGGAGACCGCCTGCTCAAAGGTCCGGTAGCCGTCGCCGGTGAATTTCAGCACATAATCGCCCTTGGGCAGATTCCCGAAGGACACATCGATGTACCCCGGCCAGCCGTCGCCCAGCAGTTCCCCGCCGTCCGCGTCCCGCAGGCCGACGGTGACGTTCTCCTTTGTCCCGGGCGTGGTCAATGACGCTGTTGCCACGACCTTGCCGCCGTGGTGCAGCGCGGCGGTCAGGTTCTTTGTCTGAAGCTTCGACAGCTTCTGCGCATAATCGATCCGCAGCGTGGCGGAGATGCTCCCCGCCGCTGTGGACGCCTCTGCCGCCGGCTCCGCCGGATCTGCCGCCAGCGCCGGCAGCGCGGCAGTACACAGCAGCACCGCCGCCAGCAGCAGCGCAAGCAGCCGTTTTCCTCTCACCATGGTATACCACCCTCACTTATTGCTTCCATTTTTGCCCGCCTGTGGCGGACACTGCCATTCTATCACAAGGAATGCGATTATGTCAACTATAATTCAAAGCACCCCGGCGCCGTTCAGACGCCGGGGTGCCGGATCAGGAAGCCTCCTACCAGATTTGGACCCGTTCCTCCGGGGACAGGTACATGCCGTCGCCGGGCTGAATGCCGAAGGCCTCGTAGAATTCATCGCAGCTTTGCAGCGCGCGGCCTCCCCGGAGCTTATCCGGGGCGTGGACATCCATCATGGCCAGGTACTGGTGGACTTCCCGTCCCGCCGAGCCGCGCCAGGTGCGGGCGGCGGCCTCGTAGAGCGTTTTGAAATCCGGATTGTCCTGGCGGCGCTCCGCCTCGGTGATGCAGGCCAGCGCGCCCAGATCCGCCACGTTCTCCGAGAGCGTCAGCGCGCCGCTGCACACCACGCCGGGGATGGACTCCACCCCGTCGTAGAACGCTGCCACGTCCGCGCACAGCCCCTGGAACGCCGCGTAGTCCGCCGCGGTCCACCAGTCGGCAGCGTTGCCGTCGGCGTCGTACTTGGCCCCGTTGTTGTCAAAGGCGTGGGTCATTTCATGGGCGATGACATAGCCGATACCGCCCAGGTTCTCCGCGGCGCCGGCCTGGACATCGTACAGGGGGGCCTGGAGGATGGCCGCGGGGAAGTTGATGCTGTTGGCGGTGGGATCGTAGTAGGCGTTGACCGTGTAGACCGACATCCGCCATTTTCCCTTGTCCACCGGCTGGTTCTGCTCCTTCACCGCCGCGTCCCGGGCCGCGCGGAGCAGCGCCAGGACGTTTTCAAAATAGCTGCCGCCCTGTGCGGGGCTTTTCAGCTGCGCGGCGTCCAGGGTGTTGTTCCAGCGGTCGGGGTAGCCCACGTTGACGGTCATGGACTCCAGCTTTTCCAGCGCCCTTTCCTTGGTCTCATCGCTCATCCAGTCCAGGGCGCGGATGCGGTCCTTGTAGATCTCCCGGAAGGACTCCACCATCCGCTCCACGTCCTGCTTGGCCTGGGCGGAGAAGTGGCGCTGGACGTAGATGGCTCCCAGATAGTCCGAGAGATACGCCTGGACCTGCTGCGCGGCGGCCTCCTCGTCGGAGACGCGGCCCTCCACGCCGTAGCGGGCGTTCTGGAAGCTCTGGGCAGCGTCATCGAAGTCCCGGCTCAGTACGCCGCCGAAGCCGGAGAGGGTCAGGAGCTTCATCACGGTCTTGAGGAGATCCAGATGCGCCCCGGTGCAGTAGGCCGCGGCAGCCTCCAGCAGCGCCGGGTCCGGCACCTGCACGGCCTCCGCCGGGGCGAAGCCCTGGGCCGCCAGCACCGCGGAGAGGTCGATCTCCGGAAACAGGGCCTGGAGCTGGTCCATGGTGTAGAGATTGTAGATTTTGTCCACATCGCCGTAGTCCTGGCGGTCCATCTGGTGCTGGGCGAGGTCGGCCTCCAGCGCGAGGTAGGCCGCGGCATCCCGCGCGGCATCGGCCTCGGACGCGCCGCCCAGGGTCAGGATGGTCTCCAGATACTGGAGGTACAGAGCCTGCAGGGCCGGGTCGGCGTAGCTCTCCCGGGTGCCCAGGGTGGGCGTGAGGGTGCCGAAAACCAGGACATTCTTTGTGCTGTCCCTGGCATCGGCGTTGAGTCCGAAGCCCACCAGGGTGGACGTGGCCAGCTCCCGGCTCATCCGGTTGTGGACGTCCATCAGGGCGTCCAGGGAATCGGCCTGGTCAATGGCCTCCAGCCAGGGGCGCAGCGGCTCGATGCCGGCGCGGTTCCGGGCGTCCCAGTCCATGGCGGTCTCGTAGAGGGCCTGGATGGCGGCCTCCTTGGAGCCGGGGGCGGGGCTGCCCGCCACAATCTCCTGGATCAGCGCGGACACCTGCTCGTTGGCGCGGATGCCCATCTCGGCCAGGGTGCCGGTGCTGGCGTAGCCGGCGGGGATCTCCGCGCCGGCCAGCCAGTCGCGGTTGACGGCGGCGTAGAAATCGTCCTTGAGGTTCGCGCCCTCCAGGGCGTAGACCCGGCGGATCATGGTCTCCAGCTGGGCCTGGGTCATGGGATCGCCGGGGGAGAGGGTAGTGGGCGTGGTGCCGGCGACGATGCCGGTTTTCAGCACGTTTTCCAGCTCCGTCCCGGCCCAGGCGGGCAGATCTGTGAAGTTCCCGGCGGGCCAGGCCCAGCGGGCGCTGTCGCCGGTGGGGACGGGCAGCTCCCCGAAGGCCCGGGAGAGCATGACCAGGGCCTCGGCCCGGGTGACGGGACGATCCTCGTGGAGCGCGCCGGTCTCGTCGCCCCGGAGGATGTCCGCCGCGGTGACGCCGGGGTTATAGTCGTCTGCCGCGGTCAGGAGGCGGTCGCGGGCCTCGCCGCGGGTGAGGACGGGCGTACCGTCCGCCGCCAGCGCCGTCGCCGGGGAAAGCAGCAGCAGCGCCGCCAGGAGCGCCGCCAGCCATCGCGTACATTTCATATGAGGTTCCACCTTTCTTTATGCATATACTATTTGTATTTCCCGCTTCTTTTACCCCAGGACTTCCATGACTTTCTCAAACTTGTCCTGATAATATTGCTTGCTCTCTGTGGATAACTTTTGAAAGCTTCTTTCTAATTTCGCTTTTACAAATTCCTTCCCCTTCTGTATCCCCATTTTCCTTTGCACATAGGCGAAATAGAGCAAGCTGGGCACGCTGTCGAAGTGCGAAATGGCGTCGGCATCCGCAACGCACAGCTCTTCCAGGGTGCTTTTCGTGAAATTTACGCTTCCTCTGTGATTGCGGATACACGCCTGTACCAAATCTATTTTTATGCGGTCATAATCGTATGCTTCCAAAATGTTAGCCGCCATGTCTGCTCCGTGCATATGATGAAGTTCATATAAACTGTAATCCGTGATGGATGCGATATCGTGCATCCAGGCGGCGATCATCACGACCTCCCGATCCGCGCCATACCGTCCCGCCAGGATTTCCGCGTTCTTCACGACCGCCGCAATGTGTTCATAGCAGCCCATCCCAAACCGGTTCGATTCCCTCTGGCAGCGATCATGGATTTCCCGCTGCAAATCCCGCAAAATATCTTCCCGCATACTTCCCCTCCACTCCCAGGCTATCATACGCGCGCCGTGCCGCCTTGTCAAGCCTCATCCCGCTCCGCGTCCCGCGGATTCCCGCATCGCGTCTTTACAACCGCGCCCCGGCGCGCTATGATTAGGGGCGAACAAACCATCTGAAAGGAGCCATGCCCCATGTCTCAGCTCTCCAGCCTGAAGGAGATCCGCCAATTCTTCGCCGCCGACCGCTTCGCCACCGAGGTCACCGGCGCGGAGATCCGCCTGGCCGAGCCGGGCCGCTCGGTCTGCGCCCTGACGCTGACACCCCGGCACCTCAATGCCGCCGGCACGCCCCAGGGCGGCGCGATCTTCACCCTGGCGGACTTCGCCTTCGCCGTGGCCGCCAACGGCTACACAGAAAAAATCACCATCTCGCTCCAGCACGACATCACCTATCTGGCCCCCGCCAAGGGAAAGATCCTCCTGGCCGAGGCCCGCCGGGTCAAGGACGGCCGCACCGCCGGCTTCTACACCGTGGACGTCACCGACGAGCTGGGCACCCATGTGGCCTGTATGACCGTCAACGGCTTTGTGGTGGGGAAACGAAAAAAAGCGACGCCGTATCTTGACAAAATTTCCTAAATATGGTACGCTTATAACGTATTCAGTATTACTCGTTGTGCACTTATGGAAGGAGATGGTGCTTTGCATTTTGTTGTAGGGCAAATGTTCAACAAAAGTGTGAAATGGAGGGACAAAAATGAAAAAGAAAGTATTATGTCTTTGCTTAACAATCGTCCTATTGTTTTTGTGTTCATCTGTTTCGTGTGCAGAAGCACCATCACCGGAAATAGTGAGACCATCTTCTGTAGTCATACAGGATATGCGGGATGTTCTGTTAGAGAGAGCTTATCCAGAAGCATACTTAGATTCACTTGCAGAAGATCAGCTCACAAATCTTTATGATTTTGTTTTGGAGAAAGATGCTTACTTTTATAGCTGGGAGACAAATGTTGCTAATGATGGGAACGTGCAGCCACTTGGCAATATCCCCACCGATGAGTTAACATTTGATACAGTTTTGTCGTTGAAGACTGAAAAAGTAAGTGGCGTCACCTACATTGCTGAGGTTTATGTAACGCTGACCTACAAGTGGACAAAACTACCCTTTATGCGGGATAATGATGCGATTGCGATCAACTGGGATAGTAATAAGCTTGTATATGACAGCGATTCCTTTGTGGCCCACACTGAGTATCTCCGGCCGTCTAACTCCACTTGGGTCAAAACCACATTAAGCAAACCTGCATCATTAAAGCAAGGTGGGCTTGGATTTTTTGTAGATCTGCGGTATAGCGAACATATGATGGGTACGACTGTACAGGCCATCGGTTTCCGAGGAGACGCGTATTTTACATTACTTCCTGATCCGTTGGATTCCATGGAGCATTTGCCAAGTTATCCAAATGGCAGTTCGACTACAATCAATGCCGAGTATGTTCACAACAAAAATACATTAGCCAGTCTTAGTTTCACAGCTTCTGGTGTGTCGGTTTCCATTACACCCAGAAGTAGTGTCGATACCCGTGCAACAAGCAGTACCTTGCGATATACACCGCACAAATAGTATTCAGCAAGGCCCCTACAACGTCTTTGTAGGGGCCTTGCTCTTGTAGCGAAGCGAGGCGGCAATCTATCCCCACCGCTGGCACAAAATTTTTTTCGCGGACCCATTGACTTTAGTGGTTAAAAGTGCTAAAGTAGTGCCCATACAAACAGAACGCGATGAGGAAGCCAAGTAGGCTTGCGGGTCCCCCGGGAAGAGAGCTGCCGGACGGTGCGAGGCAGGGCGGGGCCGCGGGCCGAATACCCTTCGGAGCGGCGGCGCCGAACCCGCAGTAGGCGCCGACGGGCACGCCCGTTACAGCGTGGGGCTTTTTGCCCCGGAGGCCGTCCCCGGACGGTAAATTGAGGTGGTACCGTGGGTCTTTCCCGCCCTCTGCTTTGCGGCAGAGGGCGTTTTTCTCATTTTGGACCGCCCTTTTAAAGGAGATGTACGCAATTCATGGTCATTACAGATTTTTTGGAACGCAACGCCCGCCTCTACGGCTCAGACACCAGCCTGGTGGAGATCAATCCCTCCGAGGAGCGGGACAACGCCGTCACCTGGCGGGATTTCAGCCTCATTGAGAACGCCCGCCCCGATGCCCCCTACCGCCGGGAGCTGAGCTGGCGGGACTTTGACCGGCGGGCCAACCGCTTCGCCAACCTGCTGCTCAGCCGCGGGCTTCAGAAGGGGGCCAAGGTGGCCATCCTGATGATGAACTGTCTGGAGTGGCTGCCTGTATACTTCGGCATTCTCAAGGCAGGCGGCATCGCCGTGCCCATGAACTTCCGCTACTCCAGCGACGAGATCCAGTACTGCCTGGACCTGGCCGACGCGGAGGTGCTGGTGTTCGGCCCGGAGTTCGTCACGCGGCTGGACGCCATCGCCGGCCAGCTGCCCAAAATCAAGTTCTTCTTCTATGTGGGCCGGGACGTGCCCGCCTACGCCGAGGATGGGCTCCGGATGATGTCCTTCTGCTCCTCCAGCGCGCCGCCGGTGGCTTTGCGCGAGGAGGACCACGCGGCTATCTACTTCTCCTCCGGCACCACGGGCTTCCCCAAGGCCATCCTCCACAACCACCGCGCCCTGCTCCACTCGTGCCTCACCGAGCAGAGCCACCACGGCCAGACCCGGAGCGACGTGTTCCTGTGCATCCCGCCCCTCTACCACACCGGCGCGAAGATGCACTGGTTCGGGAGCCTCCTCTCCGGCGGCAAGGCGGTGCTGCTGCGGGGGGTGAAGCCGGAGTGGATCCTCCGGGCCGTCACCGAGGAAAAGTGCACCATCGTCTGGCTGCTGGTGCCCTGGTGCCAGGACCTGCTGGACGCCATGGACAGCGGCCGGGTCCGGCTGGACGACTACTTTCTGGACCAGTGGAGGCTGATGCACATCGGCGCGCAGCCGGTGCCCCCCAGCCTGATCCACCGGTGGAAAAAGCGCTTCCCCCACCACCAGTACGACACCAACTACGGCCTCTCCGAGTCCATCGGTCCCGGCTGCGTCCACCTGGGGGTGGAGAATATCCACAAGGTGGGCGCCATCGGAAAGCCCGGCTTCGGCTGGGAGGCCCGGGTGGTGGACGAGCAGGGGCGGGACGTCCCCCAGGGCGCGGTGGGCGAGCTGATCGTCCGGGGCGACGGCGTGATGCTCTGCTACTACCATAACCCTGAGGCCACCGCCGAGGTCCTCCGGGACGGCTGGCTCTACACCGGCGACATGGCCCGGATGGACGAGGACGGCTTCCTCTACCTGGTGGACCGGAAGAAGGACGTCATCATCTCCGGCGGCGAGAACCTCTACCCGGTGCAGATCGAGGATTTCCTCCGCCGCCACGAGAAGATCAAGGACGCTGCGGTCATCGGCCTGCCCGACGCCCGCCTGGGCGAGATCGCCGCGGCCATCATCGAGCGGAAGGAGGGCGTGGACTGCACCGAGGAGGAGATCAACGCCTTCTGCAAGGAGCTGCCCCGGTACAAGCGCCCCCGCAGAATCATCTTCGACCGGCTCCCCCGCAACCCCACCGGCAAGATCGAAAAGCCGGCGCTGCGGGAGAAGTACTGCAAGGGCCGTCTGGTGGAGGCGCAGATCACGGGATGAAATTTGTACTCTCCTACAGCTGCGGCAAGGACAGCACCCTGGCCCTCTGCCGCCTGACCGCCCAAGGGCATGAGGCGGCGGGGCTGCTGGTGATGATGAATGAGGCGGCGGGCCGCTCCTGGTTCCACGGGGCGGACGCGGCGCTGCTCGCGCGCTATGAGGATGCCCTGGGCCTGCCGCTGTTGCCCGTCCCGGCCCGGGGCGCGGACTACCACCTGGCCATGGAGGCGGCCCTCCGCCGCGCAAAGGACCTGGGAGCCGAGGCTGCCGCCTTCGGCGACATCGACCTGGCGGAGAACCGGAGATGGTGCGAGGACCGCTGCGCGGCGGCGGGGCTTCCGGCGGTGTTCCCCCTCTGGGGAGAGGACCGCGCGGCCCTGGTCCGCGAGGCCCTGGACACCGGCATCCGCTGTCTTATCAAGGCCGTGGACCCGGCGCGGCTGCCAAGGAGCCTCCTGGGCCGCTTCCTGGACCGGGACACCCTCCGGGAGATCGCGGCGCAGGGCGCGGACCTCTGCGGGGAGAATGGGGAGTACCACACCCTGGCGGTGGACGGCCCTGTATTCCGGCATGCTCTGCCGTTCCAAACCGGACGCACACTGGACCTGCGTGGCTGCTCGGTGGTGGAAATTCTATAAAATCTGAGAGAAAACGAGGAGAAAACACATGGATTTCGCAATTAAAATCGCCATGCTGCTGGTGTTCTTCGGCGTCATGGTGGGCATCGGCCTTTACTGCCGCCGCCACGCCACCGACGTCAGCGGCTTCGTCCTGGGCGGACGGAGCGTAGGCCCGTGGCTCACGGCCTTCGCCTACGGCACCTCTTATTTTTCCGCGGTGGTCTTTGTGGGCTACGCGGGGCAGTTCGGCTGGAAGTACGGCATCGCCGCCACCTGGGCGGGGCTGGGCAACGCCTTTCTCGGCTCCCTGCTGGCCTGGGCGGTGCTGGGCCGCCGGACCCGAGTCATGACGCAGCACCTCAGCTCCGCCACCATGCCTGAGTTCTTCGGCAAGCGCTTCTCCAGCCGCTCGTTGAAGCTGGCGGCGTCGGTCATTATCTTTATCTTCCTGATCCCCTACACCGCTTCGCTCTACAACGGCCTCAGCCGCCTGTTCGGCATGGCCTTCAACATCGACTACTCGGTCTGCGTGGTGGTCATGGCGGTGCTGACGGGCGTCTATGTCATCGCCGGCGGCTATATGGCCACCGCCATCAACGACTTCATCCAGGGCATCGTCATGATCGTGGGGATCATCGCGGTGATCGGAGCGGTGCTCCACAGCCAGGGCGGCTTTCTCGCGGCGCTGGACAGCCTGGGCCGCGTCACCGACGAGACGGTCTCCACTACTCCCGGCGTCTTTGCCTCCTTCTTCGGGCCGGACCCGGCGGGGCTGCTGGGCGTGGTGCTGCTGACGTCGCTTGGCACCTGGGGCCTGCCCCAGATGGTGCAGAAGTTCTACGCCATCAAGAGCGAGAAGGCCATCAACAAGGGCATGATCATCTCCACCGCCTTCGCGGTCATCATCTCCGGCGGCTGCTACTTCCTCGGCGGCTTCGGGCGGCTGTTCGGGGACAAGGTGGACGTGGCTTCGGAGGGCTTTGACGCCATCATTCCCGCCATGCTCTCCAACCTCTCCACAATTTTGATCGCCGTGGTAGTTA
This sequence comes from Oscillospiraceae bacterium, assembly GCA_022792945.1. Taxonomy (GTDB): domain Bacteria; phylum Bacillota; class Clostridia; order Oscillospirales; family Oscillospiraceae; genus Avoscillospira_A. The sequence continues at coordinate 4,785 of JAAWBZ010000079.1, read as the reverse complement.
TTCTGGTGCTCTCGGCGTCCATGTCAACCCTCTCTTCCCTGGTTTTGGCCTCCAGTTCCACCTTGACGTTGGACTTCATAAAAGGTACAATAGTGAAAGATATGGACGAAAAGCGGCAGGTGCTCATTATGCGGCTGCTGATTGTGGTGTTCATCGACGTTGGACTTCATAAAAGGTACAATAGTGAAAGATATGGACGAAAAGCGGCAGGTGCTCATTATGCGGCTGCTGATTGTGGTGTTCATCGCCATCTCCGTGGTGCTGGCGCTGATCCAGTACAAGTCCAGCGTCACCTTCATCGCCCAGCTCATGGGCGTCAGCTGGGGCGCGCTGGCGGGGGCGTTTCTGGCGCCGTTCCTCTTCGGGCTGTACTGGAAGCGGACCACTAAGACCGCCTGCTGGGCCAGCTTCGTGTTCTCCACGGTGGTCATGCTGGCCAACATCTTCTGGCGCGGCAGCTTCCCGGCAATGCTCCAGTCTCCCATCAACGCCGGCGCGTTCTGCATGCTGGCGGGGCTGGTCATCGTGCCGGCGGTGAGCCTCTTCACCCGCGCGCCGGAGGCCGGGCATCTCCGGGAGGTTTTCTCCTGCTATGACCGGACCGTGACGGTCAGCGTCAAGGACTCCATCGGCGAATAGCACCTTGCATCCACATCCCTCACCGGGCGCCGCGGGCGTCCGGTGAGGTTGGCGCATCTGCACAACAAGGAGGAAATGCCATGAAACAACTGATGCTCGGCAACGAGGCGGCGGCCCGGGGGCTTTATGAGGCCGGATGCGGCTTCGTCTCCAGCTATCCCGGCACGCCCAGTACCGAGATCACCGAGGCCGCGGCCAAATACCCCGAGATCTATGCCGAGTGGGCCCCCAACGAAAAGGTCGCCCTGGAGGCCGCCTTCGGCGCGTCCCTGGCGGGCAAGCGCAGCTTCTGCGGCATGAAGCACGTGGGGCTCAACGTGGCGGCGGACCCGCTGTTCACCCTGTCCTACACCGGGGTCAACGCCGGGCTGGTGATCGGTGTGGCGGACGACCCGGGGATGCACTCGTCCCAGAACGAGCAGGACTCCCGCCACTACGCCAAGGCCGCCAAGCTTCCCATGCTGGAGCCCGCCGACTCCGCCGAGGCCCTGGCCTTTGCCAAGCTGGCCTTTGAGCTCTCCGAGCAGTTCGACACCCCGGTGCTCCTGAAGCTGTGCACCCGGGTGGCCCACTCCCAGAGCGTCGTGGACACCGGCGACCGCCGGACGCCCCCTGAAAGGCCCTATGAAAAGAATCCCCAGAAGTACATCATGATGCCCGGCAACGCCAGGCGCCGCCACCCGGTGGTGGAGGAGCGGACGGCCAGGCTGGTGCAGTTTGCCGAGTCCACCCTCATTAACGTCTGGGACAACGGCGCCAACCATGAGCTGGGCATTATCACCTCCTCCACCTGCTACCAGTACGTGAAGGAGGCCTGCGGCAGCGACTTCCCGGTTCTGAAGCTGGGAATGATCCACCCGCTGCCGGCGGAGGCCATCCTGAACTTCGCCGCGTCGGTGAAGCAGGTGGTGGTGGTGGAGGAGCTGGACGGCTTCATCGAGAGCCACTGCCGCGACCTGGGCCTCCAGGTGCGCGGCAAGGACCTCTTCCCCTGCGTGGACGAGCTGAGCCAGAACCTCATCGCCGAGAAGCTGGGCGAGACCGTCAGAACCGGCCCAAAGCTGGACGTGCCCATCCCCGCCCGGCCGCCGGTGATGTGCGCCGGCTGCCCCCACCGGGGCCTGTTCTACACCCTGGCCAGGCAGAAGCTGACGGTGCTGGGTGACATCGGCTGCTACACCCTGGGCGCGGCGCCGCCCCTGGAGGCCCTCGACACCACCATCTGCATGGGCGCGTCCATTTCAGGCCTCCACGGCTTTGTCAAGGCCGGCGGCGGCGGCAGGACCGTGGCGGTGATCGGCGACTCCACCTTCATGCACTCGGGCGTCACGGGCCTCATCAACATGGCCTATAACGAGTCCTGCGGCACGGTGGTCATCCTGGACAACTCCATCACCGGCATGACCGGCCACCAGCAGAACCCCGCCACCGGCTTCAACCTCAAGGGCGACCCCTGCACCAAGATCGACCTGGAGAGCCTCTGCCGCGCCGTGGGCATCCGCCGGGTGCGGGTGGTGGACCCCTACGACCTGGCGGCCTGTGAGCGGGCGGTCAAGGAGGAGACCGCGGCAGCGGAGCCGTCGGTCATCATCTCCCGCCGTCCCTGCGCCCTTTTGAAGTATGTCAAGCACAAGAAGCCCCTGGCGGCGGACCCGGAGCAGTGCAAGGCCTGCCGGGCCTGCATGAAGATCGGCTGTCCGGCCATCTCCATCACCGATGGCAAGGCAAAAATTGACAACACCCTCTGCACCGGCTGCGGCGTGTGCGCGCAGCTGTGCAAATTCGACGCCCTGCGCGCGTCCGGGGAGGACTGAGCCATGGAAACGAAAAACATCATGATCGTCGGCGTCGGCGGACAGGGGAGCCTCCTGGCCTCCAAGCTCCTGGGCCGGCTGCTCCTGGGCCGCGGCTACGACATCAAGGTCTCCGAGGTCCACGGCATGAGCCAGCGGGGCGGCAGCGTGGTCACCTACGTCCGCTTCGGCAGCAAGGTCTACTCCCCCATCATCGACAAGGGCCAGGCGGACGTCATTGTCTCCTTTGAGCTGCTGGAGGCCGCCCGCTGGACCGAATATTTAAAGCCCGGCGGGAAAATCGTATCCAACACCCAGGAGATCAACCCCATGCCCGTCATCACCGGCGCGGCGGCGTACCCCCCCAATCTGGTGGAGACCATGCGGAACGCCGGGCTGGATGTGGACGCCTTTGACGCGCTCTCCCTGGCGGAGGAGGCGGGCTCGTCCAAGGCGGCGAACCTGGTCCTCCTGGGCCGCCTTTCCACCTATTTCGACTTTCCCCTGGACGACTGGATGCACGCCATTGAGGAGAGCGTGCCCGCCAGGTTCCTGGAGCTGAACAAAAAAGCCTTTTCCCTGGGCCGCGGCGCGTGATGGAAGCCCGAATCGCTGAAAAAAAGCGAACGACCAACTGGAAAGCCCTCTGCATCGGCATGATCCTCCTCCAGAGCGTCCTCTACGGGCTGCTGGACCCCATGTCCAAGCGGGCGTACCGCCAGCTGCCGGTGTACAGCTTCCTGATGTGCCGGTATCTCCTGGCGACGCTGGCGCTGCTGGCCTTCCGCGGGCGGCGCATCGTCCGGGAGCTGCGCGTGGCTCCGGTCAAGCACTACATCGTGCCGTGCCTGTGCATGGCGGCGGCGTTCATCTTCAGCAACGCCGGGCTTCAGCTGACCGCCGCCACCAATGTGGCCTTCCTCCGTTCCCTCAGCGCGCTGATCGCGCCGCTGCTGCTGATCTTCTACCGCAAGCCCTACGGCATCCGCGGCGCGCTGCGGCAGCTGGGGGTGCTGGCGGGGCTGTACCTGCTGTGCGCCAGGGGCGGGCTGTCCTCCTTCGGGCTGGGCGAGATCTGTTCGCTGGTCTCCGCGGCTCTGGGCGCCGGCGCGCTGGTGTTCGGCGGGGAGGCGCTGCATTATATCTCGCCCGCCGCGCTCTCCTGCGTCCAGGCGGGGCTGGCGGTGGTCATGTGCGCCGGCATGGGCGGTATCACCGGCGCCCTGGGCCAGACCGACTGGACCGTCTTTGCCCAGCCCTCCATTGCGCTGACCCTGGTCTACGCGGCCCTGGGCTGTACGGTGGCGGGGTACCTGCTCCAGAACATGGCCCTGCGGCATGTTTCCCCCCGGCTGGTGGGCGTGCTCCAGTGCACCTACCCGGTGATGACCGCATTGACGGCTTTCGTGGTCCTGGACGAGCGGCTGTCCGTCTCGGGCCTCATCGGCGCGGCGGTGATTCTGGTATGTGTGGCGCTGGAGAGCTTGCAAAAGGAATAAACAGAAAGGACAACAACCCATATGGAACGATATTACCAACCGGAAATCGAGACCGCCTCCCGCGATCAGCTCCTGGCCTGGCAGAACGAGCGGCTGGTCCGGCAGGCTCGGCATGTGTGGGAGCATGTGCCCTACTACCGCAAAAAGATGGAGGAAAAGGGCGTCTGCGCCGATGACATCCGCGGCGTGGAGGATCTGCACAAGCTCCCCTTCCTCACCAAGGATGATCTGCGCGAGGCCTACCCCTACGGCCTGCTGGCAAAGCCCCTTTCGGACTGCGTCCGCATCCAGTCCACCTCCGGCACCACCGGGCGGCGGGTGGTGGCTTTCTACACCCAGCACGATCTGGACCTGTGGGAGGACTGCTGCGCCCGGGCCATTGTGGCCGCCGGCGGCACCAGGGAGGACGTGTGCCAAGTCTCCTACGGTTACGGCCTCTTCACCGGCGGCCCCGGCCTCAACGGAGGCTCCCACAGGGTGGGCTGCCTGACGCTGCCCATGTCCTCGGGCAACACCGACCGGCAGCTCCAGTTTATGGTGGACCTGGGCGCCACCATCCTCTGCTGCACCCCCTCCTACGCGGCGTACCTGGCAGAGTCCATCCACGAGCGGGGCCTCCGGGACAAGATCAAGCTCAAGGCCGGCATCTTCGGCGCCGAGGCCTGGAGCGAGGAGATGCGCCGGGACATCGAGGCAAAGCTGGGCATCAAGGCCTACGATATCTACGGACTCACGGAGACCTCCGGCCCGGGCGTCAGCTTCGAGTGCGCGGAGCAGACCGGCATGCACATCAACGAGGACCACTTCATCGCCGAGATCATCAACCCTGACACCGGCGAGGTCCTGCCCGAGGG
>JAAWBZ010000277.1 GCA_022792945.1 Oscillospiraceae bacterium | reverse complement strand
CATATCATCAGTGACGTGTGCGTAGACATTCAGCGTGGTGGCACTGGAGACGTGCCCGATGACGGTGGACAGAGTCTTTACATCCATCCCATGCTCCAGTGCGTTGGTGGCGAATACGTGCCCTTATGGCATAATAAGGACAAATCGGAAAACCCTTGCGGTGCAAGGAGTTGACTGGTTTGTCCTTATTCTTTTCCGCCTAATCCCCTGCAAAAAATAGGCGCAACGAGGGAAGCCAAAAAGCGAGGTGTAACGTAAAGGACAAAGACAGTGTATAGCATCCAGCCGGGACCGCATAGCGTCCCGGCTGGGTGCTTTTTACCAGCAGGGGACAGGGCGGTGAGCCTCACGGCGGGCCTTGTGCCTGGGACTGTTCAGGCGAACCGGCGCGGGTTAGTCCGTGCGCCTCATGCGAGTGATGAAGCTGTCCCCGTTCCGAGCGCCAGCGAGGAACGACGCACTTCTATACATGGCCTGCGGCCATGTATCCGTGCGCTCTGCGAGACCGCCGCCTGGATCACCGACCTGTCACCGCTCCAGGCGGCTTGCGTCGCTTCGCTCCGTACAAGGGGCACGCCCCTTGCGCTGCTCTGCGGCTATCCCCATAACGCTGCTGCGTCACTTTCTCCCTGCTGGTCATGCGAAGCATGGAGCCGCACCGACAGGTGCGTTCGACTGGACGCAAAGCGGCCAGTCCGGGGCTTGGGGGAACCTCAACAAGCTGCATCGGAATATCGAAAACGATATTCCGATGCCCTGCTTGCCCATTCTATTGTTTCCAGCTTGAACAGGTTGTCCGTGTGTGCTATAATATGTCAGGCAATGACTCGACAAATCGGGATTTATGGAGACATCATTATGGAAAAGAAATTGCAGGGAATAGCCCTTATTCTATTTGGTATTATGTTGCTACTTATTTCGATGCACAGCCCATGGATTCCTATTATTGGAACAGACTACACTGATTTGGCTTTATGGATTGGTATAATACTGGGAATTGTGGGTTTTGTATTTGTATTTAGAAAAGAACGCTAACTTCCAGTTTATCAAGGAATTTCGCAGAGCGGCCATCCGGGGAGAGGGGTGTGCCGATGCGCTCGGCCGCTTGACTGTTTATTCAAAAATAGCGGATAAAAATCCTTTGTCCTGGGCTTGACATTTGGGTGCCGCAAGTCGTGGAAGCGAATGTTCGGGAGGCCGGCCCGCTTCAGCAGAACTTTCAACTGGCGGTATGCGGAGCCAGGATCAGTGGGCTGCTCCGGTTTCAGCAGGTTGGGGAAGATCCACTCGCTCAGCGCAGACTCTTTTCGTTCACTGAGGACTGCGGCTGTGCTGGCCGGTAGTAAAATGTTTCGAGTGCCGGCGTTAGTCTTGGTATCCCCGGCAGTCAGCCCGCCACCAGTTTCCCAGTAGACGGTACGGCAGACTTTCAGTGTACCATTGACCTCATCGAAGTCCTCCCACTTGAGCCCGAAGATCTCACCCCGCCGCAGACCAGTGGTCAGCTCGGCATAGAAGAAGTCATACCAGATTTCATCCTCTGCGATGACCTTCATGAACACATCCAGCTGCTCGTCCGTCAGTATCTGCTTTGCCCCATAGCTGAATCTGGGAGCGGTGAT
>JAAWBZ010000010.1 GCA_022792945.1 Oscillospiraceae bacterium | reverse complement strand
GCCCTTGAACGGCTTGCCGCCCAGGGGTCCCCGCGAAAACCCAGCGAAGCGGTTTTCGTGGGGGAAGGAGGAAGGAATGGAGCGGGTGGAGTCCTCGCCGCAGGCGGGGACGGAGCAGAGCGGAATTTCTTCCGACGCTGTACCGCGTTTGCTGGCGAACCGTGGGGTTCCCTCGCCGTCCCGTCCGACAAACACACAGTTGTGGTACTTGGCGTCCTCGTACAGCAGCCCCGCCTGGATGAAACCCTGGATCACCTGCGCCGCAATCCCGCGCTTGCGGAGGTAGGCAAACACCCGCCGCTGATCCGAATTGGCGGGAGGCAAGGCAAATGGCTTTTTCTCCTTTTGCTTGATCGGAAGCGGAGCGATAGGGGAATCCCTGGCCCGCCCCTGAAATTGCAGCAGGTATTCCACCGCCTCCGGGAAGCTCTTGCCGCAAAAATGCTGGAGAAATGTAATGGCATCCCCGCCGGCATTCTCCGAATAGCGGAACCATGTCCGCCGATTGCGAATCCGCAGGCTGTCCATTTCTTTCGTTGTATGATAATTGCCGATCCGTTTCACCTGATAGCCCAGAGAAGTCAATAACTCCGGCAAATCCACACTCCGCGCGGCCTCCATCTCCGCATCTGTAAATCTTCTGTTTTCTTTCGTATTCTCACCTCCCCGAAACGCAAAACAGCCGGGAAAGACGCTCCGATCATACGGAGCGCCCTTCCCGGCTGCTTTGCAAAGTTTGTTAACTGGTTTGCGCGTAGTCCTCCGCCCAGGCCATGAGGGCCGTCACGCCGCAGATGGCCTTGTCCAGCTGGTCCAGGATGCTGTCGCGGATGGATTGGAAGCTTTCCACAGCCTCTCCGCCGTCATCTTCCCGGCACATCTGCGCCATAGTGTCCTCTAGGTCCCGCTTCAGCGATTCGCTTCTGTCCAATAGGGCTTCCAGTTGGCTGCTCATTGTCTTACCTCCTATGTTTTGTCCGGCCTGCCAGCCGGCAAGGGCAAGTATACCCGGTGGCCGTCGAAAATGCTATTCACCAACACCACCAACAAACCCCGCCAAAACGAAGCAGGACCAACAACGTCCGTGCTCTCCGAAAACGCAAAACAGCCCAGGAGGACGCCCCATTTGAGGCGCCCTCCTGGGCCGTCCTGTATCCGATTTGCCGCCTCCCTTACACGCCGCTTACAGCGGCCAACGTGCTGTTTTCTCCCTCTGGCGGGTATCCCGCGCCGCCCCCGTCTAATTCGCTGTCACACGGCTCGACACGGGCCTCACGCTGTTCCGCCTCCTCCAGCGCTGCCTCGATCAGCCCCAGCACGAACTCCCGCTGGGTCAGCTTCCGGCCTGTCCGGGCCGTCTCGCGTTCCAGGTGCGCCTTGATCCGCTGGAAAAGGTCCTCTGAAATTTGAAACGCCATTGTTCTGTTGCCTGCCATGATGCAACCTCCATTTTTCTTGAGTTCAAAGTATTCGGTGATAAGCTGCGCGACGTACTCGTTGGTGGTCAGCCCCAGCGCCTCCCGGGCCGCCGTGACCTGGTTGTGCAGATCCAAGGGGATCTGCGCACATAAGTTTTTTCGCTCCGGCATTTGCATGACTCCTTTCATTCGTGGTGAAGCAATCATAGCCAGAACGCGATGACAAAGCTATATCCAATACCACCAACAAACTCGCCGCAGACCTGGGCACAACGGAGAAAGCGCAGAAAAGCCGCCAGCGGTCGCCGGAATCGTTCCGACGGTTGCTGACGGCCTGCTGATTTCCTCGGGATATGGGAGTTCAAGTCTGAAAAATCCGTTTTGCATCTCCGAATGCGTGATTTTTTGTTAACGCTTCCAAATTTTTGAAATTAAAGCATTTTGGCATCAAATCAACTGAATTTCCACTGAGAATATGAAAAACACCGCATTTTCATGCGGTGTTTTTCGCCTGCATCTTTTTTGTCAACACAGGGTGGTGCGCGAGGCGGGACTTGAACCCGCACGTGCGTAATGCACACTAGAACCTGAATCTAGCGAGTCTGCCAATTCCACCACTCGCGCGTTTACTGTCTCTCGACTGCCTCAACATATTATCACAGGCACCTAAAAATGTCAAGGGTTATTTTCAAAAAAAGCCGTTTTTCGAGGGAGGCAGATTTGTGGAATGTGACTATGGATTTTGTAGCCGATCCGTGCTACCATGAGGACATCAGAAAATCGGAGTTGATTTTTATGTCGCGCCGTATCTGCGCTGCCATGTTCCGTTTTTTCGCCTTTACCCTTTTTCCGAAAGGTAGGGCTTTGTTCGGTGTGGTTGCGCGGGGGTGCTTCGGGGTCTGAGCTTCGGGCCCGGCCCATACAGGCTCGCAGCTGACCGGCTGCGGGCTTTTATTCTGGAATTTGGAGGACATCATCATGATCGTGATCTTACGCCGGAACCCGGATCAGGTCCAGCTGGAGCGGTTCCGCCAGTGGTTGGAGGAGCGCCGCGTCAGTATTCATCCCACCGTGGGCATGAACCAGACCATCTGGGGCCTGGTGGGCGATACCTCGCATCTGGACATCAACCTCATTGCCGCGCTGGACGTGGTGGAGGATGTCAAGCGCGTCCAGGAGCCTTACAAGAATGCCAACCGCAAGTTCCACCCCGCTGACACCGTCATCCCCGTGGGCGGCACCCAGGTGGGCGGCGGTGGGCTGACGCTGATCGCGGGGCCGTGCTCGGTGGAGTCGGAGGAGCAGATCTGCGCCGTGGCCCAGGCCGTCAGGAAGAGCGGCGCGACCATGCTGCGGGGCGGCGCGTTCAAGCCGCGGACCTCGCCCTACGCCTTCCAGGGCCTGCGGGCCGAGGGCATCCGCCTGCTCTCCATCGCCAAGAAGCTGACAGGCCTGCCCATCGTCACGGAGATCATGGACGCCGCGCAGCTGGAGTACTTTGACGACGTGGACGTGATCCAGGTGGGCGCGCGGAACATGCAGAACTTTGAGCTTCTGAAGGCTCTGGGAGAGCTGAAAAAGCCGGTCCTCCTCAAGCGCGGCCTCTCCGCCACCTACGAGGAGCTGCTGATGAGCGCTGAGTACATCATGGCCGGCGGCAACGAGCAGGTGATCCTCTGCGAGCGGGGCATCCGCACCTTTGAGACCTACACCCGCAACACCCTGGATGTCTCCTCCGTGCCGGTGCTCAAGCAGCTGAGCCACCTGCCGGTGATCGTGGACCCCAGCCATGCGTCGGGACGCTACCAGCTGGTGCCGTCCCTGGCCAAGGCCGCGCTGGCCGCGGGGGCGGACGGGCTGGAGATCGAGGTCCACAACGATCCGGCCCACGCCCTGTCCGACGGGCCGCAGTCCCTGCGTCCGGAGGCGTTCGACCGGTTGGCCGGGCAGCTGTACGCCATCTCCGGCCTGCTCCTCGAGGCATGACCGGCGCGCCGGCCCATACCCGCCTGTTCCAGCTGCTCTTCCACCTGCTCCACCGCCCCAACTGCCGCGCCACGGCCCCGGAGCTGGCGGAGGTGCTGGGCGTCTCGGTGCGGACGGTGTACCGGGACGTGGACGTCCTCAGCCGCGCCCGCGTGCCCATCTGCACAGAGGCCGGACGCCGGGGCGGCATCTATCTGCTCCAGCCCTTTGTGCTGGACCGGGCGCTGTTCGCGCCGGAAGAGCGGCGGGAGCTGCTCTCGCTGACGCAGAGCCTCACCGCCGTGCAGTACCCCGGCGAGGGCGCGGCGGTGCAGAAGCTTTCGGTCCTCCTCCGGGACAAGCCGCCGGATTGGCTGGAGGTGGACTTCTCCCGCTGGGGCCGCCGGGGTCCGGACGGCGAGAAGTTTCAGGCGCTCCGCGGCGCTGTCCTGAACAGGCGGGAGGTGGAGATGATCTATCTGTCCTCCAGCGGCCGGCGCAGCCGCCGGACGGTGCGGCCCCTGCAGCTGAGCTACCGGTCCCGGTCGTGGTACCTCAAGGCGTACTGCCTCCAGCGGCAGGACTACCGCCTGTTCAAGCTCAACCGCATCCTGGCGCTGACACTCCTGGAGCGCGTCTTTGAGCCGATGCCCTGTCCCGCGGCGGAGGCCGCCTCGGCCTGCGCGGTACCGGTGGTCCTGCGAGTGGCGGGAGAGGCGGCGCACCGCCTCTACGACGAGTTCGACGACGCGCAGCTGGCGCAGCAGGAGGACGGCTCCTACCTGGTGACGGCGGAGATGCCGCTGGACGGCTGGCTGGTGGGCTATCTGCTCTCCTACGGCGCCCGGGCGGAGGTGCTCTCGCCGTCGTCTCTGCGGGAGGCTGTGGCGCAGCAGGCGGAAAAAATCTGCGCCGTGTATAAAAAGCCCTGAAAAAAACCGCGAAGCGTTGAAAAAACGCTTCGCGGTTCGAGGTGTACCGCATGGGAGATATGCAGCTGGCCCCCGGGTGGCGGGGCGGGTGATCGCGTGCTTTCGCGGGAAAAGGGGGCTGACGCAGGAGGTTTTAAGCGGACTTTCCGACATTGGGCAGACCCGCCTGAGCGCCATTGGGCGCGGCGAGCAAAAGCCGGCGCCGGAAACGCTCTACCGCATCTGCTGCGCGCTGGATGTGCCCATGAGCGCCGTAGTGCTGGCAATTGAGAAGGCTATTCAGGGGCAAATGCCATAAAAGCGCCGCGTTTTCCGGATCATTTCCGGGAAACGCGGCGTTTTTGCGCTTCATTCCTTCATCAGCTTCCTGCGGGCGAGGTTGATGGTGCCCTCCTGCATCCGGCCGATCCACTGGAGGCTCTTGCCGCAGCCCAGGCCCACGCACGAGTCGGCGTCGTCAGCCAGGGTGCAGGGGATGCCGGTCCAGTCGGTCAGGAGCTTGTCAAAGCCCCACAGCTGGCACCCGCCGCCGGTGAGGACGATGCCGTTGACCGAGATGTCCGCCACCAGCTCCGGCGATGTCTGCTCCAGCACCGACGTCACCTCATCCACGATCTGGCGGGCGGGGCGCTTGAAGATTTCGTAGATCTCCGTGGAGCTCAGCTCCACCTCCTTGGGCAGGCCCGTCTTGAGGTCCCGGCCCTTGGTGCGCATGGACACCTCCTGGCCGCGCTCGTAGACGCAGCCAATGGTGATCTTGGCCTCCTCGGCAGCGTTGGGGCCGATGATGACGTTGTGCCGCCGCCGGAGATAGCGGATGATGGCGCTGTCGAAGGTCTCGCCGGCCACCTTGAGAGAGGAGGAGATCGCCACATCGTTCATGGTCACCACCGCGATGTCCGTGGTGCCGCCGCCGATATCCACCACCATGTGTCCCCCCGGGCGCTCCAGGTCCAGCTGCGCGCCCAGGGCCGCGGCGTAGGGCTCCTCGATGAGGTACACCCGCCGCGCGCCGGCCTCCATGGTGGCCTGGATCACGGCGCGCTCCTCCACCTCGGTGATGCCGCTGGGGACGCTCACCACCACCCGGGGCTTGATGAAAGCGAAGCGGATGATCCGCTTCATGAACTGCGCCAGCATCCGCTCGGTCATCTCGTAGTCGGAGATCACCCCGTCCCGCAGCGGCCGCAGGGCCACCACATTGCCCGGCGTACGGCCCAGCATATTGTTGGCGGCGACGCCCACCTGCAGGACCTTGCCGGTGTTCTTGTCCACCGCGATCACCGACGGCTCCCGCAGGACGATGCCGCGTCCTTGCTCGTAGACCAGCACGTTGGCCGTGCCCAGGTCGATTCCCAGATCCCGTGAAAATTTCAGCATTGCTTCACCATTACCTCGTATCATCGTTGTGAGCGGCGGCCAGGACCGCCAGATAGACCGCCTCCGCGCCCGAGAGCAGCAGCGTCCGTGCCGCCTCTGACGCGGTGGCCCCAGTGGTGAGGATGTCGTCCACCAGCAGGAAAGTCTTGCCCGGTATTTCCGCTGCCTCTGCGGCCTCGTAGACGCCCAGCACGTTGGCCCGGCGGGCACTGACCTCGGAGAGGGTGGACTGGGCCGGATTGTCGCGGACCTTGCGCAGGGTCGCGGCCAGGGGCTTGTCCAGCCGGTGGGCCAGCTGCTCTGCCAGCAGCCGGGACTGATCGTAGCCGCGCCGGCGGCGGCGTTTCCGGCTCACCGGCGTCCAGGTCACCGCGTCGATCTCCTCCAGCGGCAGACGGACGCAGGCCGCGGCCAGCAGACGGCCGTAGCAGGCGTCGTAGTGGGCCATGCCCTGGAACTTGTAGCGGAGCAGGGAATCCCGGACCATCTCCCGATAGAACAGCGCCGCCGCCGCGCCGGAGAGGTACGGCCCCGCCGGCAGCGTTCCGGAAAACACCGGCAGCCTGGCGCGGCAGGCATTGCAGATTTCCGCCTCGCTCTTTCCCAGCAGGCGGCGGCAAAAGACGCACCTGGGCGGGTACAGCAGGTCCAGCAGCCATCCCAGCAGCCGCTTCACGACGGGTTCTCCGCCTGGAGCCGGAGCTTCAGGCCGCTGTAGCGCCGCTGGCGGCGGTCGTTGGCGGTCATAGCCGCCACAGTCTCCTCGCTGCCCACCACGATCAGCAGCTGCCGCGCCCGGGTGATGGCCGTATAGAGGACGCTGCGGGTCAGCAGCAGCGGCGAACCGGGCCACAGCGCCAGGATCACCGCGCGGTACTCGCTGCCCTGACTCTTGTGGACGGTCATGGCGTAGGCCGGCTCCAGCTCGGAGAGCATGTCGAAGCTGTATTTTGCCAGCCGGTCGTCGTCAAAGACCACCTCCACTGTCTCCGCACCCGGATCAATGGCTTGGATCACGCCAATATCGCCGTTGAAGATCCCCGCTCCGCCTCCGGGGGCGTCCACTCTTTTCCATAGTATATCATAGTTGTTGCGGATTTGCATCACTCTGTCGCCCTCCCGGAATAAAAAATCGCCGTGGGCGCGCTCCCGCTTGCCGTGGTCGGGAGGGTTGAGGACAGCCTGGAGGGCCTGATTGAGGCTCCGCGTACCGGTTTCCCGCTGGCGGCCGGGGGAGAGGACCTGAATCTCCGAGGCGGGAATGCCCATATTCTCCGGCAGGCGGCGGCGGCAGAGGTCCTGAATGGTCTCCACCACCGCGGCGGCGGAGCGGCGGCGCAGGAAGAAAAAGTCCCGGTCCTTGGCCCGCAGCTCGGGAAACTGCCCGGCGTTGACCGCGTGGGCGTTCATGACGATGAGGCTCTCTTGGGCCTGGCGGAAGATCTCGGTCAAGCGCACCGTCTCCACCGCGCCGCTGCGCAGCAGGTCCGAAAAGAGATTCCCGGCGCCCACCGACGGCAGCTGGTCCGGATCGCCCACCAGGATCAGGCGGCACCCGTCGGGGAGGGCGCGCAGCAGCGACTGCATCAGCAGCAGGTCTACCATGGACGTCTCGTCCACCACCATCGCGGCGGTGTCCAGGGGGTCGTCCTCGTCGTGGAGGAAGGTCATCATGCCGGTCTCGGGGCTGAACTGGGCCTCCAGCAGGCGGTGGATGGTGGCGGCCTCCCGCCCGGTCAGCTCCGAGAGGCGTTTGGCGGCGCGGCCCGTGGGCGCGGCCAGCTGGGCCGAGAGCTCCAGGCGGTCGAAGAGGTCCAGAATGCCGTCCAGCGTGGTGGTCTTGCCGGTTCCGGGGCCGCCGGTGATCAGGACCACCTGGTGAGACGCCGCCGTCCGGATGGCGTCCCGCTGGCGGGGGGCGTAGGCGAGGTGCTTGTCCGCCTCCACCCGAGCCACCAGCTCGTCCAGGTTTTCCGGGATATCGGGGGCGTCCGCGGCCATTTCCAGGATGCGGCGGGTTACATAGGTCTCCGCCTCGTAGAACTCCGGCAGGTAGCAGACCGTAAGCCCCGCCAGCGTGTCCGTGACCAGCCGGCCCTGCTCCAGCAGCCGGCCCAGACCCGCCGCTGTCTCCTCGCGTTCCAGGCCCAGCAGCTGCGCGGCGGCGGCGAGCAGCTTTTCCTGGGGCAGGAAGGTGTGCCCGTTGCCCAGGTTGTGGGCCAGCTCAAAGAGCACGCCCGCCTCCACCCGCCGCGGGTCCGCTCCGTCCACCCCCAGCTCGATGGCCAGGGCGTCCGCCGCGCCGAAGTCCACGCCGAAGTAGCTGTCGGTCAGCAGGTACGGGTCGTCCCGCACCGCGTCGATGGCCAGCTCCCCGTAGGCCCGGTAGAGCCGCAGGGCCAGCTCCGGCGGAAGGTGGTGCAGCGTGAGAAACTCGATCAGCCGCCGGACGCCCACCTGCCGCCGGAAGCTCTCGCTGATGGCCTCGGCCTTTTTCACGGAGATGCCCTGGATGGCGGTAAGCTTTTGGGGATCGTTCTCAATGACGTCCAGGGTATTGGCCCCGAACACATCCACGATGCGCCGGGCCGTCCGGGCGCCGATGCCCTTGAGGGCCCTGGAGGAGAGGTAGGCCAGGATCTCCGGCGCCGTCTCCGGCATCAGCCGCTCCAAAAACTCCGCCTCGAACTGCCGGCCGTAGGCGGCGTGGCAGCCCCATTTCCCGGCCACCACCAGCCGCTCGCCCACCGACGTCATGGGGATGGTGCCCACCACGGTGATGGTCTCACCGCCGTCGGTGGCCAGACGGATGACGGCGTAGCCGTTTTCTTCATTCTGATAGGTGATCCCAGCCACGCTGCCGCGGATCAGCTCCTGTTGAGGCTCCATAGCTCAGTCCCTCTTCCGCTTCGATCCGGATGTACCCGTAGCGCGCGGCCAGCTTTCCGGCCCGCCGGCGGGCGTCGGGGGCCAGGCCGCAGTCCACGATTTTCAGCGGCGCGTCCCAGAGGCCCGACTCGTGAAGCCAGACGAACCGCCGGACGGTCTGCTCCAATTCCGGCGCGCTGTCCCGGCAGCGGTACACCGCCTCCAGCTCCGCCGTGCCCGGGGCGCGCAGCAGCGCCCCCGCCGTACACCAGATCAGCAAGATCAGCCCCGCCGCCGCCAGAAACGCGGCGAACATCTCCCAAAACATGAGACACGCGCCTCCTCCGTTGCCTTTTTCCATGCTATGAGCCGGAGGGACCGGAGGTGCGGCGGAGCGCTGCTTTCATCTTACACGAAAACGGCGCAAAATACAAATCGAATTTCCTCCGGATACGCTGTCAGACGGAAAAATCTCTCTTTTTTATGGCGCGTCCTGCTGGAATATGGTATACTACCCGGAGAGGCCCTGCGGCGGGGCCCAAAAATTGCGGAAGAGAGCGATCTCGAGGAGGCGGCGGCATGACGCAGAAAAACAGCAGAAAACCAAAGCGGGACGAGGATTATGCCCTGGCGGCGGTCCCCGCGGCGGCGCGGAAGGGCTTTTGGAGCATGTTCGTGGTGATGATGGGCTTTACCTTTTTCTCCGCCAGCATGAGCGTCGGCGCGAAACTGGGCAACGGGCTGGACCTGGGGGGCTTCCTCTGGGCGGTGGTCATCGGCGGCGTCATTCTGGGCGCTTACACCGGAGGACTGGCCTATGTGGGCTGCGACACGGGCCTGACGCTGGACCTGCTGGCCCGGCGGTCCTTCGGCACGGCGGGGTCCAAGCTGGCCTCGGTGCTCATCGCGTTTACGCAGATCGGCTGGTTCGGCGTGGGGGTGGCTATGTTCGCCATCCCGGCGGCGGAGCTGCTGCACATCCACCCGGTGCTCCTGGTGGTCCTTGCGGGCCTCTGCATGACGGCCTCGGCCTACTTCGGCATCAAGGCTCTGACGGTGGTCAGCGCCATTTCAGTGCCGCTGATCGCGGTGCTGGGCGTCTATTCCATGGTCCGCTCGGCGGCGGACGGCGGCGGACTGGTGCGGATCTTTTCCCAGTCGGCGGGGAGCCTGACGCTGCTCTCCGGCGTGGGGCTGGTCATTGGCTCGTTTGTCTCCGGCGGCACGGCTACGCCCAATTTTGTCCGCTTTGCCAAGAGCAACGCCGTGGCGGTCTCCACCACAGCCATCGCCTTTTTCCTGGGGAACTCGCTGATGTTCGCCTTCGGCGCGGTTGGCGGCGCGTTCACCGGGAAGGACGACATCTTCTATGTCATGATCGCCCAGGGCCTGGCCATTCCGGCGCTGATCGTCCTGGGAGCCAACATCTGGACCACCAACAACAACGCCCTCTACACCGGCGGCCTGGGCCTGACCAACATCACGGGCCTGCGGCAGAAGCCCATGACCCTGGTCTCCGGTCTGGTGGGTACGGCGCTGGCCATCTGGCTCTACAACAACTTCGTCGGCTGGCTGAACTTCCTCAACGCCACGCTGCCGCCGGTGGGGATCGTGGTGATGCTGGACTATTTCCTCCACCGCACGGCCTACCGCGCCCAGGAGCCGCCCCGGCGGCGGGTCCACTGGGGGGCTGTGGCCGGCGTCGCGGCCGGCGCGGCGGTGGGGAACTTCGTCACCGCAGGGATCGCGTCCATCAACGCCATGCTGGCAGCCGCCGTGTGCTACCTGCTGGGCGAAAAGCTGCTGTACAGCAAGGAGGAGAAGACATCATGCTGATTCAAAACGTATTTGTGGAAAACGCCGAAAAACAAACCGATATCCGCGTGGAAAACGGCGTCTTTGTCCAGATCGCGCCGCACCTGACCGCCCGGGAAGGGGAGGAGGTGCTGAACTGCACCGGCAAGCTGGTCCTGCCGCCGTTCATCGAGTCCCACGTCCACCTGGACACCTGCCTGACGGCGGGGGAGCCGGCGTGGAACCAGTCGGGCACCCTCTTTGAGGGCATCCAATGCTGGAGCCTGCGCAAGGAAAGCCTCACCAAGCAGGACGTCAAGGACCGGGTCCGCCGGGCCGTGCGGATGCAGGCGCAGCACGGCGTACAGTTTGTCCGCACCCATGTGGACGTCACCGACCCCAGGCTCACCGCCATGGAGGCCATGCTGGAGCTGCGGGAGGAACTGCGGGGCGTCGTGGATCTCCAGGTGGTGGCCTTCCCCCAGGAGGGCATCGACTCCTTCCCCAATGGCCGGCAGCTGATGGAGGATGCGGTGAAGCTGGGCGCGGACGTGGTGGGGGCCATTCCGCACTTTGAGTTTACCCGGGAGTACGCGGTGGCCTCCTTGAACTTCGCCGTGGACTTGGCGGGGAAATACGATAAACTGGTGGACGTCCACTGCGACGAGATCGACGACGAGCAGAGCCGCGGCCTGGAGGTCCTGGCCGCCCGGGCCTACGAGTCCGGCCTCCGGGACAAGGTCACTGCCAGCCACACCACCGCCATGCACTCATACAACAACGCCTATGTGGTCAAGCTGATGCGGCTTTTGAAGCTGTCGCAGATCAACTTTGTGGCAAACCCCCTGGTGAACACCCACCTGCAGGGCCGCATGGACACCTATCCCAAGCGCCGCGGCGTCACCCGGGTCAAGGAGCTGCTGGCTGAGGGCATCAACGTCTCCTTCGGCCACGACGATATCTTTGACCCCTGGTACCCTCTGGGGACCGGCGACCTGCGGGACGCGGTCTTTATGGGGCTACACGTCTGCCAGATGATGGGCTACCGGGAAATTCTGGATTCCTACAAGCTCATCTCCACCAACGCCGCCAAGACGCTCCACCTGGGCGAAGCCTACGGCATCCAGCCCGGCAGGCCCGCCAGCTTCCTGATCCTGGACGCGGACAACTTTTACAGCGCCCTGAATCACAAGAGCGAGGTGCTCTGCTCCTACAAAAACGGCCGCCTCATCGCCAAGGCCGAGCCGGCCCGGCGGGAAGTGCTGTTCTGAACGGATGAAAGCCGCCCCGGAAGCGAATGCTTCCGGGGCGGCTTTTGGCGCGGCGGGATCAGTAGTTCTCCGCCCGGACCTCAAAGTAAGCCTGGGGATGGGCGCAGACAGGGCAGACCTGGGGAGCCTTTTCGCCCACGACAATGTGGCCGCAGTTGCGGCACTCCCACACCTTGACCTCGCTCTTGGCAAAGACGGCCTGTGCCTCCACGCTGCGGAGCAGGGCGCGGTAGCGCTCCTCATGGGTCTTTTCGATGGCGGCGACCATGCGGAACTTCTCCGCCAGCTCCGGAAAGCCCTCCTTCTCGGCGGTGTCGGCGAAGCCGGGATACATATCGGTCCACTCGTCGTTCTCGCCGCCGGCGGCGGCGGCGAGGTTCTCGGCGGTGGAACCGATGCCCTCCAGCTCCTTGCACCACAGCTTGGCGTGCTCCTTCTCGTTGTCGGCGGTGTGCTGGAAGATGGCCGCGATCTGCTCGTAGCCCTCCTTCTTCGCTTTGGAGGCGAAATAGGTGTACTTGTTCCGGGCCTGGGACTCCCCGGCGAACGCGGCCTGGAGATTCTTCTCGGTCTGAGTGCCGGCGTATTTGGACATATGGAATTCCTCCTGTTGTATATTTGGAGATGCGTTACGCATCCTTTTGATATTCCAGGATGTCTCCCGCCTCGCACTGGAGCGTTTCGCAGATGGCCGCAAGGGTGGAGAAGCGGATGGCGGTGACCCTGTTGTTTTTGATTTTGGACAGATTGACGTTGGAGATGCCCACGTGCTCGGCCAGCTCGTTCAGCGACATCTTGCGCTCCACCATCATCCGGTCCAGACGCAGGACGATCTTCCCCATGGGCCTGCCTCCTTATAAAAGTCCGTCGGCGTCCTTTTGCAGCTCGACGCCGTAGGCAAAGGCCTGCGTGAGGCAGAGGACCAGCAGTCCCATGGTGAACCCGCTGAAGCTCACATGGGCCTCCACCGCGTCCACGCCCACAGCCAGCAGCAAAATCCAGCTGAACACCAGCCCCACCAGAGGCACGGAAATGGAAAAGATGCCGATCTCCCGGAGCATCCGCACGTTGTCCGACTGGAAGGGCGTTCCGTGCTCACTGCGCTTTAGGATCAGGTACAGATTCCGGAAGATCATGGCCATCAGCGAGAACAACACCGCTGCGGCGATGGCGAAGATCAGGAGCTTGGTCCGGTGGATGCCGCCGGCGGCGGCGATCTCGACCTCGAAGCCGTAGGCCGCGATGGCGCCCTCCCGGCCCAGCTCGTTGACGCTCATAAGGTAGCGGAGCCAAGCCGGCTTCGCCGCCGCGCAGACGGCGATGGCGATCATAAAGGCCTCGGCCACCCAGTGGCCGACCTCCAGAATTTTGGCCAGGACCCGCCCGGCCGTAATCATGCGTTTGGACTGAAAGAATTTCATAAGACGAACCTCCCTGCATAGAGTATCAGTAATCAGTACCAGCCTGGTGATTTGATGATACACCGGGAATTAGCGTTTGTCAATATGAATTTAATATTATACGATAAATTTTCGATGATGAATACAAAGAGAAGCTACAAAAAAGAGACGCGCCAAGCGCGTCTCTTTTTCTGGCGGAGAGGAAGGGATTCGAACCCTTGAGACGCTATTAACGTCTACACGATTTCCAATCGTGCGCCTTAGGCCAGCTCAGCCACCTCTCCATGGCGACCGTTTCGGACCCTTTCGAAACAGCTTTTTTATTGTACACGAACCGATGGAAAAAGTCAAGCGTTTTTTCCATAAATTTCGCGGGCGTGGGCTGCCGGCAGTTAAACTGCCCGTCGATTCGACGAACAGAAAGGTGACTTTACCAACATATGCCTCCGACCCTGAATTGTTAGCAGAGAGCCATCAGTCCTCGTATATACAAAAACAGCGGTCCTCAATAGGAGGTCCGCTCAGCCTGTCGAAAAGAGGTCTGCCTGGAAATTTCCAGGCAGACCGCAAAAGCAGGGAAATAAAAACAGGGGCAAAATATGGTGGGCGAAAGAGCTGGGGATATTGTCTGGCTTTCCATCTGGCCAGCTTTTTGAGGTTC
>JAAWBZ010000141.1 GCA_022792945.1 Oscillospiraceae bacterium | reverse complement strand
TTTTGGGAAAATACCCTTGCTTGCTCTTGTGCTGACTTTTCTCGGCGGATTTCCCGACCGACACAAAATCACGGCGGAAGCGGACGTTTACGGCGGCGGCGGTGATGGTTGCCTTTGTTGTTATTGAACAACCCCTAATTGCTCTTGTGTAGTTTTTTACCTCACTTAATCGCTCTAATTGCACTAAAAAAATTTTTGTGTTATACTATTAATCGGAGAAGTGCTTCCCCTATTATTATTAGGGATTTTTTAATGGAGGACTGAACAACCCCTAATCGCTCTTGTGTCTCTTTTTTCGCACGCCTGCGACAGTAATAAAACAGAAGTTGCCAGATAGAGGCGGCGCTGAAAGCGCCGCCTCTATCTGGCTGTAGGAGCGCTCGGCGCTTTCAGCGCCTCGCGCACAGCTATCAAAAGAACCTATTGCGTGACAGCTGATTTCGTTTGTCTCCAGCGGCAGAAACATTGACCTTGCTATAACATGGCGAACGGGCCGCCGATTTTCGGCGGCCCGGAGTTTCTGCCCTTATTCCTTTGCCAGCTTGTAAAAGGTACAACGTGTAGTCCCTGTTAGCTCCATAGCCTTTCGGGCGGTAATCTTCCCGGCTTTCCACTGTCCTATGATTTCCTCCCAGTTATCCGGCTTCTGCGCTTTCGGCCTCCCCAGCTCCACGCCCTTTGCTTTTGCGGCGGCTATGCCCTCGGCCTGTCTCTGCTTAATGCTGGCCCTCTCTTGCTCTGCAATAGTCCCCAGCACTTCAATCAAAATATTGTTTACCATTTCCAATACCCATTCTTGACCGTCTGTAAAGTCAATCATAGTTGTGGGAAGGTCAATCACTTTCAGCCTGATACCATGCTCTTTAAAATATTCAAGCTCTTTCTTAATATCGCACTTGTTACGGCTTAATCTGTCCAGAGATTTGACTATCAGAGTATCGCCCCGGCGCAACATGGTATTTTTCAAAGACTGATAGCCTTTTCTATCAAGGTCTTTTCCGCTTTCCTTATCTATCACTATGTTTCGCTCGTCAATTCCCTGTGCTTGTAATGCTATCATCTGTCTGTCAAGATTTTGCTCCTTAGTGCTTACTCTTGCATATCCATAGATACGGCTTTCCATGTGTTACACTCTCCTTTTGTTCTCTTGTGATAATAAGAGTATAACATGAGTGTCTGTAAAAATCAAGTTAAAATTACAGACATCTGCAAATTATTTTTGAACTTTTACAGACGCAAAATCAGGGCTGTTTTGGGGGTTTTCAATGTGTCTATAAAGGTATACCTTTATAGACGACACAGAGGCAGGAATCTATCCCGCCTCTGTGCTATCTTAATTATTCGGCTGTGATAATTTTAAGGTCATATGCTTCTTCAATTTCTGTATCAATGAAAGTTTCTCCCAATATTCCAGATACAGTTACCTTTGTACCTTTTCCAATCGAAGTTATATCTATTTTCTGTTCCTCTAAGTCACTTAATGTAATCCAAAATTCAAATGCAGGAAATCCTAAACTGAAAACTGCGACATCAATACCTGTTGTAGTTTTCTGTTGCTCAATTTCATTTATAATTCCATCTACTACAACTTCACAGCCTCTATAATTTTGATTGTAATTTATTTCATTGCTCTTAAATATTTCCCTTAATTCTTCCTGTGTTAATACTTCTGTTGTTCCGTCGGATTTTGTAATAGTTGCTTTTGGTACTGTGCTTTCTTCTTCTGCATCGCTTCCACTGCCACAAGCACAGAGTGAAAGCAACATGACAAAGGTCATAAGAAGCGCAATGGTTTTTTTCATAAAAATAATACCTCATTTCTTTTGTTGTCCTGTTATAGGACAACATTTTCTAAGCCATAGTTTACTCTGTTTTTTGTCCTGTGTCAAGACAAAAATGGAGGTGTTTTCATGGCAAGAATTATTGACGGAAAAGACATGAATATGATAGGGAACCGGGTTAGAGAATTACGGATAGAAAAAGGGTTAAGTCAGCAAGCGTTATCAAATAGGCTTGAAACGCTGGCAATTTATGTTTGCCGTGGCTCAATTTCAAGGATAGAGGATAAGCAACGGACGGTAACAGATATTGAACTTTACGGTCTTGCAAAAATACTTGATGTTCCAATAGAAAGTCTTTTTGGAAAGATAGAGGATTGACAGATAGAAGTATTTACTTTACACTATACCCATATTACAACAAGGAGGCGGCAAATATGGCAGAAAAGAAAGAGCGCAAGCCCTGGCAAGAAATGACCTTTCGGGAGCTGGACAATAAAGCATTGATTGAACACGCTTTAAGCCTTGGAAGGAAAAAGGGAGCGGAGGCCCTAATTTATCTTCAACAGTTAGACGCTGAAAAAATCCCTTTTATCGCTGAAATGAAGCAGAAGCGGCGGGAGGAATTGCAGAAGAAAAAGAAGCGGCAGAAGCAAGGGGAAAAGATGGTAGAGCTTGACGAGCCTTTATACACCAATGAACAGATAGAGGAAATGTTAAGCAAGATTACAGAAGT
>JAAWBZ010000078.1 GCA_022792945.1 Oscillospiraceae bacterium | reverse complement strand
GTGGGAACAACAGGGCTCGAACCTGTGACCCCATGCTTGTAAGGCATGTGCTCTCCCAGCTGAGCTATGCTCCCCAACGTGACCGCCGAGGGGGCTGCCCTCAACGCGAGATTCATTATACACCACCCGCCGCGTTCTGTCAATCCTAAATTTTCAAAATTTCCGTTAAAAACCGGCCAGGAACGCGATGTATTCCTGGATGAGGCTGCTGGTTTTGCCGGCGTAGACCCGGGCACGGGCCAGGGGGACGTCATCGGTGATGACGTTGTCCACCTGCATCCGCAGGAGCTTGTCGATGCTGCCGCGGCTGTTGACGGTCCAGGCGTAGACCTCCTTCTGTCCGTCATGGAGGCGCGACACCAGCCCCGGGGTGATGCTGGCGGCATGGATGCTGAAGGCGTCGGCAGCGTCCAGGTGCAGCAGGTCGCCGTAGGCCAGACCCATGACATAGGCGGTTTTCAGCTCCGGCCCGCAGGCCTTCAGCCGCTCCAGGGCGGCGTAGGACTGGGAGGTCACCACGCATCGCTCCTCCATCTCCCAGGCGCGGATCAGGCGGGCGGTCTCTGCCTCCAGGACGCGGTCGCGGGCAGTGGGCTTCAGCTCGATGTTCAGGCGGACGCCGGCCTCCCGGGCGAAGGCCAGGACCTCCTCCAGCCGGGGGATCGGCTCGCCGCGGAATTCCTCGGAAAACCAGCTGCCGGCCTCCAGCTTCGCGATTTCCGCCGCCGTCAGCTCTCCCACGGCGCGGCGATCTCCGGCGGTGCGCCGGAGGGTGGCGTCGTGGAGGACCACCAGCACGCCGTCCCGGGTCTCCTGGACATCCAGCTCGATCCAGTTGGCCCCCTGTTCGGCGGCGGCGCGGAAGGCGGCCATGGTGTTCTCCGGGTACTGGGCGGACGCGCCGCGGTGGGCGGTGACCTCGGCGGTGCGGACATACTCGATATTGGGATTGGCCTCGCCCCGGGCGATGCGGTAGACGTACCGGGCACAGCAGACCGTCAGGACCAGCAGGAGCGCCGCCTCCAGCCGGCGGAAGGCACGGCGGTTCAGGGTACGCCGCGGCGCGTCGGGGGGAGGCGGGACCCCGGCGCCCTGACGGCGGTAGTAGAGGACGCTGATGCAGCAGAAGCTGATGGGCGCGGCCAGCAGGGAAAAGATCAGAAACAGCGCCGCCAGCGCCATCCACACAGCGGAGGACAGGGCGGCGTACAGCAGCTGCCGCTCCGCCAGGAGCCGGGTGAGAAACACAATGGCCGCCACCAGCAGCGCCGCCGCCGCCAGGAACACCAGGGCGAACACCGCCTGGAGTCCCAGGAGGACGCCAAGGTCCCGCAGACGCCGTCCGCGGCCCAGGGCAACGCTCCGCCGCCGCGCCGCGGTGAAGGGACAGCCCTCCAGAGCGTAGCAGTGGAACAGATAAAGCCAGCGCAGGATCAGCACGCCCAGCCCCGCCGCCGCCGCGACCGCACCGGCCAGCAGTGCCCGATGGCGCAGGAGAAAGCCGGTCACGGCCTCCGGAACGGCGGCGGTACAGACAAAGCCGGAGACGATGCCGACATGGAGGAAGGGCAGCAGGCACAGCGCTGCCAGAGCCAGCGGCCAGTTGCGGGGCCACAGCACCCGCGCCGCGGCCCGGCCCGCGGCGGCGCACATCCCCGGCACGTCGGCCTGCCGCCCGACGCGGCCCAGGTCCAGCGCATAGAGGATGGCGGCGATATCGAACACCACGTAAAAGGCCAGCCCCAGCGCCAGCACGGCCAGCAGCAGCACCGTCAGCGGCTGGCGGAGGAAGGGGCCGAGGTTATCCACGGTCAGGTATGCGTACCCGGCGGCACGGAGGATACCCCGGAAGGCCAGGGACGCCAGGGGCGTAAAGACCGCCAGGGCCAGAAGCTTATAGAGCAGCTCGAATTCAAACAGGGGCCGCCAGGCACTGTGCAGCATGGCGAATGCCGATTTCCATTGCCGCATGGGGGCGCCTCCTTTCTGCTCCAAAAGAAACTCACGGCGGCTCCAAAAGAAGCTCGCTGCGTTCCGTTTCCGGCGTCTGCCAAGGGCGGATGCCGGAAACTGCACATCCGCTCCCTCCTTCTGTCGCCCCGGCCGGCGTCCATTTCCTTTGAAAAGGCCGGCGAAAGTTTTTTATCCGTAAATTTTCCCCAGCAGCCACAGCAGCGTCCGTGCCGGCAGCGCGCGGTACAAAAAGCCCAGCAGCTCGTTGCCAGTGCCTACGATTTTGTGCGGCGGCAGATGCCGCCGGCGCAGCAGCCGCATCAGGGCCGCCGCCACCGCCTCCGGCGCCATGCCGCGGCGCTCCGAGGCCTCCATTTTCCCCACCGAGGCCGCGATCCGCCCGCCATAGACCTCGTCGCCCGCCGGCGTTTTGCGCCGGTTGTCCGTAAAGTCGGTCCTGACGTCGTTGAGCAGCAGCGCGCACGTCTCCACGCCGAAGGGGCGCAGCTCGATGCCAACCGCGTCGCTGAAGCTGTTCAGCCCCGCCTTGCTCACCGCGTAAAAGCTCTGGAACGGCAGCGGGAAAATCGCCGCCAGCGACGAGGTGAACACAATCCGCCCGCCGCACTGCGCCCGCATCCCTGCCGCCGCCTGCTGCGTGCACCGGATGGCCCCCAGCAGGTTGACCTCCAGCTGCCGCCACACGTCGGCCTCGCCGGTGAACTCCGCCGCGCCGGAGACGCCTATCCCGGCGTTGCACACCAGAAGGTCCATCCGCCCGTGGCGCGCCCAGACCGCCGCGAACGCCGCCGCCACCGAATCCCCGTCGGCCACGTCGCAGGAAAACCACTCTATCTCCGGGTCATCCCCGGCCCGGCGGCTGAGCCCGCAGACCGTCCAGCCCTCCCGGGCCAGCGCCCGTCCCATGGCCAGACCAATTCCCCGGGACGCCCCGGTGATCACCGCGATTTTTTGCATATCCTCGCCTCCTCTTTGTTTCATTTTATCACGTTTTGCCCCACGCGTCTACAACAAAGGACGCCCCTGGCGGGACGTCCTCGGTATCTTATAATGTAATGCGTTCAAAGACCCGTGCAGCTTGCATCCGGTCACCGCATAGCATTCCCTTGCTCCCGCCATTTGACATCGCAGTTATATGTAGGCGATGGCCTTTTTTGCCTGTTCCAGTTCGGTCAGATTTCCGGAGCCGATGAATTTTTCTTTGCTCTACACCGACAACGCTATGGGTGAAGAGGGCGATGACCGTCCGAGCCGCATGGTGACCGATCTGGAGCAGGGATGCGCCGGGCTGAAAGCCGCGCTGGAGGAGCTGAGCGTCCCCGATGCCGTCCCAGGAAGCGGTGGACAGCTGCGCTCAGTTTTTTGAGCTGGCCGGACAGTACACCCACCTGGCGCAGTTGGACCGGGATACCCTGCTGACCGTTGCGGAGCGCATTGAGACCGGTCCCAAGATCTACGAAAACGGCGGACACAAGGTCCCCGCCCGGGCCAACCAGCCCTACCGGCAAAGTGTGCAGATTTTCTGCAAATTCATCGGGGAATTGGCTGAAAACGGCGAAAAATATTCCGAAGAGGCGCCCGCTTGAGATGGAGGAGGCACACCGAGGAATGGCGGACGTTTCCGCGTTTGCCGGTTCCTGGACGACAGGCGGCAGCCAGAGGGGGAAACCGGGCCGCTTCCGGCAAATTGCCCGGTTTTGGGGTTCTGAGGAAAAAATCCCTGCTGTCCTGGATTTCCATGATTTTTTGCAACAAAAAGGTTGAAATTCTGCGGAAATCGTTTTATAATAAAAAAGCATTTCATTGATTAAATGAAGCGAGGTGGCCGCGCCCGCCCGTGCTCCCAACGGCACGGGGGCAGACGGACGCGCGAAAGGGGTACCCCTTTCGCCGCCTTTTCCTACGGAAAAGGCGGAGGGCCTCCCACAAGAGAGAAGGGGTGCGTATGAATTCAAAAACACTGCTGTACATCCTAAAACGCATTGGACTGGCGATTCTGACGGTCTGGGTGGTCATCACCGTGACCTTCTTCATCTCCCGCGCTATCCCCGGCGGGCCGTTCATGAGCGAGAAAGCGCCCTCCCAGGCGGTCATGGACGCCCTGGAGGCCAAGTACGGCCTGGATAAGCCCCTGATGGAGCAGTACGGCACCTATCTCAAGGATGTGGTGACCAAATTCGACTTCGGTCCCTGCCTCAAGCAGCGCGGCCGGCAGGTGATCGACGTGATCAGCGACGGACTGAGAACGTCGGTGAAGCTGGGCGTGGTGGCCGCGGTGTGCGCGCTGATTGTGGGCATTGTGCTGGGCGCCGTGGCGGCGCTGCGGCGGAATAAGATCGTGGACAAGGTCATTATGGTCATCACCACCGCCTTTGTCTCCATGCCGTCGTTTATCATGGGCTCGCTATTATTGGTGCTGTTCGCGGTGAAGCTGGCGGTGCTGCCGGCCAACGGCGCGGCCAGCTCCGGCGCGGCGGGCCTGGTGCTGCCCATCGTCACGCTGGCGCTCTACCCGGCGGCGTATATCACCCGCCTGACCCGCTCGTCCATGCTGGACGTGCTGGGGCAGGACTATATCCGCACAGCCAAGGCCAAGGGCGTCCCTGCAGGGCGCATTATCTTCGGCCACGCGCTGAAAAACTCCCTCATCCCGGTCATTACCTACTTCGGGCCGATGCTGGCGTATATCGTCACCGGCTCTTTGGTGGTGGAGCAGATTTTCGCCGTGCCGGGCATCGGCCGCGCCTTTGTGCAGAGCATCATCAACCGCGACTATCCGCTGGTCATGGGCACCACCATCGTCCTGGCGGTGCTGATCGTGGCGATGAACCTTATCAGCGACATCCTGTACAAGGTCGTCGATCCCCGCATCACGCTGGAATAGGGAGGGAACGTTATGTCAAAAAAGCCATTCAGCTTCCATGTGGACCTGGATATGTTCACGCCCGCCAGCGCCGAGGAAAAGGCATATATGGTGCAGATGCGTCCGTCGTCCACCTTTTTCAAGGACGGCGTTAAGCGCCTGCTGAAGAACAAGGTGGCCGCGGTGAGCTTCTTCATCATCGTCGTGATCACGCTGGCCGCCGTCTTCCTGCCCATGTTCTGGCCCTATTCCTACGACGCGCAGCTGGGCCTCACCCCGGGCAAGCCCGTGGACCCCTCCTACAACAACCTCGCGCCCTTCGAGTACGGCAAGACCGAGCTCCAGCGGATCGAGGCGGGAGAGAGCGTGTTCCCCCACGTCTTCGGCACCGACTCCGCCGGGCGCGACTACTTCATCCGGGTGGTCTACGGCGCGCGCATCTCCTTGGCGGTGGGCTTCTTCGCGAGCCTCATCGTCCTGGTCATCGGCATCACCATCGGCTCCATCGCCGGCTACTGCGGCGGCAAGGTGGACTTAATCATCATGCGGATCGTGGATATCATCTACTCCCTGCCGGATATGCTAATGGTGATCCTCCTCTCGGCGGTGCTGAAGGCCGCCCTGGACAATGCCCTGGAGGGGACCATCCTGGAGTCTATCGGCTCCAACATCATCAGCCTCTTTATCGTGTTTGCGGTGCTCTACTGGGTGTCCATGTCCCGCCTAATCCGCGGGCAGATCCTCTCCATCCGTGAGCAGGAGTACGTCCTGGCCGCCCGGGCCGCCGGCGCCCGGGGCAAGTGGATCATTCTCAAGCACCTGATCCCCAACTGCATCAGCGTGGTCATTATTTCCACCGCGCTGCAGATCCCCAGCGCCATCTTTACCGAGAGCTATCTCTCCTTCCTGGGCCTGGGCGTCAACGCGCCCATGCCGTCGCTGGGTTCCCTGGCCTCCGACGCGCTCAACGGCCTGAGTTCCTACCCCTACCGCCTGGTCATTCCGGCCGTCGTGATCTCGCTGATCGTGCTGTCGCTGAACCTGTTCGGCGACGGCCTGCGGGACGCCTTTGATCCCAAGCTCAACAGTTAAGAAAGGGGGCGCGAATATGGCTTTATTAGAAGTAAAGGACCTGCACACCTCCTTCTTCACCGACGCGGGTGAGGTGCGGGCCGTCAACGGCGTCAGCTTTTCCCTGGAGCGGGGCAAGGTGTTGGGCATCGTGGGCGAATCCGGCTCAGGCAAGTCCGTGACCGCCTACTCCATCATGCAGATCCTCGCCGGCAACGGCAGGATCGTCTCCGGCTCCATCGCCTTCGACGGGCAGGAGCTGGTGGGCGCCGGCGAGAAGATGATGAAGAACATCCGCGGCAATAAGATTTCCATCATCTTCCAGGACCCCATGACCTCCCTGAACCCTACCTACACCATCGGCCGGCAGCTGATGGAGGCAATCCTCCTGCACACCGACCGCAACAAGAAGGAGGCCTACGAGCGGGCGGTGGAGATGCTCCGGCTGGTCAACGTCAACGAGCCGGAGAAGCGGATGAAGCAGTACCCCTTCGAGTTTTCAGGCGGCATGCGCCAGCGGGTGATGATCGCCATGGCCCTGGCCTGCGAGCCGGACATCCTGATCGCCGACGAGCCCACCACCGCGCTGGATGTGACCATTCAGGCCCAGATTCTGGAGCTGATGAAGTCCCTCCAGGAGGAGCTGGGCATGGCCATCATCATGATTACCCACGATCTGGGCGTGGTGGCGCAGCTGTGCGACGAGGTGATCGTCATGTACGCCGGCTCCATCTGCGAGCAGGGCACGGCGGACGAAATTTTCTACAACCCCCGCCATGAGTACACCAAGGGCCTGATGCGCTCGATCCCCACGGCAAGCACCGCGGGCACAAAGCTCCAGCCCATTACCGGTACGCCCATCGACCTTCTGAACATGCCCGAGGGCTGCCCCTTCGCCCCCCGGTGTGACGCGGCCATGAAAATCTGCATCCGCCACCGCTGCGAGCGCATGGAAATCAACCGGGAGCACGCGGCGGCCTGCTGGATGAACGTCAAGGCGGGCCTGGACGACGGCTCTATCCGGCTGGACGACTTGCAGGAAGGCGGTGACGCGACATGAGTGAGTCCAGAACTCCCTTGATCGAGGTCAAGGATTTAAAGGAATACTTCCATATCAACGTGGGGATGTTCCGCTCCAAGCCGCTCAAGGCGGTGGACGGCGTGTCCTTCTCCATTAAGAAGGGCGAGACCCTGGGGCTGGTGGGTGAGTCCGGCTGCGGCAAGACCACCGTGGGCCGCACGCTGCTGCACCTCTACAAGCCTACAGCCGGCGAGATCTGGTACGGCGGCAAGCGTCTCCAGAGCAAAGAGGACATCACCGCCTTCCGGAAAAAGGCCACCATGGTGTTCCAGGACCCCTATTCCTCCCTGAACCCCCGCATGACCGTCTCGGATATCATCGGTGAGCCGCTGGACATCCACAAGCTCTATTCCAGCAAGCAGGAGCGGACCGACCGCATCCTGGAGCTGATGGGCCACGTGGGCCTTAACAGCGAGCATGCCTCCCGCTACTCGCACGAGTTTTCCGGCGGCCAGCGCCAGCGCATCGGCATCGCCCGCGCCCTGGCGGTCAACCCGGATTTCATCGTCTGCGACGAGCCGGTTTCGGCCCTGGATGTTTCTATCCAGGCGCAGGTTATCAATATGTTTGACGAGCTCCAGGAGAAGCTGGGCCTGACGTACCTGTTCATCGCCCACGACCTGCTGGTGGTGCGCCATATCTCCGACCGCATTGCGGTGATGTACCTGGGCAAGATGGTGGAGCTGGCGGACGCGGCGGAGATCTACGACCGGCCGCTGCATCCTTACTCCCAGTCGCTGCTCTCGGCCGTGCCGGTGCCCGACCCCAAGGTGGCCCGGGCCAATCAGCGCATCGTCCTCACCGGCGATATCCCCAGCCCCCTCAACGCGCCCTCGGGGTGCCCATTCCGCACCCGCTGCCGGTACGCTGCCGAGCAGTGCGCGCAGTCCATGCCGCCCTTTGAGGAGGTGGAGAAGGGCCACTTTGTGGCCTGCCACCGGGTCCGGGAGGTCAATTAACCTTGTTCATCATGTGCGCAGTGAAGGAACCGCTCCTAGCCAGCCATGCCTTACCGTGCATATTTTGAAAATATTTTCCATATTTTGAAAGGATGATCCAGCATGAACATGAAAAAGCTGCTGGCGCTGCTCCTGGCCCTGGCCATGGTCCTCTCCATGGCGGCCTGCGGCGGCACCGGCGACACCACCACCGACAACCCGTCCAATTCCGACAACCAGGGCAGCTCCGACAATCAGGGCAGCTCCGATAACCAGGGCAGCTCCGGCGATTCCAACAATGCGGCCCCGGTAGACACCGCCGGCAGCTCCATGGCGGTCTGCATCGCCTCGGAGCCTGACACCATCGACCCGGCGCTCAACTCCGCCGTGGACGGCGCGACGCTGACCTCCCACCTGTTCTCCGGCCTGGCCAAGTGGGCCCAGGATGCCGACGGCAACCTGGTCATCGCCCCCGACTGCGCCGAGGAGCTGACCGAGGGCGTGCTGAATGACGACGGCACCGTGACCTATACCTACAAGATTAAGGACAACGCCAACTGGTCCGACGGCCAGCCTGTCACCGCCCAGGACTTCGTGTTCTCCTGGAACCGCGCCGCCAGCCCCGCCCTGGGCGCTGACTACGGCTATATGTTCGAGGTTGTGGACGGCTATGCCGCCATGTATGAGATGGTCAAGGACGAGGACGGCAATGATACCGACGAGTTTGCCAACCCCGACGCCCAGCTGAATGTCCGGGCCGTGGACGACAAGACCCTGGAGGTCACCCTGGCCAACGCCGTGGCGTACTGGGACGAGCTGCTGGCTTTCCCCACCTACTTCCCTGTCCGTGAGGACGTGGTCGTGGACGAGGCCTGGGCTACCGATCCCTCCACCTACGTCTCCAACGGCGCATACACCATGACCGGCTGGGACCACAACAGCGTCATCACGCTGGAGAAGAACCCCAACTTCCATGACGCTGACAGCGTGCTGATGGAGAAGCTTGAGTTCTACCTCTCCGACGACACCAACAATATGCTCTCCAACTTCCAGAATGGCACCTGGCTTCTGATCGACGATGTGCCCACCAACGAAATCCCCAACCTGAAGGCCAACTATCCCGACGAGTTTGTGGTGGCCGGACAGATCGGCACCTATTATGCCTGCTGGAACATCAACGAGGAGATCCTCCCCGCCTCCAGCACCCTCACCGGCGTGGAGGCCGAGAAGGCCCGCCAGGAGATCCGCAGCGCCATTGCCCTGCTGCTGGACCGCAACTACCTGGTGGAAAATATCACCCAGGCCGGGCAGGTGCCCGCCTCCTCCTTCGTGGCCATGGGCATGACCGAGCCGGACGGCAAGCAGTTCTATCAGAACACCGGCGTCAGCAGCGAATTTGACGGCTACTACAACGTGAGTGCCGACGCGCTGGAGGATAACTACGCCTCAGCGGTGGAGACCCTCAAGAAGTACTACACCTTCGATGAGGCTACCCAGACCTTCACCGACTTCCCCACCATCACCTACCTGTACAACACCCTCGACGCCCATAAGGCCATCGGCGAGTACCTCCAGGCGGCTGTGGGCGCTGTGGGCATCAATATGTCCCTGGACAACCAGGAGTGGAACACCTTCCTGAATACCCGTAAGAACGGCGGCTACTCCATGGCCCGGAACGGCTGGCTGGCCGACTACAACGACCCCATCTGCTTCCTGGATATGTGGGTCAGCGGCTCCGGCAACAACGACATCCAGTACGGCAAGGGCGCCCACAAGGACTTGGCCATGTACAGCCTGGACCTGACGCCCTACGGCTACGAGGACAAGGTGGAGAACGGCACCTGGGCCGAGACCTACGACGTGCTGATCGCCCGGATTAAGTCCTGCACCGACAGCGAGGATCGCTACGCGATGATGCACCTGGCGGAGGATATGCTGATGGCGACCGGCTGCATTGTGCCGCTGTATTTCTACACCGATATCTATATGCTCAGCAGCAGCGTGGACGGCTTCTTCTCCAATCCCCTGGGCTATAAGTATTTTATGTACTGCACTGTGGCCTAAGCAGCTGTAAAAAGGAACCGGACGTATGGGTCGGTGACGTAAAAAACATTTTAAAGGTTGTACCCGAAACGCCGTCATCGACATAGTAGTCTATGTCCAGCCCTGTCCTCTTGTGTGGCGGGTCAATAGTTCCTTTTGGGAGTTACTATGTAAAAGGGTGGTTTCACCAGACACTGCTACATGTTGACTGAGGTTCATTTGTGGCAAAGTGACACAGGCTGGCGGGGCGGTGATTGACCAGCCAGCAGGAGGAAGCTGAAGCGGGAGCGCCCGGGGATGACCTGGGCGCTCCGTTCTCTTTATCGTCCCTCTCAAAGAGCGCACTTACTCACCACCCGTAAGCGGGCGGTGAGTAAGTGCGCTCTTCGAGGGTAATGTCAAGAATAATGCGCAAAATAGTTAGCAGGCTCCGGCAAAATAGAATCAGCCAGCAGTAGCGGCATCCTCAAGGGTAGCCACTAAGTGCTTCATATTCATGTACTTCTTGTTGCCCCACTGAGTGCCGGCCACATGGCGGAGCCTGGTGCAGACCAGCATGAGCGCCGAGTTACCGTCCGGGAAAGCGCCCACCTCCTCAACGCCATCCTCTGCCTTTTTGGCAGCCTCCTTCAGCTTCATGGCACGCAGCTCCTCCACCACAGCGTTTGCCTTTTCACGGGCTGCTTTCTTGCTTTCCTGGGATGGATCGCCTTGAGCATCTTGGCCGCCAGCTTCACCTTGGAGCGCGGTGTCACGGGAAATACGCTGCGGTAGAAATGGACCGTACACCGCTGGTATTTGGCGTCCGGAAACACTCGCCACAAAACTACATTTTTTCCTCGGCGTTTTCTTACATTTTATCACTGGCGCTGACACTACTCTTTCATGTTGATTGCACCATCTAAAGCGGCCTCTACAATGGGAAGATATTTCTCCGGGCATAGCTGCGTCTTATGGCGTACCCTCCGGCGTATTTCGCTGTTCTCCTGAATCAAATTAGGATTGAAATAGCGTTCCACCGGCAAATGGCAAATCCGTATCAGTTGCAGCATGACCGGGACACTGGGAATTATTAGGCCTAATTCAATGTTGGCAAGATAGCGTGTCGATACACCCACTTCCTCTGCCAATGCCCTGCGCGTCATTCCCTGGGCCTTCCGCCCCGCCCGTACATCCTCTCCAAAGGTTTCAAAACCGGGACAATCTTTGACGTTTGCCATATTACATCACCTAAACACATTGTATAATTCATATTTGCTCTTGAGAATGATGCAATTTTCTCTTTGCTTCACTTTTTAATTCATCTAAGGCGCGATCATAACCTTTATTTTAGATGGGGGCTATTGTTGAGGGAAGTATTTTTCAAAAAAATGCAAGCTTGTTTCATTCTGAGCAAGATGGTATAGAATACTTCTTGAACATATTGCACCTTGCTTACATCACCGCCGCTTGGTATGGCGGCAACACGGAAAACGCGGAGGTTGCCGCGCAGTACTGCCGGGCGTTTACGATGCGGGCTTTGCCCCTATCTGCCCCGCGCTGTTTCTTCCCCTTTTCCCCAATGACGCGGTTCCCGAGGAGCACAAGAGCAGCATCGACATTGGCCGCGACCTGCTCTGCCGCTGACATGGCCGCGCTGTTCGAGGCGCACGTCACCAACCTTGGGAAATACAACGAGGGAGTGCTGGCAGGGGAGCCGCTTTCGTTTCAAGCCAGCC
>JAAWBZ010000137.1 GCA_022792945.1 Oscillospiraceae bacterium | reverse complement strand
GCATGTAACCAACATTCCCGCACAGGCGCAGCATCCGCCGCAGCACTTGCCGGCAAGCGAGATTCGTGTCCCCTATCAGTCAAGTGTATCTTCCGGTAATGAGGTAATCCAATGCCGCGGATTTGGCGAATGGCTTCGGGAAATATTCTGCTGCGGCGACGGCGACATAGAAATTGCCGAACCCACCCGGGTTGACGGTCCATGCGCTGTGGCGGCGCTTGAAAGGCTTGGATGGTATGCTGTGGGAGATGCAGACAGGCTCAGAATACAAACTGCCGCGTTTGGCGAACTGGGGAGAGAAGTGAACAATGCTGTCGCGCTAATGGCCTTGGGCCGGGCAATGATTTTATTCTTTTACCCCAACAGTGATGTGCCGTTTCATGTTATGTATACAGACGGCGAGGGAAATCTGTGCGGCGAAAACAATGATCCGGATATGCTTATGACCAAGTTTGGCCTGACTGTAGATGATTTTGACGTGAGCGAAGCCCCATTGTTGAAAATTCCTATTCAGCGTATGGCATGGAATCCTGATGATGGTGTGACCTTGAAATATATTACCTTTGAAGAGTATCAGAATGCGGTTTGACCGGAAGAACCTGAGAGAGGAGCGGAAAAATGGACGGCTTTGAAAACAATTCTCAGTGCATTTTAGAGTATCTTGCGCTGTTTCAAGCTCTCTCCGCAGAAGAAGCAGACGCGGAACGGTGCCGCCAGATGTGGAACACGATTTTGGAGCGGGAGCAGGCGTCCGACGGCGTTCAGCTGGCCCCGCCCTTCCTCCGGCTGCAATTCCAGCTGGAGGAGCGGGACTTCCTGCTGGCGATGGCGGCGCTGGCCCTGGAGATGGACGGAGGACTGCGAAACGCCTTTCGCCGGAAATACGCCCTGGCTCTGCCCACCATTGAATACGGCCTGCAGTTGATCTCTCCTCTCTGTCCAAGCAGCTGCGAAACGCTGGCGGAGCTGGCGGGAAACACGATGCTGTGCGGTCTGCTGCTCACCACCGCCGAGCTGACCGCCTACCCTTTGGAGCGGCCTCTGATTTTATGCCGCACCGTACTGGCCTTTCTCACCGGACTGTCCGCGGCGGAGATCCCCGGCTGTATCCCCCTGATGGCCGATGAGACGCAATGGCTGCCGCTGCATGAGCGTGAGCTGGAGCAGGTGGAATCCTGGTACGCCTTGGGGCTGGAGAATACCCTATATCTGTGCGCCCCCGCCGGTTCCGGGCGGAAAACCCTTTTACGCCGCGCCTGCGGGCATGTGGTGTGGGCCAAATTGGATGAACTGTCTCCGCTCTCGCCGCTGGATCAGGACCATGCCCTGCGGGAGATGGCGGCGCTGGCTACTTTGTTGGATGCGCCCATCTGTGCCGCGCCCGACCCCGACCGGGGATTGTTCCGGCAGCTGGAGCGGCTTTGCCGGCAGTATGGAATCCCGCTGGCCGCTCTGGTGGAGGAGGACCGGGAACTGGAGGGCGCAAAGGAAGTAGTGCGGTTGCCTCGCCAGCTCTCGGCGCAGCAGCGGCAGGCGGTATGGAGCGCACTGCTGCCCCAAGCCGGGTCAGATACCGCGCCAAAGGGCGCGATGACCATAGGAGCGGTGCTGGAAACCGCCCGGCTGGCATTGCGGACCGCGGCGGTCAACGAGTGGCAGGCCGTCACTATGGAGGATACCCGGCAGGCCATGCTTCAACGGGGCGGTGCCTTGGAGTTTGGGGTGCGGTATCAAACCGATGTGACGTTGGAGGACATGGTGCTGTCCGATCATGTGCGGGAGCAGCTGGAGATGATCTGCCAAGCGGCGCTCTGTGGCGATAAGCTGACAGCGTGGGGCCTGCCCCGGCAGCGGGAAGGCGTGACCGCGGTATTCCACGGTCCCTCCGGCACTGGCAAGACCATGGCGGCCTCGGCTATCGCCCACCGGCTGGGAATGCCGCTATTGCGGGCGGATTTGTCCCAGATCATGGACAAGTATGTGGGTGAGACGGAAAAGCACTTAGGACGGCTTTTCCGCAGCGCAAGGGAGAATCACTGCGTTCTGCTGTTTGACGAGGCGGATTCCCTGTTTGGCAAGCGGGCGCAGGTGACCTCCGGGCACGACAAATACGCCAATCTCTCCACGTCTTATCTTTTGCAGGAGATCGAGCAGCATGACGGGATCGCGATTTTGTCCACTAATCTCCTCAGCAACTTTGACGAGGCGTTCTTGCGGCGGCTGCAATATATTGTGCGGTTCGGCCTGCCGGACGCCGCATTGCGGGAAACGCTGTGGCGTCAGGTACTGCCGCCGAAGCGGTGCGCGGAGGAGCCGCCCTATGCTCAACTGGCCCAAGCGGAACTTAGCCCGGCGCGGATTCTGGCAGCGGTCCGGGGAGCTGTGGTGAAAACTCTTGGCACTGGGCAGGAAACCGTTGATTTGTCTGGCATTATCACTGCGCTGAGAATGGAACTGGAAAAGGGAAACAAATCTCTGCCAAAGCCGCTGGCGGAACTGTGCAAAACCGGGAGCGGAGGGAACGAGTATGGAAGCTAAATTACAACAGCAGGCGCCGCAAAAAGCGCAGACAAATAAGCCGAATCTGACGGGTATCCCCACGCAGATGAAGCTGGATTTTGAGCAGCGAAGCGGACTCTCCTTTGATGATGTTCGGGTGCATTACAATTCGGATAAGCCGGCCCAGTTGCAGGCGTTGGCCTATACGCAGGGGACACAGGTTTATGTGGGACCAAGGCAAGAGAGGCATTTGCCGCATGAATTGGGGCATGTGGTGCAGCAAAAGCACCAGAAAATATCTCCCACCCATTATATACATGGGGTAGCTATCAATTCTGACTCATCCCTTGAAAAAAGTGCAGATGTATTAGCATATCAAGTTGGAAAGTCTTCTGGACAAGGTGCAGCTTCAATCCAAATGAAGACGCATATAAATCC
Source organism: Oscillospiraceae bacterium (assembly GCA_022792945.1). Lineage (GTDB taxonomy): Bacteria > Bacillota > Clostridia > Oscillospirales > Oscillospiraceae > Avoscillospira_A. Next base: position 3,670 of record JAAWBZ010000137.1, on the reverse strand, counting down.
AACTATAGTGCCAATTATTCAAATGCATATGGAGGGGGAAATAACAGAAGACCAGACAAAAGCAAAGGAAGACCATCCGGGAGATCAAAGAAAGATAATCCGTTATTACCGGATGAAAATCGGGGGCACTCAGAGATACGAAAAAGCACACGAAGAGGTTGCTAATACGAATAATGAACGCTATGAGGTGGATAGAGCCACGAGGTTAGACGCTTATAAATTTTCGGTTCTTGAAAAAATAGCTAAAATCGCTAAAGTGATACTAAATCTACGTGGGGTTTCGTGTGGTCCACATATTGCCCTTAGCAAAGTCCATAATTCATTCTTTATCTCCATTAATAGCTGTTTTGATCCCGACAAGGGTGTATTCCAATATTGCGAATCGGAACAAGCAAAAAGTTTTACCACCAATGGTCAAAAAACAGAAGTAATTCGAGCAGATAAAACGCTTCTCAATGACCAAGAACGAAAGCAACTACTATGGTTACAATGTCTAAAACCACAACAGCCACAACAGTTGCCACAGCCAAAACAACGAAAGGGAAAAACTGCTGTGATGGAAGACAGCTTGTTGGAATACGCAGTTAAAATCGCAATAAACTTTTTAGCTTATGCAAATGAAATTGAAAATACTTTCGTGGGAGATAATTTCAGAGAATTAGCGGATGCTATAGATAGCAATGATAACCTACAAAAAATATACCTTTTAAGTGGTGACGAGAAGGAATGGCTACACCATTTTATTGATTCTGTAACGAATTATTTTGTGTTAGGACTTAATGAAACAAATACAAGTGTTAAAAGGATACCACAACGAGGGTCTGTACACGGAGAAATGATTGTTGTAGAGTACATTTTAGAAAATGAAGAACTTGATTTTGGGAAAAAAACGGATTGTCTTCGAGTCATTCGCCTCGGTGGAACATTGCCTGATTGTGCAACATGTAATGCTCATTTTTATGGCGGCAGTTTGGATGGAGGAATTTATGATAGAAAACAAAACAGGAAGGTCCCGGTAAAAACATTTGAGCTTGCTGATAGAAAAACTGATGACCATGTTCAAATAGATCATTTTCCCAAAAGCTACTCTGAGCGACTTTTAGCGAAGCGACATCGAATTATACGGAGTAAGGGATCAAGCGGCGACGCATTTCCCAATGTGGTCAATTTTGATGATAGTCTTGACGATAAGCCTAATGGAAATAATGTTACTGTTAAAGTGTATATAAACGAAAAAAGTCAAAGACAATATTCCTTGGACAGTAGGGGGCGTAATACCAGCAGAGAGCCCATAAGAGATAGGAGGCATAATCGTAGCACCAGTAGAAGGCATGCGGCAAGTAGTAGTTCAAGAGATAGCAGAGATAGGAGAGAAAAATACTACGGGGATGATCGTAGTTAATATTAAAGTTACAGTTATTATCACGAATATACGAATAAGTATCCTGAGCATTTTATTGCAAAACCATCCAAATCTAATCCTCAAGGATGATTTACACCGCCCCTCCGATATGGTAAAATAGGACACAACATCTAATGGGCCCGATTTTCAAGCAACGAAGCCTCATTGGAAACGGGGGTACCCCCGTTTCCAATCCCCCCATGGGGGGATTGGAATGTCACTTGTTTCACAAAGGGGGTGGATGATATGCCGAAGCAGCCAATCGCCATTCCATACGGGCTGCGGGAGACGCTTCAGCGCGGTCTGACCCACTATAAGATCATTTTTCTTTCCGCAGGGACCGGTTGGGGTAAGTCCACCGCTGTGACCAAGCTGCTGGAAAAGCAGAACGCCGCCCACCTCTCCCTGCGGAAAAAAACGCTTCCGAGTTACTTCCCAAAGGAGCGGATAATCCTCCTGGACGACTTCCAAGAGCTGCCGCCCCAGGCCGAGCAGCAGTTTCAGGAGATCCTGCGGAAGACCCAGCGGGGACAGCACTTCATGCTGATCTCCCGGGGCCCCATGCCGGAATACCTCTCCCTCTATGAGGCCACCGGCTCGCTGCTCCAGCTGGGGAGCGACGATCTGGCGCTGGATATAGAGTGCCTGACCCAGCTTGCCAAGGCCCGTCAGCTCTCCCTCTCCAGCGAGGATATACAACGCCTGCGGGACGAAACCGGCGGATGCCCCGCGGCGGTGAATATCCTCCTTCGGACGCTGGCCGCCGGACAGCCCTTTCAAAAACCGGCCATCGACGCCATGCGCTGGAAGATGGGCGCCTACATAGACGAAACCGCTCTGCGGCTGTTGGAGTCCAAGGCGAAAAAGCTGTTGACCGAGCTGGCTTTGTTTGAGGAGTTCGACCAAGAACTGGCTGAAATGCTCACCGGGGATAAGGCCGTCCTCTCCACGTTGGAAGCCCTGTGGCATACCAGCGGCCTGATCCAGCGCCAGGGGGCGGAATGGCGGATCGCCGACCAGCGATTCCTGCTCCCCTACCTGCGGCAAAAGCTGTTGACCGAGTACCCGGAGGAGCGTATCCGCTCGATCCATGTCGCCGGCGGGCGGTGGTACGCCCTCAAGCAGGACTTTCATAATGCCCTCTATCACTATCAGCAGGCGGACAGCCGGGAGGACATTATGGACGCCCTGACCCAAAATGCCCGGCTCCACCCAGGTGTTGGCGCCTATTACGAGATGCGGGACTACTACAATCTGCTCACAGAGGAGGAGATCCGCAGCAATCCCGACATGATCTGCGCCATGAGTATGCTCCGCTCCATGACCTTTGAGCCGGAGGACTCGGAGCGATGGTACGAGGCGCTGAAGGAGTATATCCAACACATGGACCACCGGGACAGCGACTACCGGAGGGTGCTGGGCTTGCAGTCCTATCTGGAAATCGGACTGCCTCATCGTGGGACCGGCGGTCTGACGAAAAAGCTCCCCGCCGTCTACCAGCTTTTGACCTCCAAAACACTGACCCTGCCGGAGATGAGTGTGACCAGCAATCTGCCAAGTCTCCTGCGGGGCGGGAAAGACTTCTCCGAGTGGGTGCCCAAGGATAAGCGGCTCTACAATACCATCCGCATCCCGGTGGAAAAGGTTCTGGGACGGTACGGCGTCGGTTTGGGCGATATTGCCCTGACGGAGAGCCTGCTGGAAAAGGGCGAGGACGTATCCGGCCGGTTCCTGACCCTGACCGCCCTGCAGGAGGAGCTGCGGGCCAAGGGCACGCCGGAAATGGAGTTCGTTCTCACCGCCCTTTTGGTCCGCACGCTGCTGGCCGCGGGGAGTATCGACAAGGCCCAGGAGCTTCTGCTCCAGTTCCGCGCTGAAATTGTGGAGAGAAACGTCGCCCGCCTGCTGCCCAACATAGACGCCATGCGCTGCCGCCTAAGCCTGCTGGATGGCGGAACCTTCGCCTCCGTCTGGTTCTCCGAGCTGGCCCCCAACGAGGCCGTCTTTTACGGGATGGAGCGTTACCGCTATCTCACCAAGGCCCGCTGCTGCATCAAGCATCGGCAGTATCACGCCGCGCTGTTGCTGTTGGGCCGGAGTCTGGACTACACCCGGCGGTAGGCCCGCCCCCTGGATATGCTGGAAACGCTGATCCTGATTTCCATTTGCCGCTACCGCATGGAGGGTGACGACTGGCGGGAGCATTTCACGTCGGCGCTGGAGCTGGGCTGGAAATACGGCTATGTGGCGGTGTTCACCCGGGAAGGG
>JAAWBZ010000129.1 GCA_022792945.1 Oscillospiraceae bacterium | reverse complement strand
GCCAGTCCCGGAAGGGCCGGATCATCATCGAGATCGAGAGGTATCTGTAATGGACCAGAAAAAGATCGACCGCATCAACGAATTTGCCCGCCGGGTGAAGGCGGGAGAGGTCCTCTCCTCCGCCGAGCTGGCGGAGCGGGACGCCCTGCGAAAGGAGTATATCGCCAGCGTGAAGGCCAGCCTCACCGCCCACCTGGACAACACCTATCTCCTGGAGCCGGACGGCACCAAGCGCAGGCTGCAAAAGAAAACGTAGCGATCTTCCGCCCCACAAGGCAGATTCCCCCTTGACAACCCCGCCTCAAGCGTGTATACTTCAAATCACAATCGAACAAGATCTTCAGGGCGGGGTGTGATTCCCCACCGGCGGTACAGCCCGCGGGCCGAAAGGCAGACTCGGTGAAACTCCGAGGCCGACAGTATAGTCTGGATAAAAGGAAGATCGTACGACGCTGGGACTCTCTTTCCCCGCGCCGGCGGCTCTGCTCTGGAATGGCGACGTTCCAGAGCTTTTTGTCTGCCGCGGGCGGGGTCTCCGCGTCCATCCCTCTCCATGCCCTGAACGATCGCGTTCCGGGCATTTTTTGTATGGTTTGAGGTGATGCGGTTGAACGACCGGGACTACATGCGCCTGGCCCTGGAGCTGGCCCAGCGGGGCGCGGGCTGGACCGCCCCCAACCCCATGGTGGGCGCGGTGATCGTCAGGGACGGCCGGATCCTGGGCCAGGGCTGGCACGAGCGGTGCGGCCAGGCCCACGCCGAGCGCAGCGCCCTGGCCTCCTGCACGGAGGACCCCAGGGGGGCCGAGCTGTACGTCACCCTGGAGCCCTGCTGCCACTACGGGCGCCAGCCCCCCTGCACCGACGCCATCCTGGCCGCGGGCATCCGCCGGGTGGTGGTGGGCTCCGGCGACCCCAACCCCCTGGTGGCGGGCAAGGGGCTGGAGCTCCTGCGGGCGCGGGGGGTAGAGGTGGTGGAGCACGTGCTGGAGGAGGAGTGCGTCCGGCTCAACCAGGTATTTTTCCACTACATCCGCACCGGACGGCCCTTCGTGGTGATGAAATACGCCATGACCATGGACGGCAAGATCGCCGCCCATACCGGGGCGTCCCAATGGATCACCGGGGAGGAGGCCAGGGCCCACGTCCAGGCCCAGCGCCACCGGCTGTCCGCCATCATGGTGGGGGTAGGGACGGTGCTGGCCGACGACCCATCGCTCACCTGCCGCCTGCCCGGCGGCAGGAGCCCCCTCCGGGTGGTGTGCGACACCCGCCTGCGCACCCCCCTGACGGCGCGGGTCGTGGCCACTGCCGACGAGGTCCCCACCCTCCTGGCCACCTGCTGTGCCGATGAAAAAAAACGTCTGGCCTACGAGCGGGCCGGGTGCCGGGTGCTGCGGGTGGGGGAACGGGACGGCCATGTGGACCTGGACGAGCTGATGGCCCGGCTGGGCCAGGCGGAGATCGACAGCGTGCTGCTGGAGGGGGGCGGCACTCTGAACTGGGCGGCGCTGGAGCAGGGCGTGGTCCGGAAGGTGCAGGCGTACATCGCCCCCAAGCTGCTGGGCGGGCGGGAGGCCAAGACCCCGGTGGAGGGGATGGGCGTCCCCCATCCGGAGGGCGCGTTCCGGCTGGCCAACACCACGGCCATCCGGCTGGGGGAGGACTTTTTGATGGAGAGCGAGGTGATCTATCCTGTTTACCGGGATCGTTGAGGAGGTCGGGACGGTAGAGCGCCTCCAGCGGGGCCGCCGCTCCGCCGTGCTGACCGTCCGGGCCGGCGCGGTGCTGGAGGGCACCAAGACCGGCGACAGCATCGCCGTCAATGGCGTTTGCCTCACCGTCACCGCCCTGTCCGGCCACGGCTTTTCAGCGGACGTGATGCACGAGACCCTGGACCGCTCCACTCTGGCGGGGCTGTCCCCCGGGTCCCGCGTGGACCTGGAGCGGGCCATGGCGGCGGGCGGCCGGTTCGGCGGCCACCTGGTGGCCGGGCATGTGGACGGAGTGGGCAAGATCGTCCGCGTCCGCCGGGATGACACCGCCGTGTGGTACACCGTGGCGGCGGGGCCGGAGGTGCTGCGGTATGTGGTGGAAAAGGGCTCCGTCGCCATCGACGGGATCAGCCTCACCGTGGCGGCGGTGACGGATCGGGACTTCTCCGTCTCCGTCATCCCCCACACCGCCGCCCAAACGGTGCTGGGAGAACGGGCCCCGGGGGACCTGGTGAACCTGGAGGCGGACATGATCGGAAAATATGTGGAAAAGCTGCTCTCCCCCACCCCCGCACGGGGAACGGCGGGCGGCGTCACCCGGGACCTTTTGTCCCGGTGCGGATTTTAGGAGGATCGGCGATGATCGCATTCAACACAGTGGACGAGGCCCTGGACGATCTGCGCGAGGGCAAGATCATATTGGTGACGGACGACCCGGACCGGGAGAACGAGGGGGACCTCATCTGCGCGGCCCAGTTCGCCACCACCGAGAACATCAATTTCATGGCCACCCACGGCAAGGGGCTGATCTGTATGCCCATGTCGGAGGGATTCGTGGAGCGGCTCCGGATCCCCCAGATGGTGCGGCGGAACACCGACAACCACGAGACGGCCTTCACCGTGTCCATCGACCACATCTCCACCTCCACCGGCATCTCGGCCGCCGAGCGGTCGATCACCGCCCTGGCCTGCGTGGCCGAGGACGCCCGCCCCGAGGACTTCCGCCGCCCGGGGCACATGTTTCCCCTGCTGGCCAGGAAGAACGGCGTGCTGGAGCGCAGCGGCCATACCGAGGCCACGGTGGACCTGTGCCGCCTGGCGGGGCTGAAGGAGTGCGGGCTGTGCTGCGAGATCATGGGGGAGGACGGCACCATGATGCGCACCCCCGAGCTGGCCCAGCTGGCCCGGAGGTGGGGGCTGAAGTTCATCACCATCCAGGACCTGCAGAACTACCGCAAGTGCCGCGATGTCCTGGTGGACCGGGTGACCTCGGTGGATCTGCCCACCAAATACGGCCGGTTCACCGCCTGCGGCTTCGTGGACCGCCTCAGCGGCGAGCACCATGTGGCCCTGGTGAAGGGGGAGATCGGCGACGGCCGGGACGTGCTGTGCCGGGTCCACTCCGAATGCCTCACCGGGGACACCTTCGGCTCCCTGCGGTGCGACTGCGGCCAGCAGCTGGCCGCAGCCCTGACCCAGATCGAGCAGGAGGGCCGGGGCATCCTGCTCTACATGCGCCAGGAGGGCCGGGGCATCGGCCTGATCAACAAGCTGCGGGCCTATGAGCTCCAGGAGCGGGGCATGGACACCCTGGAGGCCAACCTGGCCCTCGGCTTCGCCGGGGACCAGCGGGAGTACCACATCGGCGCCCAGATCCTCCGGGAACTGGGGGTAAAAAGCATGCGCCTGCTCACCAACAACCCGGACAAGGTCTACCAGCTGTCCGAGTTCGGCCTGGAGATCGTCCGGCGGGTGCCCATCCAGATGACGGCCACCGCCCACGACCTCTTCTACCTTAAGACCAAACAGGCCCGGATGGGCCACATCCTGAACTATCAATGATCGAACGAGGAGGAACATCATCATGAAGACCTTTGAAGGCAAGCTGGTATCCGATCGGATCCGGGTGGGCATCGTGTGCGCCCGGTTCAACGAGTTCATCACCTCCAAGCTCCTCGGCGGGGCCATGGACGGCCTGCTCCGCCACGACGTGCGGGAGCAGGACATCCACGTGGCCTGGGTGCCCGGCGCGTTCGAGATCCCCCTCATCGCCTCCAAGATGGCCAAGAGCGGGCGGTACGACGCGGTGATCTGCCTGGGGGCGGTGATCCGTGGGGCCACCAGCCACTACGACTATGTGTGCAATGAGGCGTCCAAGGGCATCGCCGCCGTGTCGTTGGAGACCGGGGTGCCGGTGATGTTCGGCGTGCTCACCACCGAGAACATCGAACAGGCCATCGAGCGGGCGGGCACCAAGGCCGGGAACAAGGGCTTCGACTGCGCCGTGGGGGCCATCGAGATGGTGGACCTGATCCGGGAGCTGGAGCGGGAGGAGTGACCCCCGCCCGGCCGGAGGGGACAGAAAAAGGATCTCCCGATCGGGAGATCCTTTTTCCTCTTTCAGGGCTGTTCATCCTGATCCCGCCCCAGCCGCCGGGACGGCGCCCGGGTCAGGCCCGCTCCATGAAAGCCAGCAGCATCATGGCGGCATCTCCCCGGGTGACGGCGCCGCTGGGATCCAAACGGCCCTGGCTGCCGCCCTTCACCATCCCCAGGGCCTGGGCCAGCGCGGCGTAGCCCAGCATATCCTTGCCGATCTCCGCCTCGTCGGCGAAGTCCGTCCGGTAGATCCCCTGGAGCTGGGCGGCGGGCTTATAGCCGCCCGCGTCCAGCACCATCCGGATCGCGTCCAGCCGGGTCAGCTGCCGTCCGTCCTCCCGGTCCTCCCGCCGCAGGGCCCCCATCCGGTAGACCGTCCGGTAGGCCTGGTCGATGCTGCCGTCGGCCGGAGCCTCGGGGTCGATCGCCATGCCCTGGCTGCTGGCCAGCAGTGCCACCAGATCCAGCTGGGTCAGCTTCTTGTCCGGCTGGAACTTCCCTCCGGCGTAGCCGATGCCATAGCCCGCCAGCGTCTCGGCGGCGCGCTTGGCCGGGGAGTCCGCCAGGTCGCTGTACTTCAAGGACCCCGCCGCCCCGGCGCTCAAGACCACCGGCCGGCCGGTCTTGGCGTCGATGCCCATCACGTTCTCCTCCGGCGCCGCCAGCTGCCAGCCCAGTTTCAGGCTGTTCAGCGTCTGGTAGCCCAGCTCGGCCAGGGGGACGTGGTCCGGGTCGGACAGGTCCAGCTTCTGGGGCACCGCCACATAGCCCTTCTCGATCTGGAAGGTCTTGAAGTAGGCGCTCACCGCCTCCTCCTTGGAGACGATCCCATCCGGGCTGTCGAAGTTCACGTCCTCGGTCCAGGACTGGGAATAGGAGCACACCGAGCCGTCCGCCCCGTCGATCCCCACGGTGAGCTGGTCGTTGGGGAAGAAATATCCGTTCTCCTGCCGGGCGTACTGGAACCCCCAGACGCCGTAGCGGCCGT
>JAAWBZ010000150.1 GCA_022792945.1 Oscillospiraceae bacterium | reverse complement strand
CGTCACCTGATATTTCCGCCCGATCTCATGCACCACCTTCTCGATATATTGATCCGCGGTTTCCGCTTCCTTTGTAAATACTACATGAATATTGTGATACCTCTGAATCTCCAGCGCTTCTCCTTCTATCTTATAAGCGTCGAATACCAGGATCAAGGTACACTTCCGAAATCCCTGATAATTGCTCAGAATATCCATCAGTCTGCTTCTCGCCGCCTCCATATGATCCTTTGCCAATTCTTTCAGTTCTTCCCATGCAAATATAATATTATATCCGTCCACCAGCAGATATTCTCTGACGGCGGCCTTCTTCCGAGGGGATACCTCTGTTTCTGCGCTTACCATTTTCCGCCCCGGCGGATTCTTCCGCTCAATTTTTCCATAGGTCCGAATAAAGATATCCTCTAGTTCTTTCTCCTCCCCTTCATCCCAGCCGGATGCCGCCGCCATGGAAGGCGCTTTTTTACCGGCCATTCGGGTTTTCCCCCTGTTCTGGGCATTCTGACGCTCCGCCCGGTTCTTTTCCTGCTCTTTCCGTTTCGTAAGCTGACTCTCAATGTGCATTTGTCCGAACACCTCGTCCCAGGGTACGTAAACGCCCGCGCCGTGCGTACAGAATATGGAACCTGAGGGATTCTCGGTATCCGCCAGCGCGTCATACCCGGCCGCCTCTATTACTTCATCTTTATTCCGGCAAGGTTCATAGCCCTTCAGCCAACTAAACAGCCGTCCCCTTCCTCTGGTATAGGCAGTCACTTCCAACTGGTATTCCCGCATTCCCGAAACCGGCGCGCTTCCGTTTATCATAGAAAACGCTCCGTCTGTTTCCGGCGGTTCAAATTCCCCATGCATTTTCTGGATATCATTCAGCGCCCGGCTCACATATTCGGTCGGCACTTCCAGCGTAAAGCCATAGCAAGGCTCCAAAACCACGCTTTCCGCCTGCATCAAACCCTGGCGCACCGCCCGGTACGTAGCCTGACGGAAATCCCCGCCCTCGGTATGTTTGTTATGCGCCCGGCCTGCCGCAAGGGTAATCTTCATATCCGTAACCGCGCAGCCCGTCAGCACTCCCTTATGCTCTTTCTCCTGCAGATGGGTCAGTATCAGCCTCTGCCAGTTTCTGTCCAGCATGTCCTCGCTGCAGTCCGAAGCAAAACTAAGACCGCTGCCAGGCTCTCCCGGTTCCAGGATCAGATGCACCTCTGCATAATGGCGCAGAGGCTCGAAGTGTCCCACACCCTCCACCTGATTTCGGATCGTTTCTTTGTATACGATGTTCCCGGCGTCAAAGGATACCTGAATGCCATAGCGTTTTTCAATCAGGCTTCTTAAGATCTCCAACTGGATTTCTCCCATAATCTGCACATAGATTTCCCCGGCATCCTCCCTCCAAAGAATCCGGAGCATAGGGTCTTCCTCCTCCATCTGGCGCAGCTTGGGAAGCGTCGTGTGGGCGTCCGCCCCTTCCGGCAGAAGAACCCGGTAGCTCAGCACCGGCTCCAGCATCGGAGCCGTCTGCCCCTGTTCTCCTCCCAGCCCCTCTCCCGGGCGGGTCCAATTAAGCCCCGTCACCGCGCAGATCCTTCCGGCAGAAACCTCCTGCTCCAGTTCGTATTTGTCTCCGGAATAAATCCGAATCTGATTCACTTTCTCTTCCCAGGCTGTGTCTGTCTCGCCTCCCCCTGGCCTTTTCCCTTTCAAAAGCTCCTTTACTTTTAAGCTCCCTCCGGTTATTTTCATATGGGTCAGACGCATTCCGGCGGCGTCTCTGGATACTTTAAAAACTCTTGCCCCAAAGGCTTCCGGATAAATTCCCGGTTCTATATAGCGCTCCAGTCCCTGCAGAAAGCGTTTCACGCCCTGAAACTTTAAGGCGGAACCAAAATAGCATGGGAATACGCTCCGCATCCGAATCAGCCGGCAAAGCATTTTCTCCGAAAGCGTATCTGTCTCTAAATATTCTTCCAGCGCGTCCTCATCCGTTACTGCCATAGCTTCCAACTCCCTAGACTGAAAACCGCTGTCCTTTTCTCTGCCCTCTTCTGCCTTTCCGTCCCATGTTCCAAAGGAAACGCAGGCCTCGGACAACTGCTCCCTAAGCTCTGCCATCAGCTTTGCTTCCTGGACCCCCTCCATATCCATTTTATTAATAAAAAGAAATACGGGAATCTGATACCGCTCCAACAAACGCCACAGTGTACGGGTATGCCCCTGCACCCCGTCCGCCCCATTAATCACCAGAATCCCATAATCCAAAACCTGCAGCGTACGCTCCATCTCTGCCGAAAAATCCACATGCCCCGGCGTATCCAACAGGGTAACCGACTGTTCCCCCAGCATAAATTCCGCCTGGCTGGAAAAAATCGTAATCCCGCGGCTCTGTTCCAGCTCGTGGGTATCCAAGCAGGCATTTCCATGGTCTACTCTGCCTGGTTTGCGGATTCTTCCGGTTTCGTAAAGAATGGCCTCGGACAATGTTGTCTTTCCTGCGTCTACATGGGCCAGAACTCCTATACAGATGTGTTTCTGCACTCTTCCGCTCAATTTATCTTCTTTATTATTTTCAGACGTATCTCCCATAGAAAATACCCCTTTCTGCATTATGATAATTAACCATTATCATATCACAGAAAAGGGTATCCGTCGATAAATCTTCTCCTTTTGGATGAAACCAGTTAATTTCTTGTTACTGTTCGCTCCGTTCGCAGCAACTTTCGCAAATCCATTTAAAATTCGCTTCGCGAATAGGATTTGCTCACACCTGAATCACTTTCTTACGTACTTTGCAGTAAATGCAAAGTACTGTGTGAACCAATGGTAATTAGTTAAATGAAATACTACCGCCAATGTTGCTTATAATTAGCATTATCGAAGTAAAATTATACGGTATACAGTATCAACCTATCGGCTCTGACCCTGATAAAGCAGATAAAAAAATAAAAGTGCATG
>JAAWBZ010000276.1 GCA_022792945.1 Oscillospiraceae bacterium | reverse complement strand
CAACCGTCTTGCGCAAACCAGATTAAATCCAGCACAAATAATTCTTTTGCTGTCAGATTATACTTTCTTGCGTACAGCTCATAGGCGGCAAACTGTAGGTCTCTTAGTCTGCAGTACTGATTTACATAGGTACGTACATCTTCTCGGCTCATACGTTTTCTCACTTTCATAAAGATATTGGATTGTCAAATATTAGACTTTATCTTATATAGCAGATCTGTGTCCTATAATTGAACGATAGAAATGAGAAAGTCTTATTGCTTCTCTGGAATAAAACATTGACAGATTATATACCGAGCGGTATAATAGAATACATAGGAGGGAATTATGGATAATAAAGAGAAAATCCTGAACTGCGCTCTGGATTTGTTTCATGCCAGAGGCTACGATGCTGTGGGAGTGCAGGAGCTGGCGGAGATGGCCGGCGTGACAAAGCCTACCCTCTACTATTATTTTGGGAATAAGCAGGGTCTTTTGAAGGAGCTTCTGAGTCGGGAATATGAGATTTTTAAACACACGGTATTCAAGGAGAACGATCCTGATGAACGAGTCTGGCGTACGCTTCCCAGAATAGCCGCCGCATATATTGATTATGCGATGGATCACCGTAAAGCATATATGCTTATGATGGCATTATTTTATTCTGCCAGGGAGAATGAGGCATATCAGGTGGTAAGACCCTTTGCGGAGGATTTATATCAACAGATGGTGCAGATATTTTCCGGTGCATCGGACCAGCTCGGCAACATGAACGGACGGCAGGAGCAGTTCGCGCTGGGGTTTACAGGAATGCTGGATCACTATATGCTTCTCATGTCAGCCCGTCAGTCGGAAGACTTTCACGTGCCGCCGGAAACGAAAGAGGCTCTGGCGAAACAGTTTATGCACGGTATTTTCAGCTGAAAGCTGTGCTAGATTTACCGTTACAGTACAATGAGTCGGCTGATGCCCTGCATTTCACAATGAACATCTTGGAGGTATACAGAAATGAGAGCTTGGTACAATGAGGCTGTTTTTTATCATATATATCCCCTGGGGCTTTTGGGGGCACCCAAGAGAAACGAGGGCACAGAGATAGAGCACCGTATGAGGGCGCTTTTTCCCTGGATTGAGCACATGAAGGATCTGGGCTGTACAGCGGTGTATATAGGCCCGCTGTTTGAATCCACCACCCACGGTTACGATACGAGGGATTACCGGCGTGTGGACCGTCGGTTGGGTGACAATGATGATTTCAGGGAATTTGTGGCTAAATGTCATGAGGCAGGAATTCGTGTGGTGGTGGACGGGGTGTTCAACCACACAGGCCGAGAGTTTTTTGCTTTTCAGGATATTCAGAAAAACCGGGAACACTCTCCTTATGTGAATTGGTACAAGGGAATCAATTTTGGCTGGAACAACCCTTACAATGATGGTTTTGGCTATGAGGCATGGAGGAACTGTTTTGAGTTGGTTAACCTGAACCTCTGGGAAGGGGCGGTGAGAGAGTATCTCTTCGATGTGATTCATTTCTGGATTCAGGAATTTGATATCGATGGAATCCGGCTGGACTGTGCGGATTGTCTGACTTTTGATTTTATGAAGGAAATGCGCTGGCGTACCTCCCGGGAAAAGGAAGATTTCTGGCTCATGGGTGAGGTGATCCAT
>JAAWBZ010000275.1 GCA_022792945.1 Oscillospiraceae bacterium | reverse complement strand
GATATGTTCCTGGACGTCCACCTGATGATCGACAAACCGGCGCGCTTCATCCAGCAGTTCGCCAACGCCGGGGCGGACCTGCTGTGCGTCCACCTGGAGGCGGACCACCCCGCCCATATCGCCGACGCCCTGCGGGCCATGGAGGACTGCGGGGTGAAAAAGGCGGTGGCCCTGCGGCCCATCACCTCGGCCAAAGCCATCCTGCCCTATCTGGGGCAGGTGGACATGGTGCTGGTGATGACGGTGGAGCCCGGCTTCGGCGGGCAGAAGTTCATGGAGCATCAGCTGGACACCATCCGGGAGGTCCGGGCCATTATCGACCGGTACAATCCCGCCTGCGAGCTGGAGGTGGACGGCGGGGTGGGCCCCGCCAACGCCAAAACGGTCATTGAAGCTGGGGCCACGGTGCTGGTGGCCGGGTCGGCGGTGTACGGCGCCCAGGACCCGGCGGCGGCCATCGCCGCCTTGCGGGGCTGAGGCGATTGGATGAACAGGCCCCTGGAGGGCTGGTGGCCTCCCCTTGACCAGCCCGGCTGGTACTACACCTGTCACAAGCACTACGACGGATAAATTTTTCCCATGTTCACGGAGGTGCGTGTTCCCATGGACTACTTCCCCGCCGCTCTGGAAAACCTGGTGGAGCAGTTCGCCAAGCTGCCCGGCGTGGGCCGCAAGAGCGCCCAGCGTCTGGCCTTCTTCATCCTGGACCAGCCGGAGCAGACCGCCCAGGACTTCGCCGCCGCCCTGCTGGACGCGAAAAAAAGCATCGGCTGCTGCCCCGTGTGCCAGAACCTCACCGACGGCGAGGGGGAGTGCCCCTTGTGCGCCTCCTCCAAGCGGGACCATGCCACCGTGTGCGTGGTGGCCGACCCCAAGGACGTGGTGGCCATGGAGCGCTCCCGGGAGTACGGCGGGGTGTACCACGTGCTCCACGGGGTGATCTCCCCCATGAACCACATCGGCCCGGACGAGCTGCGCATCCAGCAGCTGGTGGAGCGGGTGTCCGCCGGGGGCGTGGAGGAGGTCATCATGGCCACCAACCCGGACACCGAGGGAGAGACCACCGCCATGTACCTCAGCCGCCTGCTCAAGCCCTTCGGAGTGAGGACCACCCGGCTGGCCTACGGCATCCCGGTGGGCAGCCATCTGGAATTCGCCGACGACGCCACCCTCATGCGGGCGCTGGAGGGCCGGCGGGAAATATAGGTGCCCCCGCAAAGCCGTCCTTCAGGCTTTGTGGGGAGAGGAGGCGCAAGGAAGCGGAGCACAGCGGACTTTGCGCCGACGAGCGGGCGCTGGGGGGCCGGCGGGAGATCTGACAGTAAAGGAGCGGTATTCATGGAAAAATG
>JAAWBZ010000274.1 GCA_022792945.1 Oscillospiraceae bacterium | reverse complement strand
GAAACTATGTACAAAAGTACTATTTGTCAGAGAGTTGCAAAGATTATCTCTGAGGACTTTACAAGCGCAATGCTAATCACGCTGCATTGCTCATCGTCGGTTGTGATGCCGCCGGATTTAGCGAAGCGACTCTATAGGGCCCGGAAAGATATAGCTCAACGGATCGCGGGCGGCCCGTTTAACTGTATCCGAATCGTTGACTATGGGCCGCATTCCACCCCGGAAATCGTGTTCTTTGTCGTTGCTGACTTATCGCTAGATGTCTGCATGGAGGCCCGCGCGGCCTGGTATATGGGGGCGGCCTCTGTTGATCCTCTGGATGATAAGGGGCTCGACAGGATCGCTGAAGCTGTCATTCAGCAAACCAGTCCTACAAAAGCACGGATATGGAGCTATTTGCAGAAGAATACCCCATGCCTCTGCCACGCCACTGCCACAGTAGGTATACGTCCAAATGTTTTCCCTTATTTTTTCCCTTTAGGCGTTTTTCTTCCTTGGTTCAAAACCACTCAAAATGTAAAACCCGCCATACAGCAACAGCGAAAAAGGACGGGATTGAGTTGAACTAGGCAGTATAAAAAATACGCTTGTAAGTCCTTATTATGCCATAAGGGCACACGCGAGCCATTCACTTGTACCGTGGAGGGATGCCTTTGTCTATTCTGAGCGAGTTTCTCGGCCACGCCTCGGAAGAAACCACTCGGATCTATGCGTATGCTGACACAGAAATGAAACGTAAAGCCATTGAGAAAGCCACTCCGAGAAATATTCCAGGCGATGAAACTCCCATTTGGGATACATCTGATGATGAAGTGTTACGCAAACTCGCTGGCTTATACTGATATTCGCCCAAATCACGGCAAACGCCTCCGGATGTCCTCCGGGGCGTTTGCTTTTTTGATAACCCATAGTTTGAGAAAGATGGTGTGTTATGTGACTTTGCTGTTTGTTATGCCGAGAATTTATTGCGTAATGCTTGTTTCGCCAAAATCTTTTCAGTTCCTCGGCATTTTCTTTTTTTCGGCATTTGGGGTCACAATCGACCACTAACACCTTTTTCCCGGCCTGGGCCAGTCCGACACCAAGATTGGCACAAGTTGTGCTTTTGCCCGTACCGCCTTTTTGATTGACTACGGCGATCACTTGGGCGTTCATGTGTTCTCAACTCCCTGCAAATAAAAAATACCCCATCGTGATGAAATGGGGATGAAAAAAAGGAGAGCGCGTCAACGGCGAAGTGCCTTACGGTTACATAGCCGACCCAAACGACCGCAATCATCTATTGCCCGACCCGGAAACGGCGTACATTGTAAAACAG
>JAAWBZ010000273.1 GCA_022792945.1 Oscillospiraceae bacterium | reverse complement strand
AGTGCCGTTGGCACAACTGCCCGGCGTATCAAAAAGACTGTGGGTGAGCTGGTTTGCGGCATCCTGCTTCAGCCGCATCTGCGGATGGCAGTAGGTGCGCTCCAGAAATCCGGTATCCCCGTGACCGGCCAGCTCCGCCACGGTCTGCTTGTCCACGCCGTTGTGGAGCATAGTTGAGACAAAGTAGTGGCGGAGGGTGTGGAGATGGTACTCCCGTGGGAACCCGTTCTCGTCGTAGAGCTTCCGCAGATGTTTTGTGAACGTGTCCGGGTGCATCAGCTCCCCGCGCTCATTGGTGAACAGGTAATCGCTGAACGGTATCCTGTTCATGGACGCCTCTTGTTTTTTCTCGTACCAGTATGACTGGACCAGGCTCATGATATCGTCGCTGATGTAGATCGTCCGGGCCTGCCCGTTTTTAGTACTTGCGGACGATCGTCAACTTTTCCGCACCCTCCAACTTCATCTGCTATTCCATCACGGTACGGAAGTAGCCCTCATGTCGGAGAATATACCCCATCACCAGTTGCATATGTTTCAGGGCCAACTGCTCCAAAACCTTGACCCGGATGAAGTGGTCGCCGCATTTCTACCTGTGCTTCTTGTGCAGAGAAAAGTCAAAGAAGTCATGGGCGAGGTCGCCGTTGTTGGAAGAGCCGTACTTCATCTTGAAACCACAGTCGGCACAACAGACAAGCCCGGAAAAGATACTGCTCCTGCCAGTGCGGGTCATGCGGTGCCGTTGCTGGCGAATGACTTGGACCTTCTCAAACACATCGTCCTCAATGATGTGCTCATGGGTATCGGGGAAACCGGCCTGTCTCTCAAGCGGATTGTCCAGTTGCTTCTTGTTCCAGATAGAATTAGGGCTTGCTGAAAAAAGCACATAAGGGAACAAGAACAGAATGGAACGGAAAAAGAGGGCAAGCCAACGCACCAGCCGGAGGCTGGCGTTCATGGCCAGGATGATGAGAGCAGCCTCGGTCTTTGCCGTTTCATCCAGT
>JAAWBZ010000272.1 GCA_022792945.1 Oscillospiraceae bacterium | reverse complement strand
GTTTTGACCACCGAGCGGGGGGTGAGCTCCACCCCGAAGGCCCCGGCGGTCTCCGGCTGGGCCCCCAGGAACCCGGCGGCGATGAGCAGGAGATCGCAGTCCAGCGTCTGCCCGCTCCCCTCCACCGGGGACAGATCCTCCTGGAGCTCTACGGTCCTGATCCCCTTCAGCGCCCCGCCCTCATCGCTGATCAGCTCGGTAACGGTGGTCTGATAGCGCCGGGGATCCTGGCCGAATACCGCGATAGCCTCCTCCTGGCCGTAGCCGGTCCTGCAAATCCTGGGCCACTGGGGCCAGGGGTTGTCCTCCGCCCGGGCATCCGGGGCCTTGGGCAACATCTCCAACTGCACCACGCTTTTGCAGCCCTGGCGGAGACAGGTGCCCACGCAGTCGTTACCCGTGTCGCCGCCCCCCACGATGACTACATTCTTCCCCTGGGCGGAGGGGTACTTGCCGCCGGCCAGGCCGGAATTGAGCAGGCTGCGGGTGGTCTCCTTCAAAAAGTCCACTGCGAACCACACCCCCTGGGCCTGCCGGTTCTTTACCTTCAGATCCCGGGGGTTGGAGGCCCCGCAGCAGAGCACCACCGCGTCAAAGCCGTCCAGCAGCTCCGCCGCTTTGTCCTTCCCTACCTCCACGCCGGTGACAAATTCCACCCCCTGGGCGGCCATGAGATCCAGCCGCCGCCGGACAATCCCCTTGTCCAGTTTCATGTTGGGGATGCCGTACATCAGCAGGCCGCCGGGGCGGTCCTCCCGCTCAAAGACAGTGACGCTGTGGCCCCGCCGGTTGAGCTGGTCGGCGCAAGCCAGCCCCGCTGGGCCGGACCCCACCACCGCCACCCGCCTGCCGGTGCGCACCTGGGGGGGGCGGGGCTGAATCAGCCCCCGCTCCCAGGCGTCCTCGATGATGCCCAGCTCGTTTTCCCGGACAGTGACCGGCTCCCCGTGGAGGCCGCAGGTGCAGGCCGCCTCGCACAGGGCGGGGCACACCCGCCCGGTAAACTCCGGGAAGTTGTTGGTTTTCAGCAGCCGGTCCAGGGCGTGGCCGAAATTGCCGGTATAGATCAGGTCGTTCCACTCGGGCACCAGGTTGTGGAGGGGACAGCCTGAGACCATCCCCCCCAGCACCGCCCCCGACTGGCAGAAGGGGACGCCGCACTCCATGCAGCGGGCCCCCTGGCGGCGGCGCTCCTCCCGGCCCAGCCGGGGGTGGAACTCGTCATAGTGCTTGATCCGCTCCAGAGGGGCCTGGGCAGGGTCGGCCTGCCGCTGGTACTCCAGAAATCCTGTGGGTTTTCCCATGCCTTACTCCCCCTTCTTGGTGTTGACGTAGAAGGCCTCCACCTGGGCCTGCTCCCGGGTCATGCCCCGCTCCTCGTACTGGGCGATGGTGCGCAGCATCCGGTCGTAGTC
>JAAWBZ010000143.1 GCA_022792945.1 Oscillospiraceae bacterium | reverse complement strand
GTGGGGAGCAGGCAGTACCCCAGGTATTCTTGTAAGGTGGGGATGTCCTCCGGGTACAGCAACTCCGACAGGAACCGAAGCCACTTCTCTGGCGGCGGCGTATCAGGGCGATAGTTGACGGTCAGGCGGTTGTTGCAGTAGGCTTTCTCTGGAGAGAACCGGCCATCCACAAACAATGTGCCGTTGGCAACATGGATACGGTCGCACTCCAACGCTATCGGCTCCGAGTACGCCGCCATCCGCAGGGCGTTCAGAAGTTCGTCCACCTTCCTGGCGATTTTGATTTCCAGCCACGGGCTGATTTGGTCATAGATTTCCTTTTTCAGACTGATCTCGTCCGCCACCAGCCCGTCCACCGTGTAGAACCGCCCCCGGATGCAGCGCATGGGATGTTCCCGAAGGAACGACCGGCAGAACTCCGGCTCTATGAGCTTATAATCCTCCGTCAGCCAGTCGGGAAACCCGGACTGCAATTTTTCATTTTCATTCAATCTCGCATACCTCCAATCTGTAAAAAATCGGGCGTCTGCCGCGCCCTCCTGCTATGGTTATGAGCAAATTTGAAAAAACCGGGCTAATGGCATGACAGCCCTGTTTCAAAAAACGTGACAGAGGGAATTTCGGCAGCGGCTACCAAAAATCCCTCTGTCAGTGTAATAGCGATTATCGCTCCATACCCCGCTTGACGGACTGCGCCGCCTTGCGCTCGGCATCCTGTCTAGCAATCTCGGCCCTGCCCTGTTCCAGTTTAGCGAGGACAGACTCTCTGGCCTTCTCCTTAATTTGCCTGGTGGCGGCGGTCCTGACCTCCGGCTTTCGCAAGACCGCCTGCACTCTGGCAAGCACCTTTTGAGCGGCTTTGCGGATCAGCTCCTGCGCCTTTCCCAGCACCTTGCCGATAAGCCCTTTCTCTGTTGGGGAAAAGCGCCGCTCCGGGGCCAAACACCAATCTTTGTAATCGGAGACGATCTTCTCATCCTGCAACTGCGTTTCGGCGCGGACGGCATCGGTCACAAGCTCCACGGCCTTGTCGTAGGCAATCTCCGTGACCTCATCAATCAGGGCCTCGGCATCTTCCAGCCGGAGGGAGACAGATTCCAATTCTTGCGACTTTTCCTCAATCGCTGCTGCCTGTTCCTCGATCACCTTTTTCTGCTTCTGAATGATATAGTCGTTCTTCATCAGATAACTGCGCCCGCGGTTGCCGGGGTCAGGTTCTTCCTCGACCGCCAGACCGTGTTTTCTGCAAATGTCAAACAGCATGACCCGGCAGGCCACATCGAAAACCATCTTCCGGTTGTTGGTGCGCCCCAGCTTTTTCTCCGGGTCAGGTAGTTCAAACTCAAGTGCCTCCAGCGCCTTTTCCTGCTTCGGCTCGACTTCGCCATAGCGGTTCACATAGTCAAACACATGACGCTCATGGACATGGGGCGTGGCCTCGTCCAGATGGAGCGCCCAGTCAATGACGTGGATGTGTTCCCCGAAGCGCCGCTCCAACTCCATCATAAATTCTCCGACGATTTCCAGAAGCACTTCCGGGGAAACGGAGTCCTCCATTGTGCCGATTTGGTAGATGGTTTCCTCCGGGCAGAAGCGTTTATCAGCCAGCAGATCATCTACGCTCCGGTCACGCTCAGAGTGGCGGCGTTTGGCGTTCCGCTCATGCTGGCCGTCAAGGTAATCCGAGTAGCGGTTCAGATAAAAGGCACGCTCCACATCCGCGAAGGAAACCTCCCCGTCCTGCTGGGCCGGATAGGTTACGCCCCGGAAGCAATCCCAATAAATGTTCTGCTGAATGCGCTCACTGTCAATGTGGCCGGCGTGTTCGGTATCAAAGGTTCTATCATTGTGTGTTGATTTGTAGACACCGCTTTTTCCGGCCCTCCCGTTGTGCCGGGTCAGTCTTTTTGCCATTCTGCTCTCCTTCCTGTTTCTCATTTTTTGCTTTTCCGGGAGTGACCAGGGGCGGCGAAGCCGCCGAATCTGAGTGCTTTGCGCCAGATAATAACCCAGTATGGATTGACGCAAGCATCAATCCTACCTGGGCCAAGGGTTTCACCCTCTGGACACCGGAGCAGGCGTTGTCACCCTGCACCCGGCCCAAAGGTGTCACCTCTGGACACTGACCAGATGCTCGCCGCTCTGGACTTGGCGCAAAGGGCCTGCCACCCTCTGCACTCCCGCCGTTCTCCCCCGAAACCCGTTCCTGCCCCTGTTCTTTCAGCGGCGTTTCGTTCCCGTTGGTACGCTCCATGCGATACTTCTCCGGGGAACATATCCGTTTCGGACGGTCATTCTTTTTTCAAGCTACAATGCTGTGTGGCACAAACATCGTAGCAGAAAAAAGGCCACTCTCCCGTATATCCAAGAGGTAGGAAATCCGGCCTGAAAACCGGATATTTCCACGCTCTCGGAAATGTGGTAGAATGGCAGTAAAATCAGATGGAGGGCAGCGATATGTCTTTGACGATACAGGAACGGATAAAAGATTTGCGGGTGGAGCGCAAGCTGACGTTGAAAGAGCTTGCGGAGCAAACGGGGCTGTCCTCGTCCGCACTGGGCAGCTACGAGGCGGACGATACCAAGGACATCAGCCACTATGCCCTCATCAAGCTGGCGAAGTTTTACGGCGTGACTGCTGACTATCTTCTGGACCTGACAGAAACAAAGCGCCACCCAAACGCTGATCTGGCAGACCTGCGTTTGAGTGACGCTATGATTGAAATATTGAAAGAGGGGCGGGTGGATACTGCTCTGCTGGGGGAACTGGTGGCGCATCCGGATTTTGTAAAGCTGTTGGCCGATATTCAGATTTATGTGGAAGGTATCGCCGCCATGCAGATACAAAATCTGAACGCATGGGTAGATGTGGCACGGGCTGAAATCGTGGAGAAGTATCAGCCGGGAGAGAACGACAGAATGACCTATCTTCTGCAATCGGCCCATGTGGATGAGGGAGAATATTTCACCAGTCGGGTGCATCGTGACATTGACGCAATCATGGATGATATGCGGGAGGCACACCGAGGCCGGAGTGACAGCGCACCGGAAAACTCTGCTGCCGAAGAATTGAAACAGGACTTGGAGGAGGTTGCTCGTTTCAATGGCAGTAAGCTGGAACAGCTTATCATGCTGTTCTGCAAGCAGACAAAGCTCCGCTACAACAAGCTGACCGAGGAAGAAAAACGGTGGCTGGCCCGGATTGCGCAGAAGTCGGAATTGCTGAAAAGTTCGGTGTCGCAGAGGGGGAAGAAACGGAAATAGGGATTTTTGCTCCGCAATTATGAACAGCTCTACGGTTCTGCATCCGCAGGCCCGTAGAGCTGTTATTTGTCGGGGACGTATTCCGCCACATCTTCCAGGCGGCAATTTAAAATCGTACATAGTTTGTTTAGGGTATGTGTTGATACTGGCATGTCAGCCTGGAGGCGTTGGACAGTTGCGTGGCTCATTCCGTGTTTGAACCGCAGAGTATAGGTCGTTACCTTTTGTTCTTCCATCGTTTTCCACAACGGCGCATAGTGAATCATTGCTTCCACCCTCTTTACAGCTTCTATTATGGCTGATATAATGGCCATGTAATATGGCCATTATTTAGCCATATAAGCAGAGGAGGCTGATTACAATGATTGAATGGTGCTGTGCATTCACGGGTCATCGCCCGAAGAAATTTCCTTGGGGTGATAACGAGGCCGATGGCAGATGTGTCGCTCTGAAGCAGACGCTTGCCGCAGAGATCACTAAGTTGGTAAAAGCCGGGTACACCGACTTCTTTTCTGGTATGGCGGAGGGAGCAGATACCTGGGCTGCGCTGACGGTTCTGGCCTTGAAAAAAGAAACTCCCGCGCTGAAGCTCCACTGCGTCCTGCCCTGTGAGGGACAGGCAGACGGGTGGTCGGCTTCAGCGCGGGAACGCTATTTTGCCATTCTGGGGCAGGCGGATGAGGTTGTGTATGTGAGCCAGGAATACCATGACGGCTGTATGCTGGAACGCAATCGCTATCTGGTCGATCATGCCGCCTGCCTGCTGGCCATCTACAATGGAGAGTGGCGAGGAGGGGCGGCAATGACGGTACGATATGCCAGGAAACTGAATAGAGATGTCCACATTATTGATCCAGTATCTTGTGCTGTCATGTGATATGCCCCGTTGCATAATGTACTATTTTGTGGTAATATAGCAAGCAAGAAGAAATTGAATGGCAAAGAGGTGGTGTTATGATGAACAATACGTTTACGATGTTGGATTTATTTGCTGGCGC
>JAAWBZ010000151.1 GCA_022792945.1 Oscillospiraceae bacterium | reverse complement strand
GCTCTTCCGTTATAGGTTCTCATGACAAGTGCCTGATATTTGTGGATGATTTTCTTATCAGAATGACTTTAGCCTTGGATAGTGAGGTGTCGCTTATGTGTAATTTAAGTAAGGGTGTGGAGGAGAAAGGAATTGAAAAGGGAAGACAAGAAGGCAGACAGGAAGGAAGACAGGAAGGAATCATAGCTATGGTATCAGTATTAAAGGATTTACAAATTGCAGACAGCGTTATTCTGAAGAAAATCCAGGAAAAGTTTCATTTGGCGGAAGAAATAGCTAAAATGTATTTGTAAGTATAACAGGCAGAGCATACTCGTGTTCTGTCTGAAATAATATTACGAGATTTTTCGCACTTTGGTATGATATTGGGAGCCATATCACAAGTAGGTGCATACGACATATTGGCTTAAATAACTAAAATCATAAAATCTTACCATGACATAATGCCGGATATTCATTGGCGTGTACAGGATATCGTAAACGCAAATATTGTGGCAGGTTTATGTAAAATGAACTTGATGCTCCCGGCATGGATGGTATTGGCTTCGAAGAAAGTAAGTGTGGAATAACAATGCCGGGAGACAAGTTATGCCTGCATGGACAATTGAGGAATGCCGCGAGTGTCAGATAAACAAAAGAACATAAAAGAAGCTGCGAGGAGGAAAGGCATAATATGTATATCAGGAAAGCAAAACGTACAGACGCAAATGATCTGAAAGTTTTATATTTTGAACATCTGACACACTTTCCACCCAAAGAAGAGCAGGATATGGATTTATGAGAACGTCTGTTGGATAAGCTTGAGAAAGATGAAAATATGTACTTACTGGTGATAGAAGAAGCCGGAAAGGTTGTTTCCTCTATACAAATGGCCATTATAGAAAGCTTAACACATAATGTCAGACCCTTTGCAGTTATTGAAAATGTTGTGACACATGCAGATTACAGAAAGAAAGGATATGCATCGGCATTGTTGGAGAAAGCATCAGAAATAGCCAGGGAACATACATGCTATAAAGTCTTTCTTGAAACAGGATCGAATAAAGAAAGTACATTAAATTTTTACAGAAAGAACGGGTTTGAAATAGATAAAAAACATTCTTGTCTGAAAAGACTATGACATTGTGATGAACATGAGGAACTTACAGGGACTTGCGTAAAACAGGTAATCATGTGGAGGTTAGGTTAAGAGAATAGCAAAATGGAAAGGGCATAGAAAGCTATGTTTAAAGCAGTTGTATTTGATATCGGGCAAACAATGGTTGGTTACAAAAAATTCTACGTCAAAGGATACCGGATATTTTGAAAAATTACGGACAGGCTTGGACGATACTTTCTTTAACAGAGTTGCTTTCGCTATTTGACGCGGGGAGGTGAGCAAAGATACCAAGAGAAGCAGCCAAAAGAGAATTATGGGATTTTGAATCCGCCAAAGAACAGGAAATAAAGCTTTTTCGCGATTTATTTTAATATTCTCTAAAAACCCTCTTGACTTTGACACGATGTCATCCTTTATACTGGCAGACAAAGGAAGGAGAGCAGTCAATGGAATATCTCACTATCAGCCAGGTTTCCCGGAAGTATGGCGTTACACCGCGGATGCTTAGGTATTACGAAAAACTCGGCCTGATCAAAGCCGGGCGGCGTGAGGATTATGCCTACCGGATATACGACGAAGAAGCTGTCCGGCGTCTGCAGCAGATTCTCATATTCAGAAAGCTGCGGCTTTCTCTGAAAGAAATAGCCGTCCTCCTGGGGGATACGAAGCAGGGCGAATCTCTCCGGCTAGTGCAGGATAAATTGGCGGAGCTTGACGATGAGATTGCTTCTCTCACGCTCATTCGCAGACTCTTGAAGCAGCTGGCCCGACGTCTTGACCAATGCCGGAAACAGCAGATCCATTTTGAACTGCTGGAAGATGGGGAACTGGCGGAGATTACCGGCGCGCTTGCCTTTCCTAAAACAAGTATAAAGGAGAACGTAAGTATGGAAGAACTGAACAGAGCTGGGGAAATCTTGGACAAAACACTGTCGGTGAGAATCCTGCGCCTGCCTCCCTGTACCGTGGCAGCCTACCATTATATCGGGGAGAACCCGGAGGAAACGGTGGGGGATGTGGTGACCAGATTCGTGCAGGAGAGCGGGCTATATGAAAAGAAGCCGGACGCGCGGATGTTCGGCTTCAACCACCCCAACCCGGGCGTCCTGGAAAACGGGGGCCATGGCTACGAGGACTGGGTGACCATCCCGGAGGATATGGAAGTAAAGGCTCCCATGGAAAAAAGGAAGTTTTCGGGTGGGCTGTATGCGGTGATGACCATCCCTTTCCCGGAATTTCAGCTGTGGGAGAACTTGACCAGGTGGGTCAATGAAAGCCAGGACTTTGAGCCGGCGTACAGCCAACTGGGAGAGGAAAATATGGGCGGATGTCTGGAGGAACACCTGAACTGGGTGTATGCCGCACACAACGGGTGGAAAGAGGACGGCATTCCCGGGCAGATTGATTTGATGCTGCCGGTTAAGCTTAGGGAGAAGTAAAAAGGCGCTGCGATGACAGACCCCAAGGCCATAAATTGTGACAGCGGATAAAGAATATCGTCGGGAACTTTATGTTACAGGGCAGAGCATTTACAGGTGTTCTGCCGTATTTGACTGTCGGCGAAATGGCAACGGCAAAAATACAGGGACAGCAATTTTACCTCTTTTTGCAAAATATTAGGGCTTGCCGGATAAACTCGGCTTGGCTCATTTTGCAGAGGGTGACACGCTTGGAAAACCCGGCATATTCTTACGCGGCCAAGCGTGTCTTGCTACACATAAGCTTTTTCTTTTTATAATGTCCGATTCCCCAACCGTATTTGTTACCATAAGGGAAAACCACTTTCTGATCTGTATGAAACTTAGTAGACAGCCAATCATTTATCATGGAAAAGCGTTCTGCATTTTCCGAACAATAAGCTGTCATTTCCTCTACGGTTGGAATAAGCTGCTTATTCAGCATTCTCTCGTACATAGCCGCCCTCCCAATTTACTTGCTAATTCTGAACGTGATGTGTCACGTTTAAATCCATTTTCGCTAAGAAACTATTATAGCATTTCACTCTAAAGAAAGAAATAGATTTCTTTGCATTTGATAAATAGAATAGATAAATGAGCGGTATTCCGCAGTAGCCGGATTGCCGGTAATGTGTATAACGGGCCGTCTTTTGGCGTTATCCATGACGGAATAGCCAGTTATGCACATTTCCATAATACTTGTCTTTTGGTCTCTGGTTTCTTTGGTACGGAATAGTGTGGTGCCGGTGCGCGCTCTCTCGTTTTCGGTTGCTTGCTTCTTTATCATACCTGAGCATTCATTCCTGTAATCTATCCGTATGTGCACTTTTGCGCCCAGCCCTTACAGAAAAGCAAGCACGACAAAGGGGGAATTTACCCGTCCCCGTTTGGCCCCTTGACAGGCGTATTTTCCAAAATCCGCTGTATGTTTCTAAAATCGGTTCGCTCGGCAACCGGCGCATACACGTTTTCTGCAATGCGCCACTCACTGGAATGACAATGCCGGGAGACGGGCCGGGAGACAGGTCTATAAATGCATATTGCAAGCAGCAGACATATATTTTATAATCAATTGTATAAGTCACGGTTTGCGGAGGTAGTTATGCGATATTATGAAATCGAAAATAAAATGTATCAAAAAGCAGTAGAACTAATCGAAAAGAGGTACCCTGTGGGCTGGGGTGGCGCCGGTGTTGTTTACACATCCAAAGGAAATTATTATACAAGTGTCTCAATTGAAACCGCTAATGCATCTGCAATCGTTTGCATTGAATTGGGAGCTATGCTGGAAGCCCACAAATACAATGAAAAAGTAACGCATTGTATGTGCCTTATTCGAGATGATGAAAATTCCCAATACAGGGTATTGTCACCCTGCGGCATATGTCAGGAGAGACTGCGATATTGGGGCGAAGACGTACAAGTGGCTGTCACAACCAAAGAGAATGCAATCAAATTTGTAGAATTAAGGGAATTACAGCCATATCATTGGACGAAAGCCTACCCGGCTGACGAACTGGAACACTGGGAAGAATAAGCATTTCATTTTATATTTCAACAGGGAAAACGGATGAACAGATATCGAAACAGAAGAAATATGCGCAAGATTGTGACAGAGGCAATGCTCTGCGCTTTACTCCTAACCGGATGCGGTAAGCCGTCTGCCCGGGAGGCAGAACAGGAACGAGGAGATGCGGCGGATACAGGAGCCCTGGAAACCATTGCATTTATGCCGGAGACAACAGAGGAAAGCAGTGCGGAACGAAGCGCAGAACGAGTGCTGGCCCGCCTGGTAGAGGATGAGGGATTTCGGGACTGTGTACGGTATGCGGCGGGCATTGACAGCGAAGATACCGAGGAAATGATCCTGCACAAGTTGGACCAATGCGAAGAATTGGTATTGAGAGAGCCTGCAGGAGGCAGCTTGCTGCATTCTCTGGAGGCTCTGTCTTATCTGCCGAATCTGAAAAGCCTGGTCATTGATTTTGATGCCTGGGACGATTCCTGGGCTGCGGATTTGACTCCGATTGCAGGACTTTCTAAGCTGGAAAAGCTCAGCATAGAGAATCATGCAAAGGAAGAAAAGGAAGAGACAGACCTTTCCTTTCTGGCAGAAATGACACATGTTACGGAGCTGTATCTGTCCAACTGTCAGA
This sequence comes from Oscillospiraceae bacterium, assembly GCA_022792945.1. GTDB lineage: Bacteria > Bacillota > Clostridia > Oscillospirales > Oscillospiraceae > Avoscillospira_A. Next base: position 8,884 of record JAAWBZ010000151.1, on the reverse strand, counting down.
TAAAAGAGACGGCATTTTTGAGAGATATGCAGCAGTTGGAACGGCTGTCTCTGTATGAGACAGAGGTCGAAGACATGGCTGTATTGGAAAATCTGCAGGGATTGGTGGAGCTGGCTCTCAGCGGCAATTCCCATGCCCGGAATATGGAGGCAGTGGGAAAGCTGGTCAGGCTGCAGGAGCTGGAGCTGCGAAACTGCGGAATCAGGGATATCGGTTTTCTAAGTGAATTGACACAACTGCACAGCATAAACCTGAACAACAATTTTATTACAGATCTGACTCCGCTGGCAGGTCTTATCAGGCTGGAGCGGCTGGCGCTGGCTGAAAATCAGATCAGGGATATTTCGCCGTTGGAAAGTCTGGCGGAACTGTTTGATTTGACTTTGGACGGAAATGAAATCAGCGATATCTCTGCGCTCAGCGGTCTGGCACATTTGAATCAGGCAGGCCTTTCGGACAACGGGATTTCGGATCTGGCGCCTCTGGCAGGGAAAGAGGAACTCATGTTTGCCTCTGTATTTGGAAATCCCTGTACAGATTTACAGCCTGTGTGGGAGGTGCCATTGCTTTCCTGGAAAAGCTGTGAGGCCATGGACGGGAAAAGAGAATATGCGGAAGCCTGGATAGAAAAGGAGCATCCCGAAGTCACGGAATACACATGCATTGATTACGCGGAGGGGGATTTGAACAATGATGACAGAAAAGATATAGCCTTTGTAATAGACGGGACATTCGGGGAGCAAAAAAATGACGAAGTGTATGCGGATAACCGGCGTCTGTATGTTTTGCTGCAGCAAGAGGACGGTTCCATGCAGGAAATGACCCAAGTGCCTCATCTAAGCGGCGGAGACGCCGGCGGAATGCGGGGAGATCCTTACCTTGGCATTTTTATGGGAGATGGCTACCTGATGCTGAAAGAGGGCTGGGGAAGCAGTACCGGTATGACGGTTACGCAGATTTATTGCTGCCGGGAGGGGAAGCTGGAGCTGGCAAAGAGCATCAGTGTGGGGGACAGCCGTTTTGCCGACGGCTATGACGTAACTGTAACGGATGTGAAAAATGATACATGGTTTGCATATGCCGTTGCCATGGACGGCTTCCGCATGGTGAGGGTCGATCTGGCGAACTCGGAGCACCCTTTCCATAAGGCCTTTCCCCGGATGAATCTGTATGACGCGTCCTACTCCGTATATGATGAAAAGGCGGATACAGACATGACCGCTGAGGAGGCTTTGGAGCATTTCATGAATGCCGCAGCCGGGAAAGGAGAAAAGGAGGATTTGCCCTATGAGGCATGGCAGAAGACAGGATATGAGCTGCTGAAAGGTGTGGAATTGCCGGATTATTATTATGCAGTTCCAGGAACAGAGGAGACAGCGCAGGAAGAGACAGACAGCAAAACTCAGGCAAAGGCGTGGGAGGGAGACTATATTTATTATGACGGCCTGACGGTCAGGGACGGACAGCTCTATCATGTCATTTGCTATCGAACGGAAAAAGAATGCGCGGTTTATCTGCTGAATGACGATACCGGAGAGATACAGGAGGAGTGAGCTTGTGGAACTCTGATACACTTATAAATGCAACCTAAAGTTAAGTTCTCCATCCGGCATACAACCTTTCGGGTATGGTACAAAGGGCTATATTTCTCTATAATGAAGAAAATGGGATTATATGGAAGACGGAAATGTTTGTTAATGTGAAAGCAGGGAAGCAGATTGCACTGTTCGGAAAAAGCAAAGGATTCACACAGGAGGATGTGGCCAGATATTTGAACATAAGTTCTCTGGCAGTAAGCAAATGGAAAACGGAGTTTCCCATAGCTAAAGATACCGCACCAAATATGACGACCCCACGCTTATCTGCATTGAGCCTTTTTCTTTCTCACATTATTTCTAATTCCTGTCTAATATTTATAACGATAAATTGAATTTTTCACATTTTCGTGATACACTCTATATAGTGATTCTCACGAGCAAGGAGGACTATATGGCTGTAACGTATAAAAAACTATTTCACTTGCTGATAGATCGGGGCATCCCGACCACAGAATTGACGGAGAAAGCTGGATTTAGTGCTAATATTCTAACCCGACTAAGGCGTGACCAGTATGTTTCATTGGACAGTATCGAAAAAATCTGTTTCGCTTTGGACTGCAAAGTAGATGATATTCTGGATTTTGTTCCAGTAGAAAAGGAGAACGAAAATGGCTGATGTAAGAAAAGAACAAGAGCGTGACGAACTCCATCGTGCGATATGGGCGATTGCTGATGATCTGCGTGGAAGCGTAGATGGATGGGATTTCAAATCCTATGTGTTGGGTATGATGTTCTATCGTTATATTTCTGAGAACTTAACCAACTACATCAACGAGGGCGAGATTGAAGCCGGAAATACTGGTTTTGATTATGTAAAGCTGTCCGATGAAGAAGCGGAACAAGCTCGTGAAGATTTGGTAAAAACAAAGGGTTTCTTCATTCTGCCTAGCGAGCTTTTTTGCAATGTCAGAAGGAAAGCAGCAAATGATGAAAACTTGAATATGACTTTGGAAGCTGCCTTTGATCACATAGAGGAATCCGCAAAGGGCAGCGAAAGCGAAGATAACTTTGCCGGACTGTTTGATGATATTGATGTCAATAGCAACAAATTGGGAACTACCGTTGCCAAGCGCAACGCAAACCTCGTGAAGCTAATAGAGGGTGTTGCGAATATGGGATTGGGAAACTATAAAGATAATTCCATTGATGCCTTTGGTGATGCTTATGAATATTTAATGAGTATGTACGCATCCAACGCCGGAAAAAGCGGCGGGGAGTTTTTCACTCCGCAGGAAGTATCTGAACTGTTGACCAGAATGGCAGTTGCCGGAAAAACTGAGGTCAACAAAGTGTATGACCCTGCTTGTGGTTCTGGCTCTCTACTTCTGAAAGCGGCAAAAATTCTCGGCAAAGAGAATGTCCGTCAGGGTTTTTACGGTCAGGAAATCAATTTAACTACATACAACCTTTGCCGTATCAATATGTTCCTGCATGACATTGACTTTGACAAATTTAATATTGCCCATGAAGACACCCTATTGTCTCCGCAGCATTGGGATGATGAACCATTTGAGGCTATTGTTTCAAATCCCCCTTACTCTATCAAGTGGGAGGGCGATGACAACCCTATTTTGATAAATGACCCTCGTTTCTCTCCTGCCGGAGTGCTTGCGCCAAAGTCCAAGGCTGACCTTGCGTTTATCATGCACTCTCTGGCTTGGCTTGCTACTAACGGAACAGCGGCTATTGTTTGTTTCCCCGGCATCATGTACCGCGGCGGAGCTGAGAAGAAGATCCGCCAACATCTTATTGACAACAACTTCATTGACTGCATTATTCAGTTGCCGAACAATCTGTTCTTCGGAACTTCCATTGCGACCTGCATTATGGTTCTGAAGCGTAGCAAGTCCGACAACAAGACTTTGTTCATTGATGCTTCCAATGAGTTTGTCAAGGTGACGAACAACAACCGACTGACTAAAGAAAATATCACTCATATTGTAGATGAATTTGTTTCTCGTGCTGATGTTAAACACTTTGCCCGTTGTGTACCTTATGAACAAATTGTTGAACAAGACTATAATCTTTCTGTAAGTACCTATGTAGAAGCGAGGGATACCAGAGAGAAAATTGATATTGTTAAGCTCAATGCTGAGATCGATGAAATCGTTGCCCGTGAACAGGTGCTCCGTGATGAAATTGCGAAGATTATCTCAGAAATCGAGGTGGGAGTATGAGCAGGCTTGAGGAGCTTATTCAAGAATACTGTCCTAATGGAGTGGATTTTAAGCCAATCAAAGAAGTGTATCACAGACTGAAAGGTACTCCGATTACTGCAGCTAAGATGAAAGAAATTGAAAGTGTAGATGGCGGAGTTCGTATCTTTGCAGGTGGAAAAACCGTTATTGATGCACATGAGGAAGATATACCAAAGGCAAATATAACACAAGTTCCGGCAGTATTGGTTCAATCTCGTGGCGTGATTGACGTTGTCTACTACGAAAAACCATTCACTTTCAAAAATGAAATGTGGGCATACACGCATAAAAACAAGACAGCAGTTAAGTTTCTTTATTATGTGTTAAAGAACAATATAGAAAAATTCAGAGAAGCTGCTTCAGGTATGGGGTCTTTGCCACAGATTTCTTTAAAAGTTACAGAGGGATTTGAGATGCCTATACCTCCCATTGAGGTACAGAGTGAAATTGTCCGTATTCTGGACAATTTCACAGAGCTTACAGCAGAGCTTACAGCAGAGCTTACAGCAGAGCTTACAGCGAGAGAAAAACAATATGGTTATTATAGAGATAAGTTGCTTAATGTGGATGGCACCGAATGTGCGTTAGAAGATGTGTGTATGATTGTTGATTGTCCACACACTTCGCCTAAATGGAAAGAGTCGGGAGTTCCCATTATACGCAACTTTAATCTCGTGAATGGACAAATAGACACTGCTAATCTCTCGTATGTTGACGAAGAAGAATATCTTTCGAGAATTAAGCGAATTGTTCCAATGGAGGATGACATTCTCTTTTCGAGAGAAGCACCCATTGGCAATGTAGGTATTATCCCAAAAGATTTTAGATGTTGTCAGGGACAGCGTGTTGTTCTCTTGCGTCCTAACAAAGATATAATTATTCCTAAGTTTCTAATTTATATTCTACAAGGTGGATTTGTGCGAGAACAGATATATCGTGTAGAAAAAATAGGAACAACCGTCAGCAATTTTAATATTGCAGACCTTAAAAAACTGCGATTTATTGTTCCGACAATTGAAACACAAGAGTGTATCATAGCGAAGTTGGATGTATTCAGTCATCTATGTGTGAATATTTTTGACGGATTGCCTATCGAAATTTCCGCTCGGCAAAGACAGTACGAATACTATCGAAACAGATTGCTTTCGTTCTCTAAAAGGCAGGTGGCATTATGACGATTAAAGAGAATACGGAAATGCTATTATTTCGCTTTAGTAATTACGGAAAAAACTCGTTCATCAATGAGCATAAAGCGGTTATAGATGAACATGGATATGTTTGGATGTTGAAGATTGGAAAGCGTTCAAGCTTAACGAAACTTCACGCAATAAAAGATGCAGGTGGATGGCTCGTGTTACGCTCCCCTAAAGCGGATGGTAGTGTAAGCTACATTGCGAGATTTACAGATGTTTCGGAAGAAGAACCGAGCGATTTTTGCTATCCAAGATATTACAACGATATTTTTGATGGAGATGAAGATGAATACTACAATCCCAATGCAGTATATCAATGGTTCAAAATTGAAAGTCTGGCGCAGATGGAAGAAACTGATGTCGAACATCTTGTGATTTCAAAAACTGGGAAAATAGTTAATGAGATTATTGGGACAACGAGGACAGCAGTTATGTTTATTAAAAACAATAAACCATTGGTTTTGTGAAGGAGGTGTAGGTAGAGTGTCAAATTACAATATTGTACTTTTGACCAACGAAAGCACGGTTGTGACCGAATATGAGCCACAAACCAAACGCTCTGATGCATACCAGAGTGAAGCGGCTCTGGAAGCGGCATTTATTAAGATGCTTGGCGAACAGGGCTACGAGTATGTGACCATTCACAATTCTGATGTACTAATTGCCAATCTTCGCAGACAGTTGGAACTATTCAACAACTATCAGTTTACGGATAAGGAATGGGACGGTTTTTTCAAAAGCAAGATTGCCAATGCCAATGAGGGCATCGTGGAAAAGACCCGAAAAATTCAGGAAGATTGTGTGCAGAACCTGACCCGTGAGGACGGTACTACCATGAACATCTCCCTGATTGATAAAAAGAACATTCACAATAACCGACTGCAAGTAATCAATCAGTATGAAGAAAGTGCCGGAAACCACGATACTCGATATGATGTGACTATTCTGGTAAACGGTCTGCCTTTGGTTCATATTGAATTGAAACGCCGTGGTGTGGCAATCAAGGAAGCGTTCAACCAGATCAACCGCTATCAGCGTGATAGCTTTTGGGCTGGTTGTGGTCTTTACGAGTATGTGCAAATTTTCGTAATCTCCAACGGCACATTCACAAAGTATTATTCCAACACCACTAGAGCAAGCCATATAAAAGAGAATGACGGAACTGGCAGGAGGCACAGCAAGAAAACTTCCAACAGCTTTGAGTTCACTTCCTATTGGGCTGACGGCAACAATAGGGTTATTTCCGACCTTGTGGACTTCACAAAGACATTCTTTGCCAGACATACCATTCTTAATATCCTGACGAAATACTGCGTGTTCACATCCGAGGAATTGCTGCTTGTCATGCGCCCCTATCAGATTGTGGCTACCGAGCGTATTTTGAACAGAATTGAAGTGTCCGCCAACTATAAAAAGACTGGCACTATCGAAGCTGGAGGATATATCTGGCACACTACAGGAAGCGGCAAGACCCTGACTTCCTTTAAGACTGCACAGCTTGCGACGGGACTTCCGTATATCGAAAAAGTTTTGTTTGTAGTTGACCGTAAGGATTTGGACTACCAGACCATTAAGGAATATGACCGCTTTGAGAAAGGTGCTGCCAACGGGAACAAGAGTACCGCCGTTTTACAAAGACAGCTTGAGGACAGCGCTTCCCGAATTATCGTAACGACCATTCAGAAGTTGGATGTATTCATTACAAAAAATCCGAGCCACCCCATCCGTAACAAGCACATTGTTCTTGTGTTTGACGAGTGCCACCGCAGCCAGTTTGGAGATATGCACACCCGAATTGTTGGAGGGCAAATCAAAAAGGGCGAAAAGACAATCAAATTGGACAAGTATTTCAAGAACTACCACATTTTCGGTTTTACCGGAACCCCGATTTTCGCCATTAATGCCGGAATAGGCCGCAATCCAGAACTGCGAACCACAGAACAAGCATTTGGTGCAAAACTTCATACTTATACCATTGTGGATGCTATTAACGATGGTAATGTCCTGCCGTTCCGCATCGACTATATCAACACTATCAAGCAGAAAGACAGCGACAAGGACAAACAAGTTGATGCTATTGATACTGAGGAAGCGTTGGCCTCTCAGGAGCGTATCTCCGAGATTGTGAAGTACATTCTGGAACATTTCGACCAAAAGACCATGCGTAATTCTTATTACAGCCTGAAAGGTCGGCGTGTGAATGGTTTTAACTCTATGTTCGCAGTTAGTTCTATTCCCGTCTGCAAAAAGTATTATCTTGAACTGAAAAAGCAAATTACAGAACAGCACTGTGAATTGACTATTGCCACCATTTTTTCATTCGCTCCTAACGAAGCAGACACAGCGGACGGTATTCTGGATGATGAAAGTTTTGACACTGATGGGCTTGACCAGACTTCCCGTGATTTTCTGGATATGGCAATCAGCGATTACAACAAAATTTTCAAAACCAACTTTGATACTTCCAGTAAGGGCTTCCAAGACTACTACAAAGATCTGTCTGATAGGGTTAAAAAGCGAGAGGTTGATTTGCTTATTGTAGTTAATATGTTCCTGACAGGATTTGATGCAACGACGCTCAATACCCTTTGGGTAGATAAGAACCTGAAAATGCACGGTCTAATTCAGGCGTTTTCCAGAACAAACCGCATCCTGAACTCGGTAAAGACTTTCGGAAATATTGTTTGCTTCCGTGACCTTGAAGAAGCGACCAATGATGCAATCGCCTTGTTCGGAGACAAGGATGCAAACGGCATTGTCCTTTTGAAATCATATGAGGACTATTACTATGGTTGCGTTGATGATAAAGGGCGTGAGCAGAAAGGTTACGAAGAACGAATTGCCGAATTGTTGCGGAAATATCCGTTGGGGCAGCCGATTGCCGGAGAGCAGAGTAAGAGAGATTTTATTGTCCTATTCGGCAACATTCTCCGACTGAGAAACATTCTATCTGCCTTTGACCGCTTTGCCGGAAATGAAATATTATCTCCGATTGATTTTCAGGATTACACTGGTGCATACCATGATGTGTATGATGAAATCAAGCCGAAGCCGGGAAGTAAGGATAGCATCATGGATGATGTGGTCTTTGAAATGGAACTTGTTAAACAAGTGGAAGTCAACATTGACTATATCCTGATGTTGGTTGCGAAATACCATGACGGAAACTGTGAAGATAAGGAAATCCTTGTTGCTATTGATAAGGCAATTAAGTCTAGTTTACAACTTAGGTCTAAAAAAGAACTGATTGAAAACTTTATTGCTACTATCAATACCAGTGCAGATGTAAATGTAGATTGGCAACGATTTGTAAGGGAACAGCGTGAGACGGATATTCAGATTTTGATTGCAGAGGAAAAATTGAAGCCGGAGGAAACCAGAAAGTTTGTTGAGAACGCTTTCCGAGATGGTGCACTCAAAACAACTGGAACAGATGTTGATCGCTTAATGCCGCCTGTTTCCCGCTTCGGTGGTGGTGGTGGATCTGGTTCTCGTGATAAGAAAAAGCAGACAGTTATTGAAAAACTGAAAGGGTTCTTTGAAAAATATTTCGGACTGGTTAGCCCAGAGGTTTCAAAAGAACCAGGTAAGGTTACATATCTTTATGATACAGAACCGCTATCTATGGTGGCAGAGGAACCGGTGCATTACGGAATTAAAAAAGATAATTGAGGTGGTGAAAATATGTTGTATAATATTTACTGTGATGAGACATGTCATCTTGAACATGATAGCAGTAATGTTATGGTGTTAGGGGCTGTGTGGTGTCCGCAATCGAAACTGAAAGAAATCAATGAGCGGATTCGTCAAATAAAAAGAAGAAATAATGTTTCCGAAACAATGGAAATGAAATGGACGAAAATCAGCCCTGCAAAAGTTGATTTGTACAAAGATT
>JAAWBZ010000271.1 GCA_022792945.1 Oscillospiraceae bacterium | reverse complement strand
TGAAGTGCCTCCATCCCATTGCCGGCTGTACCGCACACCTCAAAGTTCTCACACTTTCCCACAAGTGTCTGCAAATATTTTACAGCCCTCGGTTCATCATCCACAATTAGTACACTATACATGGCATTCCTCCAAAATGTACACTATAATCACTGTTTCTGTTTTTATATTTTATTATACTTCATAAATACTTTCACATCAACTATCGTATCTTTTCATAAGGTCTAACCATTTTATCAAACGTAATTAAATGATAAAAAAAGCGCCTGCTAATACGGTCCAGTCAAACCGCAAAACAGGCGCAGCAAAAACAGCATTTTTTAATTAATCCAGACCTTTTTCAAAATTTATATACCCCTGCATCCAAATGACACCCTTAAATCTTCTTCCTTCCTCTGGTTCTCCCAACAGATCCTTCTGATTGATACATATATCAAAAACAATATCATTACAGGAGATTGTCATAAAATATAGCTTTTCCTTCGTGTATTCATTGACTGCAGGCTCCACATTTTTTATTTCTCCCATGATCTGATACTGATCACATTCCATCCCAAAGGGCATAATAAACGTATCCACAACAGAAAACAGATCCTCCTGCTGTATCCTCTGGGAGATCATACTATACATATCCATATCCTCAAGTGTCAGACTCTCAATGGCCTCCTCATCGCCTTTTCTGGCAGCAGCTATGAGATTATTCCGTTTACTGGCAGCCTCCAGATCTCTCTGTACCTGCTCCTCACTCTTGCACACCGGAAAAAGGATCACTCCCTTGTCGGCAAGACCAGAAAATGTGGTGGTGACCGTCTGATTCAGCATATGGCGGTTTATGCAGGCCTTCTTGTATGCTACCGCATTCTGCACATAAAAAATCAGCGAAATTCCTACACGGGCATCCTCCATAACACCTGCATAGGACTCCCTTGCTCCGTGCTTTTCCACTATCAGATCTTCATGGGAGCTCACTCCTGTCCCACGGAAATACGGAAAATAATATTCCTGATGAAAGCCGTTCTTATCCATCTCTCCGCAGAGAGTGATGCCCAAATCAGGGCCAAAGGCCATGGAATACTCCACAAAAGCATTTCCATTATCTCTTTTAACCGCCTGACGTTCTGTATATTTCCGAAAAACTTCGTCCAAAACGTCCTCTATCTCCTGTTCTGTC
>JAAWBZ010000077.1 GCA_022792945.1 Oscillospiraceae bacterium | reverse complement strand
GCACCCCGCGCACCCAGAACGACCTTGTCCGCTGGGTCACCAGGTCCCAGGTCGAGGACCAGGCGCTGAACTGGGCCTCTCCCTGGGGCGTGGGCTATCCCGGCTGGCACATCGCGTGCACCGGCCTCTGCCTCAAGCACCTGGGCGAGGACCTGGACCTCCACTGCGGCGGCATCGACAACGCCTGTCCCCCCCACACCAACGAGATCGCCCAGTCGGAGGCGTATCTGGGCCACCCCTGGTGCAATTTCTGGTTCCATGTACACCATCTGAACACCAACAGCGGTAAAATGTCCAAATCCAAGGGCGAGTTCCTTACGGTCTCCCTGCTGGAGGAGAAGGGCTATGATCCGCTGGTCTACCGGCTCTTCTGCCTCCAGTCCCACTACCGCCGCGCCCTGGTGTTCTCCTTCGAGAACCTGGACAACGCCGCCGCGGCGTATCAGAAGCTCATCGCCCGGGTGGCGGCGCTGGACCCTGGCGACTCGTCGCCGGTGGACAGGGCGGCCTTTGACGCCCTGCGGGAGAAATTTTCCGCGGCGCTGGGCAGCGATCTCAACACGTCTTTGGCTGTCACAGCCGTCTATGACGTGCTCAAGGCCAAGACCAACGATGCCGCCAAGCTGGCGCTGCTGGCGGAGTTTGACCAGGTGCTGGGCCTGGACCTGCTGGAAAAGGCCGCGGCCAAACGCGCCCAGGCGGCGGCGGTGCAGACCTCCAACGCCGGCGGCTACACCATCCGGGGGGAGGGCGACGCGGCGGTGGACGCTCTGGTGCGGCAGCGGGCCGAGGCCAAGAAGGCCAAAAACTTCCGGGAGGCCGACCGCATCCGTGAAGAGCTGAAGGCCCGGGGCATCGAGATCACCGACGTGCCCGGCGGCGCGCAGTGGCGGCGCGTATGAGCGCGTCAAAGGGCCGGCGCTTTTCAGCGCCGGCCCTTTGACGTTGATGTTCCGTGTTTGCTCGCAGCTTACTGCATCATGGTAGCGGCTTCGCTCAGATCGGTCATAGCGGTCATCAGAGCAGTCTGCATTTTCTCAGCGCCCTCCGCCAGCTTGGTTTCGTCGGTTTCCTCCAGCAGGCCGCTGACGGTGTCGATGTACTCAATCATGGCCGTGCAGCCGGACTTCATCTTTTCATGGGCATCCTCATAGTCCTTGGGGGGAACCAGGTCGATGAAGTCGCTGAAGGGCTTCTTCATGTCGTCCAGGACCTTCTTCGCGCCGTCCACATCGCTGGGGTCCAGCGTGGCGGCATCGGTCTGCACGCTGGTGAGCTCCTCGCCCAGCTTGGTCACGGCGGCCTCATAATCTTCCTTGGAGAGGGCGTCACCGCTACCGCCGCAAGCAGACAGTGCGGAGGTCATAGCAGCAAGGACCAGGAGCAGCGCCAGAATGCGTTTGGTGGTTTTCATTGTTCATACCTCACTTCTCATATTTTCGTTCTTCTTTTTATTTCGTTCCGGACAGCGCCGGACGCCAATCATTCTAGCACCGGCGGATATTTCTGTCAATGTGCATCCTATCCAAAACTTGCCGGCGGCGGTGAAGGGCTTTGAAAATGTTCAACAAAACCCAAAATACAAGTGACAGATTTCTGATTTTTGGTTACATCTGATGGAGAATTGCAACTATTTCCGTCCTTTTCTGCTGGGTACGGCGCTTTCTGCGCCCGGGGCATGGAAAAACGGCCGGAGTTGTGCTATAATAACCTTTCCAAGGCGGAGTATCGAAAAAGGGGATTGCTTGGCATGAAATTGATGATTTTAGACGGCAACAGTGTGGTCAACCGGGCGTTTTACGGCGTGCGGCTGCTCTCGACCCGGGAGGGGCTGTGCACCAACGCCATTTACGGCTTTTTGAATATCCTCCACAAACTGACAGGGGAGGAGCAGCCGGACGCGGTCTGCGTGGCCTTTGATCTGCCCGCGCCCACCTTCCGGCATCAAATGTACGATGGCTACAAGGCCACCCGCCACGGGATGCCCGACGAGCTGGCCGCCCAGATGCCGGTGCTCAAGGAGGTTCTGGCGGCCCTGCGCATCCCCATCTATGAGGCCGAGGGCTGGGAGGCCGACGACATCCTGGGCACCGTGGGCCGGAAGTGCAGCGAGGCCGGGTGGGACTGCGTCATTGTCACCGGCGACCGCGACAGCCTGCAGCTGGTGGACGGCCATGTGACGGTGAAGCTGGTGACCACCCGGGGCGGACAGACCACCGCCACGCGGTACGACCCGGAGACCTTCCAGGCGGAGTACGGCTTCGGTCCCGCGGCGCTGATCGACCTCAAGAGCCTCATGGGCGACAGCTCCGACAATATCCCCGGCGTAGCCGGCATCGGGCAGAAGACGGCGACGGACCTGCTTCTGAAATTCGGAAGCCTAGACGGCGTCTACGAGAATCTGGAGAGCAGCCAGCTCCGCCCCGCGGTGCGCAAAAAGCTGGAGGCCGGCCGGGAGCAGGCCCGGCTCTCCTACGATCTGGCCACCATCCGCCGCACCGCGCCGGTGGACTTCGCGCCGGAGGACAACCTGGTGCGGAAGCCGGACAAGGCGGCCCTGCGGGCGCTGTTCCAGAAATTGGAATTCGTCCGTCTCATGGACCGTTACGGCCTCAACGAGCCGGATGCGCCCGCTCCCTGTGGGGCGGCACCCCGGGCGGCGGTGCTGAGCGCTCTGCCGCCGCTGGGAACAGAGGTGGCTCTGGCGGCGGACGCCGGGTTCGAGACGGTGGCGGTGGCCGCGGAGAATGGGGTCATAGCGGTGCCCTTTGCGGAAAACCGCGCCTATTTTGAGGCGCTGCTGGCCTCGGACGCCGGGAAGGCCTGCGCCGATCTCAAGACGCTCGATCACGCGCTGGACGCCCGGGGCCTCTCCGCCTCGGACGCCGGCTGGTTTGATGTGAGTCTGGCGGCGTATCTCCTGGACCCGTCGGACAGCCGCTACGATGCGGCGTCTCTCTCCGCGCGGTACCTCCAGCAGGAGCTGCCGGCGGGCGATCTGTGCGCGGTGGCCTCCAGCCTGCTGGCCCTGCGGCAGAAGCTGGAGGCGCAGCTCCGGGAGCAGGGGATGGAACGGCTCTACCGGGAGGTGGATCTGCCACTGTGCAGGGTGCTGGCGGATATGGAGCGGACAGGCATCGCAGTGGACCAGGGCGCGCTGCTGGACTTCGGGCGGATGCTCACCGGGCGCATCGCGGCGGTGCAGCAGCAGATTTACGACCTGGCGGGGGAGACCTTCAACATCAACTCCACCCAGCAGCTGGGCGTGATCCTCTTCGAGCGCCTGGGACTGCCGCCGGTGAAAAAGACCAAGACTGGCTACTCCACCAACGTGGAGGTCCTGGAGAAGCTCAAGCGCCATCACCCCATCATTCCTGCCATCATGGACTACCGGATGCTGACCAAGCTGAACTCCACCTACGCCGAGGGGCTTTTGAAGGTCATCGCGGAGGACGGGCGGATCCACACGACCTTCCAGAATATGGTCACAGCCACAGGCCGTCTCTCCTCCACCGACCCGAACCTCCAGAACATCCCCGTGCGCACAGAGCTGGGCAGTGAGATCCGCAGGATGTTCGTGCCGCGGGCGGGCTGTGTGCTCATCGACGCGGACTACTCCCAGATTGAGCTGCGGGTTCTGGCCCACATCGCCGGGGACAGGATCATGCAGCAGGCGTTCTCTCAGGGGGAGGATGTCCACCGAGTGACGGCCTCCCAGGTGTTCGGCGTGGCACCGGAGGACGTGACGCCGCTGATGCGCCGCAACGCCAAGGCCGTCAATTTCGGCATCGTCTACGGCATCTCGGAATTTTCCCTGGCCGACGACATCGGCGTCAGCCGCGCCGAGGCCAAGGCGTATATGGAGAGCTATCTGGAAAAATATGCCGGCGTCCGCCAGTATATGCGCCAGGTGGTGGAGCAGGCCAAAAAGGACGGCTACGTCACCACGCTCCTGGGCCGCCGGCGGTACTTGCCGGAGCTGCAGAGCCGCAATTTCAACCTCCGCTCCTTCGGTGAGCGCTGTGCCATGAACACCCCCATCCAGGGCACCGCCGCCGACATCATCAAGCTGGCCATGCTCCGCGTGGCCCGGGCGCTGGAGGCTGGAGGGCTTCAGGCGCGGCTGGTGCTTCAGGTGCACGACGAGCTGATCGTGGAGTGCCCAGAGGACGAGGCGGCGCAGGTTCTGCCCCTCCTGGAGGCGGAGATGGAGCGCGTGATGGCCCTGGACGTGCCGCTGCTGGCCGAGGCCAAGCAGGGAAAGAGCTGGTACGACGCGAAATGATGGAGATCCTGCCCATGACCGCCGCGCAGGTGCCGGCGGTGGCCGCGCTGGAGCGGCGGTGCTTCACCGATCCGTGGAGTGCGCGCTCCATCGCCGGCGAGCTGGAAAATCCCCTGAGCCTGTGGCTCACGGCGATGGAGGACGGCGCGGTAGCCGGCTACATCGGCAGCCAAGCGGTGCTGGACGCGGCGGATGTGATGAACCTGGCGGTGGACCCGGCGCGGCGCGGCCGCGGGATCGGCCGGGCGCTGCTGGGCGTGCTGGAGGCACGGCTGCGGGCGGCGGGGGTGACGTCGCTGACGCTGGAGGTACGCCCCTCCAATGAAGCCGCCCTGGCGCTGTACGCCGCCTGCGGCTTCACCCAGGCGGGCCACAGGCCCAACTACTACCGAAATCCCAGGGAGGACGCTTGGATCCTCCGCAAGGAGTGGAAGCTGTGAATATTTTGTCAATCGAGTCCTCCTGCGACGAAACGGCGGTGGCCGTGGTGCGCGACGGTCGGGAGGTCCTGGCCGACTGCATCGCCTCCCAGGTGGAAATTCACCGGACCTACGGCGGCGTGGTGCCGGAGATCGCCTCCCGGAAGCACATCGAGGCGGTCTACGGTCTGGCCGACGCCGCGCTGGACGCCGCGGGTGTCTCCCGGCGTGAGCTGGACGCCGTGGCTGTGACCTACGCGCCGGGGCTGATCGGCGCGGTACTGGTGGGCGTCAACTTTGCCAAGGCCGCGGCCCTGGCGCTGGACCTGCCGCTGATCCCGGTGCACCACATCCGGGGCCACATCGCCGCCAACTACCTGGCTTTCCCGGAGCTGTCGCCGCCGTTTCTCTGCCTGGTGGTCTCCGGCGGGCACAGCCTGCTGGTGGACGTGCGGGACTATACGGACCTGAAAATTCTCGGCTCCACCCGGGATGACGCCGCCGGTGAGTGCTTTGACAAGGTGGCCCGGGTGCTGGGGATGCCCTATCCCGGCGGCGCGGCGCTGGACCGGGCGGCGCAGGCTGGCCGGGAGGGAACCTATGCCCTGCCGGTGGCCCGCGTCCACGGCAATGACCTGGATATGTCCTTCTCCGGCCTCAAGACCGCGGCGCTGAACCTTCTGCACAACGCGCAGCAGAAGGGCGAGACGGTGGATATCCCGTCCTTCTGCGCCGACTTCTCCCGGGCCGTCAGCGACACTTTGGTCCCCAGGACCGCCGAAGCCCTGCGGCGCACCGGGCGGCACAAGCTGGCCATCGCCGGGGGCGTCGCGGCCAACGCCCGCATCCGGCGGGACATGGAGGCCCTGTGCCGGGCCCGGGACGTGACGCTGTATGCGCCGCCCCTGCGGCTGTGCGGCGACAATGCGGCCATGATTGGCGCCCAGGGCTATTACGAGTATCTGGCCGGCAATCTGGCCGGCCAGGACCTCAACGCCTGCGCTACCCGCAGCCTGGAAGCTCCTTGGCATCCGGCGTGACGGCCTGCATGTTTGACTGCAATTTTGGGCGGCGTCGCGGCAATTTTATGATTATGTAAACCGCTTGGGAAGATATGTTTTGCTGAAAACCTTCGTTTGCGGGTGGTCTCAAATTTTGGTAAAAAACTTGGAAAGGGCTGGCATACCGTTGATTTTGCCTGTTGAAAAACCTGTGGATGGTGTGGAAAACTTTTTGAAGCTCCGCTTTCATTTATGATTATGGTTAACAGATGGGGGGAAACGCCTGATGGCGGCGACAATTCTGGTGGTGGACGACGAGGCGGCTATCGCCGATCTGGTGGAGGTGTATCTGCGCAACGAGGGCTACGCGGTGCGGAAATGCGGCACGGCCGCGGACGCTTTGACAGCGGCGGCGGCCTCGCCGCCGGATCTGGCGATTCTGGACGTGATGCTGCCGGACCTGGACGGCTTTGCGCTGTGTCAGCGGCTGCGGGAGAAGTACCTCTTTCCCATCGTCATGCTCACCGCCCGGGTGGAGGACATGGACAAGATCACAGGCCTCACGCTGGGGGCGGACGACTACATCACCAAGCCCTTCAATCCGCTGGAGCTGCTGGCCCGGGTACGGACGCAGCTGCGGCGTTATACTCTCTACAACCCAGGCGGAGCCGCTGGCGCGCCGCCGGAGGAATACGAGATCAACGGTCTTTTCATCGCCCGGCACAACCACCGTTGCACCCTCTACGGCGAGGAGATCGCCCTGACGCCGCTGGAATTTTCCATCCTGTGGCACCTGTGCGCCAACCGGGGGAGCGTGGTGTCCAGCGAGGCGCTGTTCGAGGCGGTCTGGGGCGAGAAGTATATGGACAGCAACAACACCGTTATGACCCATATCGCCCGCCTGCGGGAGAAGCTCCACGAGCCCAGCCGCCGGCCGCGATTCATCAAGACCGTGTGGGGAGTGGGGTATACCATTGAATAAGGAACAGGGACCGCGCCAGGTCTACCGCAGCCAGCTGACCCGCCAGCTGCTGCTGCAATACCTGGGCGCGCTGGTGCTGTGGCCGCTGGGAGTGGTGGTGTTCACGTATGCGTCCTGGCGGATCTGCGCGCAGTTCACCTGGTACCCGGACGACCTGCTCTACCGCATTCTGGACTGGGTCCAGTCCAATATCGTCGTCTGGGTGGGCGTGCTGGTGCTGGCGGGGTGGGTGGTCCTCAGCTACCGCTTCCTCTCGAAGCCCCTGCGCTATCTGGACGAGCTGGTGGCGGCGTCGGAGCGGATGGTGCTCTCGCCCCAGGAGCCGGTGCGCCTGCCGCCGGCGGTGAAGAATTTGCAGGATGAGCTGAACCTGGTGCGCGAGCGGAGCCTCCGCAGCGCCCTGGAGTCCAGGGAGGCCGTGCAGCGGAAAAATGACCTGATCGTCTATCTGGCCCACGACCTCAAGACGCCTCTGACCAGCGTCATCGGCTATCTCTCCCTGCTGCAGGAAGCCCCGGACCTGCCGGCGGCGCAGCGGGCGCGCTACACCGGCATCGCCCTGGACAAGGCTCAGCGGCTGGAGGATTTAATCAATGAATTCTTTGAGATCACCCGCTTCAACCTCTCCCAGCTGACGCTGGAGGTGCAGACGGTGGACCTGACCAGGATGCTGGAGCAGGTGTGCAGCGAATTCGCCCCAGCGCTGGCGGAGAAGGACCTGCACACAAAGCTCTCTCTGCCGCCGGAGCTGCCCTGCCCCTGCGACCCGGGCAAGCTGGCTCGGGTGTTCGACAACCTCCTCCGCAACGCCGCGGGCTACGCCCGCCCCGGCAGCGACGTGGAGATCGGCGGACGGCTGGAGGGGGAGGCGGCGGTGCTGACCTTCCGGAACTACGGCCGCACCATCCCGCCGGAGAAGCTCGCGCGCATTTTCGAGCAGTTTTTCCGCCTGGACAGCGCCCGCGCCACGTCCGGCGGCGGAGCGGGCCTGGGGCTGGCCATCGCGCGGCAGATCGTGGAGCGACACGGCGGCGCCATCCGCGCTGAGAGCGCCGATGAGCAGGTGACCTTCACCGTGACGCTGCCTGTAGGAAAATCGTAAGGTTTTTGAAAGCGCTTTGTGGGAACATTTTGGGAAAATCCAAAGGAAAAGGCCGCTCCGTTTTGGTATGATGGTGCCAAAGCGGGGCGGCCTTCGCCGCCGGATACAGAAAGGAGCGCTTTTCATGCAGAAACCACAGATCGCCGTCCTCTTCGGCGGCTGTTCCACGGAATATGAGGTTTCCCTCCAGTCCGCCGCCGCGGTGCTCACCCACTGGGACAGCGCGCGCTTTGCCGCCCTGCCGGTGGGCATCACCCGGGAGGGGGCGTGGCTGCGCTACACCGGTCCCGCCGCGCGCATCGCCGACGGCAGCTGGCAGCAGAGCGGCATGTGCCGGCCCTGCCTGATCTCCCCGGACCGGACCCGGCGGGAGCTGATCGAGTTCGCTCCGTCCCTGACCCGCCGCACCCTGGATGCCGCCTTTCCGGTGCTCCACGGGAAAAACGGCGAGGACGGGACCGTCCAGGGCCTCCTGGAGCTGGCGGGGCTCCCGGTGATCGGCTGCGGGACGCTGGCCAGCGCTCTGTGCATGGACAAGGACCGGGCCCACAAGCTGGCGGCTCAGGCGGGAGTGCGCGTGCCCAGGAGCGTGGCCTTCTCCCGGGGCGAGGACTTTGCAGCCATAGCCGCGGCGGCGGAGGCCATCGGCTACCCGCTGTTCGTCAAGCCCGTCCGCTCCGGCTCGTCCCTGGGCGTCAGCCGCGCGGCGGGGCCGGAGGCGCTGCGCCACGCGGTGGACGAGGCGGCGCGGCACGACGACACGATTTTATTGGAGGAGGCCGTCACGGGCTTTGAGGTGGGCTGCGCCGTGCTGGGAAACGAGGTGCTGACCGTGGGCGCGGTGGACGAGATCGAGCTGGCCGGGGGCTATTTTGACTACCATGAGAAGTACACCCTGGAGACCGCCGCCATCCACTGCCCCGCGCGCGTCCCCCGCGGGACGGCGGAGATGATCCGGCGTACCGCGGCGAGGCTCTACCGGGTTATGGGGTGCCGGGGCTTCGCCCGGGTGGACCTGTTCCTGACGCCCCAGGGCGAGGCGGTGTTCCACGAGATCAATACCATTCCCGGCCTTACCGTCCACAGCCGGTATCCGGCCATGATGAAGGCCGCGGGCATCCCCTTCGGGGAACTGCTGGCGCGACTGATCGGCCTGGGGCTGGAGGGGGCGTGAGAGCCACGGCCCGGGCCTGGCGGGAGCTTGACCTGGCGGCGCTGACGGGGAACCTCCGGGCGGTGGAGGCGCGTCTGCCGCCGGGGTGCCGGGTGATGGCCGTGGTCAAGGCCGACGCCTATGGCCACGGGGCAAAGACCGTGGCGCGTACCCTTCAGCGCGCCGGCGTCCGGGCCTTTGCCGCAGCGTGCCTTGACGAGGCGTCGGCCCTCCGGCGGGCGGGCGTCGGCGGGGAGATCCTGGTGCTGGGCTATACGCCGCCGGAGCTGGCGGGCGTCCTGGCTCGCTGGCGCATTGCCCAGACCGTGCTGGACGAGGATTACGCCTGCCGCCTCTCCGCCCAGGGCGTTCCTCTCCGGGTCCACCTGGCGCTGGATACGGGGATGCACCGCTTCGGCCTCCCCGCCGGGGACCTGGCGGCGGCGCGCCGGGTGCTGGCCCTGCCGCATCTGCACGTTGTGGGGACCATGTCCCACCTGTGCGCCGCCGACAGCGACCCGGCGGAAACAGAGGCCCAGGCGGCGCGGTTCTTCGCCGCCGTCCGCGCGCTGGAGGCGTCCGGCCTGGACCCGGGGCGGCTCCACTTCCAGGCCAGCTACGGCGTCTGGAACCTGCCGCCCCAGCCCTGCGGGTATGTCCGGGCGGGACTGGCGCTCTACGGCGTCCCCAGCGACAGCCGGCCTCTCCTGTATCCCATGGCGCTGCGCCCGGTCCTCTCCCTGCGCGCACGGGTGGCGTCGGTGCGGGACCTGGCGGCGGGGGAGGGGGCCGGCTACGATCTGGCGTTCCGCGCGGAGCGTCCCACGCGCCTGGCGGTGGTAGCCATGGGCTACGCCGACGGCCTGCCCCGGGATCTGGGCCGGCGGGGCGGGGAGGTGCTCCTCCGGGGCCGGCGGTGTCCGGTGGTGGGGCTGGTCTGTATGGACCAGCTGCTGGCGGACGTCACCGGCGCGGGGCCGGTGCGGAGCGGCGACATCGCCACCGTGATCGGCCGCGACGGCCCGGAGGAGATCACCGCTGTGGAGCTGGCCGCGCGGTGCGGCGCTATCACCAACGAGCTGCTCTCCCGCCTGAGCCGCCGCCTGGGGCTGGTCACGCGCCGGCAAAAAAGCTGAGATTGGCCCGATATGCCTTGCTCTGGGGATGGACGGCGCCGGCGCGGTCGTTATAGGACTTGGCTCGTTCCAGCTCCCCCAGGCGGTACCAGCAGACGCACAGCTGGAGACAGGGAATATAGTCGTGGCAGTCGGGGACGGAGAAGCTGCCGCCGCCCTCCCGCCTGGGGCGGGACAGGGCCTGTTCATACCAGAAGACGGCGGCAGTCCACTCCCCTGCGTCCATGAAAAACTGCCCCAGATCGCAGCAGATCTCCGCCCGCGGCGGTCCGTAGCGGAGCGCGCGGGCTAGGGCGGCGAAGGCCGCCTCCCGCCGGCCCAGCCGCCCGCAGCAGTCCGCCAGCACCCGGCAGGCCTCGATGCAGTTGTCCTTCCAGCCCTGCCCGCTGTCCAGAAACGCCTCCAGCTGCGCCGCGGCGTCGGAAAGCCGGCCGTGGTACCAAAGCTCCCGGGCGTAATAATACTGCTCCCGCGGCGTGAGGACCCGGCCCTGGGCCAGAAGCTCCTCATAAATGCGGAGATTCCGGTCCGGGTCGCCGGGGCGGTCCTTGCGGTGGGTGACGGCGGCCTCGCCGCAGCGCACTCTGCCGGCGGGGGAGATGGCCTCGTGGACCGCGCCCTGCCAGCGGAAGCCCGCGGCGCGGCGCACCAGCCGCTCGCGGTAGTAGACCATCAGAGGCCGTCCGTCCTGGTCAAAGGCGGTGTGGTAGGGGAGCATCACCAGGTCCGTGTCCGGCGGCAGGGCGGCCTTCATGGCGCGGAAGGCGTCCCGGTCCGCCGGCTCCAGCACATCGTCGGCGTCCAGCCACAGGCAGTAGTCCATGACGGCCTGCTGGAAGGAAAAATTCCGCGCCGCGGCGAAGTCGTCCCGCCAGGGGAAGAAAAAGACGCGGTCCGTATACCGCCGCGCGGCCTCCACGGTGCCGTCGGTGCTGCCGGTGTCCACGATCACGATCTCGTCCACCAAATCGTGCACCGTGTCCAGGCAGCGGGGCAGCGTCTGTTCCTCATTTTTCACGATCATGCAAAGACTGATGGTCACCATCGCCGCAGCTCCTTTCCGGTTGGATGCTACCAGTCTATGCGCGCCGCGCCGCAATGGCGCTTCGGACAAACGCCGCGGTCCCTTGGCCGCCGGCGCGGTCGATGCTTTGCTGCATCCGCGGGTCGCCGGCGTACATCTGCCCCAGGCCCTGGAAAATCTCATCGGTGCACTGGAAGTAGTGCGCCGTCAGGAATGCCTGGAGCGCGTCCAGCGCCCTCTGCACCGCCGGGTCCTCCGGCGGCAGGCGCCGCAGCGCGCCCAGCTCTGTGAACTGCGCCATCAGCGCCTGTTCGGCCTCGCGGCGCACCGCATCTGTTTGGTGTTTCATTTTTTCCTTGTATTCCCCATACGTCGCCGTCGCGCCCCAGCGGGCGCGGACCTCCTGGGCGTACTGGTCCAGATCTTCGGTCTGAAATGCCTGAAAATCCATGTGTTCCACTCCTTTTTTCTGTAGATTGCGGGCCAAGCGGATCAAGGCGTCCAGGTGCTGCCGCCGCAGCTCCAGCAGCCGGATCTGCTGGCCCAGGGCCTCCGCCGGGTCAAAATCCGGACTGTCCAGGATTGTGCGGATCTCCCTGAGGGGAAATTGCAGCGACCGGAACAGCAAGATCAGCTGCAAGCGCCGCAGTGCTGCCCCGTCGTACAGCCGGTAGCCCGCCTCGGTGACCTGCGTGGGCTTCAGCAGGCCGATGGCATCGTAGTGGTGTAGTGCCCGCACGCTGACGCCGGACAGCCGGCTGACCTCCGATACGGTTTTCATAGCGCCTCCTTTCTCTCCGCCGCCGTGAGCATACACCATGACGCAAGGGGAGAGTCAAGTGGTATTTTTGAAAAAAATGCGGCCAAAAGGCCGTCCTTCCGAGGGGGGAGGACGGCCTTTTGGCCGCGCAGGGAAAAACGATCGGGCCTGTAAGCCGGGTTCTGTAATCGACAGCCATCTATCTAGGCGCACCGTTGCCGGTACGCTCCAGCCACCTTCTCGAGGACGGCCGGGCAAGCCTAAAGTCCTCTCTGCGGTGTTGCTCCGGATAGAGTTTACAGCGACGGACAGTTCCCAGCCGTCGGGTGCGCTCTTACCGCACCTTTCCACCCTTACCTCAACGCAGGCGCAGAACAGCCGGCGGCCCCCTGTGCGGAGGCGGCGGCACCGCGGCCCACACCCATCCAATGACGGGAGAGGCGGTATCTCTCTGTTGCACTTTTCCTGAAGTCGCCTTCGGCGGGCGTTACCCGTTATCCTTGCCCTGTGGAGCCCGGACTTTCCTCACAGCCGGCCTTTCGGCGCTGACTGCGCGGCTGTCCGGCCCGGTCGCAGGTCTATTGTAACGGATTTCCCCGGAAATGTCAAATCAGTTGCAAAAAAATGATTTACCCGGTATAATGGGGACGAAACGATTTCGATGCGCGTGAGGAGTGACGGCATGGACCGATTGGAGCGTTATTTGGAAAATCTGCGGGGCAGGCGCGTGCTGGTGCTGGGCCTGGGTGTCAGCAACCGGCCGCTGGTCCGCCTGCTGCTGGCCCACGGCGCGGAGGTGACCGGCTGCGACCGGCGCGGGCGGGAGGATCTGGAGGCCGAGACGCTGGCGCTGGAGGACCAGGGTCTCCGGCTGCGGCTGGGAGCGTCGTACCTGGAGGATTTGTCGGGCGACGTGGCCTTCCGCACCCCGGGGCTGCACCCCGACCGCCCGGAGCTGGCGCGGCTGCGGGCCCAGGGGACGGTGATGACGTCGGAGATGGAGGTATTCTTCGAGGTCTGCCCCTGCACGGCCATCGCCGTCACCGGCTCCGACGGCAAGACCACCACCACCACGCTGATCTCAGAGATTCTCAAGGAGGCCGGCAGGACCGTATGGGTGGGCGGCAACATTGGCCGGCCGCTGCTGCCCCTGGCGGACCGGATGGGGCCGGAGGACGTGGCGGTGGTGGAGCTCAGCTCCTTCCAGCTGCTGGATATGGTGCGGAGCCCCCATGTGGCGGTGGTCACCAACCTGGCCCCCAACCACCTGGACGTCCACCGGGACATGGCCGAGTATGTGGCCGCCAAGGAGAACGTCTACCTCCACCAGGGACCGGGGGACGTAGCCGTTTTCAACGCCGACAACGCCATCACCCACGGCTTTTGCCCCAAGGCAGCGGGGAAGGTGCTGGAATTCTCCCGCCGGACGCGGCCGGCGGCGGGGGTTTACCTGGAGAACGGCGTGATCTATCGCGCCGGTGGGGAAAAGTTGCTGGAGCAGGCGGAGATCTCCCTGCCGGGCATCCACAACGTGGAAAACTATATGGCGGCCATCTGCGCGGTGGAGGGCCTGGTTTCCGACGAGGACATCCGGGGGGTGGCCCGGCGGTTCCAGGGGGTGGAGCACCGCATCGAGCTGGTGCGGACCCGGAAGGGCGTGCGGTTCTACAATGATTCCATCGCCTCCAGCCCCTCCCGGACCATCGCGGGCCTGCGCAGCTTCCCGGAGAAGCTGATCCTCATCGCCGGCGGCTACGACAAGCACATCCCCTACGACGACCTGGGGCCGGAGATCGCGGCGCACGTCAAGACCCTGGTGCTTACCGGCGCCACCGCCCCCAAGATCAGAAGGGCTGTGGAGGACGCGCCGGGTTACGCCCCCGGCGCGCCGGAGATCGTGGAGATTGAGGACTTCTATGAGGCCATCCGCACCGCCGCGGCCCTGGCCCGGCCCGGGGATGTGGTGATGCTTTCGCCAGCCAGCGCGTCCTTCGACCACTTTCGGAACTTCATGGTCCGGGGCGACGCCTTCAAGAAAACAGTGATGGAGCTTTGATATGGGAATTTTGAAAAAAATCAGCCGCCGCCTGTCCAAACAGCCCCGCTGTACGGCGGTGATCGTGGCGGCAGGCTCCGCCAGCCGGATGCAGGGCGTGGACAAGGTGCTGGCGGACCTGGGCGGCAAGCCGGTGCTGCTGCACACCCTCCTGGCATTCCAGCAGTGCGGCGCGGTGGACGAGATCGTGGTGGTCACGCGGAAGGACCTGCTGGGGCCGGTGGGCTCCCTCTGCCGCGCCAGCGAGATCAGCAAGGTGCGGAACATCGTGGCGGGCGGCGCGGAGAGAAGCGCGTCGGTTCTGGCGGGGCTGGAGTACGCCTCCGCCCGCGCGACCCTGGCGGCCATCCACGACGGCGCGCGGCCTCTGGCGGCGCCGGCGCTCATTGAGGCGGTGATCGGCAAGGCCGCCCAGACCGGCGCGGCTGCGCCGGCGGTGCCGGTGAAGGACACGGTGAAGATCGTTCAGGACGGCGTGGTGGTGGAGACGCCGGACCGCGGCGTCCTGGCAGCGGTGCAGACGCCTCAGGTGTTTGACATTGACCTGCTCCGCGCCGCGCTCTACAAGGCGTCCCAGGACGGCGCGGTTCTCACCGACGACTGCGCCGCCGTGGAGCGCATCGGCATGAAGGTCCATCTGGTGGAGGGCAGCGACGAGAATTTGAAGATCACCACTCCCCTCGACCTGGCCGTGGCCCGGTCGATCCTGGAGGGGAGGCGCGCCCCATGAGGATTGGCCATGGCTACGACGTGCACCGGCTGCAAACGGGCCGGCGGCTCATTCTGGGCGGCGTGGACATCCCCTGGGAGCGGGGGCTGGACGGCCACTCCGACGCCGATGTGCTGACCCACGCCGTCATGGACGCGCTCCTGGGCGCGGCGGCGCTGGGGGATATCGGCGTCCACTTCCCGGATACCGACCCGCGGTACAAGGGCGCGTCCAGCCTGGGCCTCCTGACCCGGGTGGGGGAGCTCCTGCGGGAGGCGGGCTGGCAGGTGGGCAACCTCGACGCCACCCTTCTGGCCCAGCGGCCGAAGCTGGCCCCGCATCTGCCCGGGATGGCCCGGAACCTGGCCGCGGCGCTGTCTATCGATCCGGACCAGGTTAGCGTCAAGGCCACCACAGAGGAACGCCTCGGCTTCACCGGCCGGGAGGAGGGCATCGCAGCCCACGCGGTGTGCCTGATCGAAAAAACCGCCGCGGAGTGACCTCTGCGGCGGTTTTGATGGTATTTTACGCTTTTTTCCTGGTCATGGACTTGATGACAAACAGCGTCGCAATCGTCAGAACGATGCCGACGGGGAGGGAAATCCAGACGCTCTTCGTGAAGCCGGCGATGATGTAGGTGACAAAGGACACCGCCGCGACGGTGATAGCGTAGGGCAGCTGGGTGGCGACGTGGGTCAGGTGGTCGCACTGCGCGCCGGCGGAGGCCATGATGGTGGTATCGGAGATGGGCGAGCAGTGGTCGCCGCAGACCGCGCCGGCCAGGCACGCCGAGACGCCGATGACCAGCGGGGTGCTGCCCGGCTCAAAGACGGCGGACACGATGGGGATGAGGATGCCGAAGGTTCCCCAGCTGGTGCCGGAGGCGAAGGCCAGCAGGCACGCCACCACGAAGATCACCGCGGGCAACAGGCTGTAGAGGCCCTGGGAAGCGCCCTCCATGGCGGCCTTGACGAACATATCCGCGCCCAGCGCGCTGGTCATGGACTTGAGGCTGACGGCCAGGGTCAGGATGGTGATGGGCGGCACCATGGCGATGAAGCCCTTGGGCACGCAGGCCATGGCGCCCTTGAAGCTGGTCAGGCGGCGGGCCACCATATAAGCCACCGTGAACACCAGGGTGATGAGACCGCCCCAGGGCAGCGCCACCGTGGCGTCGGTGTTGGCGAAGGCAGCGACAAAGTCCCCGTCGCAGCTGCCGCCGAAGAAGCCGCCCACATAGATCATGCCGACAACACAGGAGATGATCAGCACCACCACCGGCACAATCAGGTCGATGATCTTCCCCTTGGGGTTGGCTTCCTCGCCGGCGGATTCCTCCTGTGCCCCCAGGTCGCCGTGGAGCATGGCGTTCATCTCGCGCAGCTTCATAGGGCCGTAGTCGAACTTCATCAGCGCCAGGACGATGATGAATACGAAGGTCAGAAGGGAATAAAAATTATAGGGGATGGCGCGGACGAACAGCTCGATGCCGTCGTAGCCCAGGTTCAGGTCGTTGTCGGAGATGACCGTCGCCACCGCGGCCGCCCAGGAGGACACCGGCGCGATCATGCACACCGGCGCGGCGGTAGCGTCGATGAGGTAGGCCAGCTTGGGCCGGGAAATCTTGTGGTTATCGGTGACGGGCCGCATCACCGAGCCGACGGTGAGGCAGTTGAAATAGTCGTCGATGAAGATCAGGATGCCCAGGACAAAGGTAGCCAGCATGGCGCCGATTTTGGTTTTGATGTTCTTGGCGGCCCAGCGGCCGAAGGCGGCGCTGCCGCCGGAGGCATTGACCAGGGCGACAATAGCGCCCAGAATCACCAGGAACAGGAAGATGCCGGCGTTGCCGGCAATGGCGCTGATCAGGCCGTCGTTGACCACAGCGTCCAGCGTCGCCACCGGCGCGAAGCTGCAGCAGAGCAGCGCGCCCACCAGGATGCCCACGAACAGCGAGGAATAGGCCTCCTTGGTGATCAGAGCCAGGGTGATGGCGATGACCGGGGGCAGCAAGGCCCAGGCGGTGTTGGTAAACGGGTTGGCCGCGGCGTCCCCGCCATCCCCGGCGGCCAGGACGGCCGTGGACAGCAGCAGCACCGCCGCCGTCGCCAGGACGGCAAAGAGAACGCGCCTTTTGCCTGTTGATCTCATATGTAGGACCCCTTCACAAAAAAACTAAGCCATGCACGCAGCGGCCGTTGCTGCATCCATGACTTTTCTCCCTGTGAACGGGTCCGGGCCATATCGCATGACAGCGCTCCACTTTCGTGACAGTCCGGCGGATATTCTCCGACGGCCCAGCGGCCTGCGGCCCAGGCAGACCGCAAACGCTTCGGCAGAAAGCCCTTTCAGCCCCCGGTGCCTGCCGGTCTGCGGGGCCTACTGATGCGTTCCGCGCCTCTATCATATGCTTGTTGGCTTTATTATAGGAGTTTTTTCCCGATTGTCAATGGATTTTTGAGAAATTTGTAAATTTTTTGTGAATGCCAGGGCGTACCGCCGCCAGCGGGCGCCGTCTGTCGCGTCCCGCGGGGCTGGCGCATACGATAGAGCGGGAGGGAATGACCTATGTTTGACTACTATATCACGTTTCGGTCCATCACCCGCGCCCAGCGGGGATCGAGACTTCTCGATAGCATCGGACTCCACCATCAGCTGCTGCGCACGCCCAAGGTCCTCTCGGCCCAGGGGTGCGGCTATGCCCTGCGGCTCCGGCAGGAGCTGGGCGCGCAGGCGGTGGAGGCGCTGCGGCAGAATGAGATCGGCTTCCAGCGGGTTTACCAGCTGGACGGCGGCGGGCAGTATCAGGAGATCGGCCTATGACCTACCTGGATAACGGCGCCACCACCCTCCGGAAGCCGCCGCAGGTGGTCCAGGCGGTGGCCCAGGCCATGGGGCGCTATGCCTCGCCGGGGCGGGGCGGCTATCCGGCGGCCATGGGCGCGGCGGAGGCCGTCTACCGCTGCCGGGAGCTGGCGGGCCGGCTCTTTGAGGCGGAGCCGGAGCAGGTGGCGTTCACTCTGAACGCCACCCACGCGCTGAATATCGCCATCAAATCTTTGGTTGGGCCGGGGGACGCGGTGGTGGTTTCCGGCTTTGAGCACAACGCCGTCATGCGCCCCCTCCACGCCCTGGGGGCACAGGTGACGGCGGCGGGGCGGCGGCTGTTCGACCCGGCGGACACGCTGCGGGACTTTGAGCGGGCAGTCATCCCCGGGACAAAGGCGGTGGTCTGTACCCACGTCTCTAACGTGTTCGGCTACCGCCTGCCCATCGAGGAGATCGCCGCCCTCTGCGCCCGGCGGGGCGTGCCGCTGATCGTGGACGCCGCCCAGTCGGCGGGGGCGCTGCCGGTGTCGCTGAGGAACCTGGGCGCGGCCTTCATCGCCATGCCTGGCCACAAGGGGCTGTATGGTCCCCAGGGGACGGGCATTCTCCTGTGCGGCCGCGCGCCGAAGCCCCTGATCGAGGGCGGCACCGGGAGCCAGTCGCGCCTGTTCTCCATGCCCGAGGACCCGCCCGATGCCGCCGAGGCCGGGACGCACAACGTCCCGGGCATCTGCGGCCTGGCGGCGGGCATCGCCTACGTCCTCCGCCGCACGCCCGCGGCGATTCTGCGGCGGGAGCAGGCGCTGCTGCGGCAGCTGACGGAGCGGCTGTCCCGCCTGGACGGCCTACGGCTCTACTGCGGCCCCGGCCAGACCGGCGTTCTGTCGGTGACGGCGGCGGGGGCAGACTGCGAGACGGCGGCGGCGCAGCTGGCGCGGCGGGGCGTGGCGGTCCGGGCGGGGCTGCACTGCGCGCCGCTGGCCCACGAGAGCGCCGGGACCCTGGAGAGCGGCACCATCCGTCTGAGCTTTTCCGACTTCAACAGCTCCGAGGATGTCCGGCGGGCTGCATGGGCGCTGGCGGCGCTGCAATAAATTTAGGGGTCTACCAAAATCTTACCGGATAATACTTGCCTTTGGAAGGATTTTGGAGTATAATCAATTAGATATAAGCCAAAGCGGGGGAAGGACCAAAGATGACGACCACACTGTTCAACGGCTTTTTAACATCCCTGATGACAATTAAATTGATTGATGTGGTGGACATTTTGGTGGTGGCCTGCCTGCTCTACAAGGTGATCTCCATGATCCGCGCCACCAGGACCTCGCGGATCGCCAAGAGCATTGTGCTGCTGCTGGTGGTTACGTGGGTGACCAGCGTGCTGCATATGAATTCGCTCTACTTCATCCTCAGCCGGATCATGGAGATCGGCTTCATCGCCCTGGTTATCATGTTCCAGCCGGAGCTGCGGCGCTTTCTCGAGCGGGTGGGCAGCAAGTCCCTCAAGGAGATCGTCGGCGCGGGGCGCGGGGAGTCCCAGGAGGTGGACCGCGCCATTGAGGCCGTGGTCACCGCCTGCGAGAGCATGTCCAAGACCAGGACCGGCGCGCTGATCGTCTTTGAGCGGAATATGCTCCTGGACGAGTATTTCAAGACCGGCACCGTGCTGGACGCCAGCATCTCCGACGAACTGCTCCGCAACATCTTTTTCCCCAAGGCCGCCCTGCACGACGGCGCGGTGATATTGCGCCGGGGCCGCGTGGCCGCGGCGGGATGTGTTCTGCCGCTGTCGGAGAACACGCACCTGAGCAGCGACCTGGGCACCCGCCACCGGGCGGGCATCGGCATGAGCGAGTCTTCTGACGCTGTGGTGGTGATCGTCTCCGAGGAGACCGGCACCATCTCCGCAGCGCTGGGCGGGATGCTCAAGCGGCATCTGGCGCCGCGGACGCTGGAGCGTCTGCTGACCAACGAGCTGGTCAACGGGCAGGAGGATCGGAAGCCCGCCAATTTCTACGAGCGTTTCCGCGGCCGGCTGACGAGAAAGGGGGATCGCCGTGAAAAGTAAGATCCTTTCCTTCTCCATCGCGCTGGCGGCGTCTCTGGCCCTGTGGCTCTATGTGGTCACGGTGGTGAACCAGGAGGTCTCCAACCAGCCCATTGACAATATTTCCGTCACCTTCTCCGGCGCGGACCAGATCCGGGAGGATTCCAATCTGGTCATCACCGCCGGGGCCGATACCACGGTGGACCTGCGGGTCACGTGCAGCCGCACGACGCTCTCCAAGCTCTCGTCGGAAAACTTGTCGGTGGTGGTGGACGTGACGCGGATCAAGAAGCCGGGGCAGTACAGCTACCCCTACACCGTGGCCTACCCCCAGGGGGTTTCCAGTATCGATGTCAACGCCTACGGCACGCCGCGGGAGATCGAGTTCACCGTGGAGCGCTTTATTAAGAAGTCCGTGCCGGTGCGCGGCATCTTGAACGGCTCCGTAGCCGAGGGGTACTACGCCTCGGCGCTGGAGTGCACACCCCGGGAAATCCTGCTGGAGGGACCGGAGGCCGTGGTCAACCAGGTCAGCTATGCCCAGGTGATCCTGGAGCAGAACGAGCTGAGCGAAACGGTAATCCAGTCGTGCCCCTTCGCACTCATCGACGAAAACGGCGAGACGGTGGAGTCCGAGGACATCGCCGCCACGGTGGACGGCCTGCCCATCGACGCCATTGAGCTGCGCCAGCCGGTGCTGCCCATGAAGGAGGTGCCGCTGGTGGTGGAGCTGATCGCCGGCGGCGGGGCCAAGGCCGAGGATGTGGTGTGGTCCTGCGAGCCCAGAACGATCACCATCTCCGGCGACCGGGAGATCCTGGAGAAGACAAACCAGATCGTGGTGGCACAGTACGACCTGGCGGCGCTGATGGAGCCGATGACGGAGGACGTGCCCGTGACGCTGCCCAACGACGAGCTGATCAACGTGGCGGACCTGAGTACGGTCCATGTGGACGTGCGCATCAACAGCAACCGACTGAGCACCAAGACCGTGGAGGTGACGGAGTTCAGTGTGGTCAACAAGCCGGACGGCTTTGACACCAATGTGCTGACCATCCGCATTCCCGTGACTATCCGCGGCCCCATCGCGGCGGTGGAGCGCATCAGCGCAGAGAACGTCCGGGCGGTGATCGACGCCTCGGCGCTGAACCTGGGCGCACAGAATGTGCCGGTGACGATTGAGATCACAGGCAGCGGCGGCGCGGCGGCGCTGGGGGCCTACAGCGCGGTCATCACCCTGGAACGGACGCCGGAGCCGGAGGACGGCTGACGCCAGACAGAAAATTCCCACGGCAGCAGGTCTGCCGTGGGAATCTCAGCCGGTGCGCCGGCGCTTTGGAGGGGAGAGGCTTTGATGAAAAGTATGACCGGCTATGGCCGGGCATCGGGGACGGTGGACGGCCGGGAGCTGACGGTGGAGGTCCGCTCGGTCAACAACCGCTATCTGGACTGCGGCGTCAAGCTGCCGCGGGCCTTTGCCTTTGCCGAGGACGCGGTGAAGCAGCGGGTGAAGGAGACCGTTGCCCGCGGCAAGGTGGATGTTTACATCTCCGCGGGCAGCGCCGGGGGCGGCGGTGGGACCGTTTCGGTCAACCGGCCGGTGCTGGAGGGCTACCTCGGCGCCCTGCGGATCCTTGTGGAGGAGTATGGCGTCCGGGACGATATCTCTGCTGCGGTGCTGGCCCGGTTCCCGGACGTCTTTGTGGTGGAAAAGCCGGAGATGGACGAGACGGCGGTGCTCTCCGGCATCCTGGAGGTGGTGGGCCGCGCCCTGGAGGCCTATGACGCCATGCGCGCCGCCGAGGGACAGGCTCTGGCCCGGGACCTGCGCGCCCGGGTGGAGACCATCCGCGGCTTCACCGCGCAGGTGGAGGCCAGAAGCCCCGTGACGCTGGCGGAATACCGCGCCAAGCTCACCGCCCGCATCCGGGAGGTGTTGGGGAACCAGAACATTGACGAGAGCCGCATCCTTACCGAGGCGGCCCTCTATGCCGACAAGATCGCCGTGGACGAAGAGACTGTCCGCCTGCGCAGCCATCTCTCGCAGATGGAGGCTATGCTGGACGGCGGCGGAGCCATCGGGCGGAAGCTGGACTTCCTGCTCCAGGAGATGAACCGGGAGGCCAACACCATCGGCTCCAAGGGCAGCGACATTGAGCAGGCCCGGGTGGTGGTGGAGATCAAGGCGGAGCTGGAGAAGATCCGGGAACAGACGCAGAATATCGAGTGACGGAGGGGCCTGTGAAGCTGATCAACATCGGATTTGGCAATATGATCTCTGCCGCGCGCCTGATTGCCATCGTCTCGCCGGAGTCCGCGCCCATCAAGCGCATCATCCAGGAGGCGCGCGACCGCGGGATGCTCATCGACGCTACCTATGGGCGGCGGACCCGGGCGGTTATCATCATGGATACGGATCATGTGATCCTGTCGGCCATTCTGCCGGAGACGGTGGCGGGCCGCATGAACGATAAAAACCTGGAACCCACAGAAGAGGAGACTGACGAGGCATGACAAGGGGTAAACTGTATGTACTCTCCGGCCCTTCCGGCGTCGGAAAAAGCACCGCCGTCCACGAGGTCATGCGGCGGCATCCGAGCCTGCGCTTTTCCGTGTCGGTGACGACGCGGGAGATGCGCCCCGGGGAGGTGGAGGGCGAAAGCTACTATTTCATCACGCGCCGGCAGTTCCAGGAGATGCTGGAGCGCAACGAGCTGCTGGAGCATGCGGAGTATGTGGGCAATTGCTACGGCACGCCCGAGGGCCCCATCAACCGGATGCTGGAGGATGGCGTGGACGTGCTGCTGGACATCGAGCCCTGCGGCGCGCTGCAGGTGCAGCAGCGCCGGCCGGACGCGACGCTGATCTTCATGGCCGCGCCGTCCTTCTCCGAGATCGAGCGCCGCCTCCGCGGCCGCGGCGACACGGCCCAGGACAAGATCGAGGCCCGGCTGGAACGGGCGCGGTGGGAGTATCAGCAGGCGCAGAAATATGATTACATCGTCGTCAATGACGACGTGGGCCACGCCGCGGCGGAGATCGAGGCGATCATGCTGGCGGAAAAATGCAGGGCCCATATCCGCCTGGATTACCTGAAGGAGGAACGATAATATGCTTTATCCCCCCATGAGTGAGCTTCTGAAGCACATTGACAGCCGTTATCTGCTGGTGAACGTGGTGGCGCGCCGCGCGCGCCAGATCTCCATTGAGTCGGAGAAGCGCCACGAGGCCCTCTCAGACAAGCCCGTGACCCTGGCCATCAAGGAAGTGGCAGGCGGCGAGCTGACCGCGACGGTGAAAGACGAATATCTGAGATAGGTTGTGACCGTCAAGGCGCAGGCTTGGGAGGCCTACGCCTTGAACGTGTTTAGGGGGCTGGTGGATGGTTGCGAAAATAGCTGTCAGCGCCGCGGTTTACGCCATTGATAAGCCCTATTCCTACCGGGTGCCGCCGGAAATGACGGTACAGCCGGGGATGCGCGTGACGGTGCCCTTCGGCGCGGGCAACCGCCGGAGCGAGGGCGTGGTGCTGTCGGTGGAGGAGGGCGATGAGGCCCGCCTCAAGTGGATTGACCAGGTGCTGGACGAGACGCCGGTGTTGGACGAGACGCTCATCCGTGCGGCGGCTTTTGTCCGGGAGCGGTACTTCTGCACCTTCTACGACGCCATCCGGGCCATGCTCCCGGCGGGGCTGTGGTTCCACGCGGTGGAGCATATCGAGATGGCGCCGGACCGGGACTGGCGCGGCGCTATCAAGCGCCAGCCAGTGGCGGTTTGCGTGATGGAGCGGCTGGAGGAGCTGGGCGGAGGCGCGGACTATCCGTTTCTGCGCCGTCAGTTCGAGGATGAGGACGCGCTCCAGGCGGCGCTTCGGTATCTGGCGGGAAAGAAGCTGGTGTCCACCCGCTCGGACCTGCTGCGGCGAGTGGGCGACAAGACCGAGCGCGTAGCAGGGCTGGCCCAGCCGGCGGAGGAGGCTATGGAGTACGCTGAACGCAAGCGGCGCACAGCGCCCATGCAGTACGCGGCGCTGCGCCTCCTGTGTACCGTGGGGCGGGCCAGCACCAAGGAGATCTGTTATTTTACCGGCTGCAATATGGCCACCCTCCGGCGGCTGGAGAAGCTGGGGTATCTGGCCTTCTCGGAGGAGGAGACCCTGCGCCGGGTGGACATCCGGCCTGCGGCGGCGGGGCCGCTGGTGCTCTCGGAGGAACAGCAGGCGGCCTGGGAGGGCCTGCGCGCCCAGTGGGCGGAGGAACGGCCCGGCGCGGCGCTTTTGTACGGCGTCACCGGCAGCGGCAAGACGGCAGTGTATCTGAAACTGATCGCCCACTGCCTCAGTCAGGGGCGGACGGCGCTGCTGCTGGTACCGGAGATCAGCCTGACGCCGCAGCTGATGAGCCTGGTGGCCGCCCACTTCGGCGACCAGGCGGCGGTGCTCCACAGTGCACTGCGGGTGGGGGAGCGCTATGACGAGTGGAAGCGCATCCGCAGCGGCGCGGCCCGGGTGGTGGTGGGGACCCGCTCGGCGGTATTCGCGCCGCTGAAGGACCTGGGCCTGCTGATTGTGGACGAGGAGCAGGAGCATACCTACAAATCGGAGAACACGCCGCGTTACCACGCACGGGAGGTGGCTCTGTTCCGCGGCCTCCGGGAGCGGGCGCTGGTGGTGCTGGGGTCCGCGACGCCCTCGGTGGAGTCCATGTACCATGCGCGGCAGGCCGACTACCGCCTCTACCGCCTCCAGAGCCGCTACAACGGCCGGGACCTGCCCCAGGTGCGGATCGTGGATATGAAGGAGGAGCTGAGGGCCGGCAATGCCACCGCCATCAGCGCGCCGCTGGAGGCCGGCATCCGGGACAACCTCCGGAACGGGCGGCAGACCATTTTGTTTCTCAACCGCCGCGGCGCCAGCCGGTGCGTGGTCTGCGTGGAATGCGGCGCGGCGCCCCAGTGTCCGCGGTGCAGCGTCCATCTGACCTACCACGCGGCCAACCAGCGGCTGATGTGCCACTACTGCGGCCATTCCGAGCCGCTGCCGTCGCGCTGTCCCGTCTGCGGCGG
The DNA here is from genome assembly GCA_022792945.1 of Oscillospiraceae bacterium. GTDB lineage: Bacteria > Bacillota > Clostridia > Oscillospirales > Oscillospiraceae > Avoscillospira_A. The sequence goes on along the minus strand of JAAWBZ010000077.1, from coordinate 51,897 downwards.
GCATCTCAAGCCCATCGGCACCGGCACGCAGAAGGTGGTGGAGGAGCTGGCGGCGCTGCTGCCGGACACGCCGGTGCTGCGCATGGACGCAGACACCGTGGGGGCCGTCAACAGCCACGAAAAGCTGCTGGCGAAGTTTGAATCGGAGAGAATCCCGCTTCTGGTGGGGACCCAGATGGTGGCCAAGGGGCTGAATTTTGAGAATGTGACGCTGGTGGGCGTGCTGGACGCGGACTTGTCGCTGTATGTGGACAACTACCGCGCGGCGGAGACCACATTTTCCATGATTACCCAGGTGGTGGGACGCGCCGGAAGGGGCGCGTCCAGCGGGACGGCGCTGGTGCAGACCATGACGCCGGAGAATGCAGTGATTCTTTTGGCAGCGCGGCAGGACTACGACCGGTTTTACCAGATGGAGACGGAGCTGCGCCGCCTGCGGGGTTGCCCGCCGTTTCAGGACCTGTTTGTGGTGACCTTCACCGGGGCCTTCGAGGATCGGGTGGCGGCGGGCGCGCGGCGCTTCCGGGAGCTGCTTTGGCAGATGTGCCGGCTGGAGGCCTACCGGGATTGGAAGATCCAGGTGCTGGGGCCTGCCCCGGCGGCGGTGGTCAAGGTCAACAACCGCTATCGATACCGGCTCACCCTGAGCTGTACCAACACCCGGCAGGTGCGCCGCCTGATCGCGTATCTGCTGCAAATCTTTATGAAAGACGGCCAAAGCAGGGGCGTGACGGCCTTTGCCGACGTCAATCCCTATGATTGAGAGGAAGAGCCATGGCACTGAGAAATATTCTGATCGAGGGCGAGCCCGCCTTGTACAAGGTCTCCCGGGAGGTCACCAAGTTCAATGCCCGCCTGCATGAGCTGATCGACGACATGATCGACACCCTGGAGGACGCCAACGGCGTGGGCCTGGCGGCGCCGCAGGTGGGCGTGCTGCGCCGGGTGGTGGTGGTTGACACCGGGGAGGAGATTCTCGAGCTGGTCAACCCGGTGATCCTGGAGCAGAGCGGCGAGCAGTCCGGACAGGAGGGGTGCCTGAGCGTACCGGGGAAATTCGGCATCGTAACCCGCCCCAATGTAGTCAAGCTCCGTGCCCAGGACCGCTACGGCGACTGGTACGAGGTGGAGGGTGAGGGCCTGATCGCCCGGGGCTTCTGCCACGAATTGGAGCATTTGGACGGTCATTTGTACACCGAAAAGGTGGAGCGCTATCTGACCCCGGAGGAGCTGCAGGCCTACTATGACGCCGCCGAGGAGGAGGCATAACCATGCGGATTGTGTTTATGGGGACGCCGGCCATCGCGGCAGCGTGCCTCCGGCGCATCCACGAGGACGGCTGCGACATCGTGGGCGTCTACACCAAGCCAGACACGCCCAAGAATCGGGGCATGAAGCTCTCCGTCAGCGAGGTCAAGGCCTACGCCCAGGCGGCGGGCCTGCCGGTGTTCCAGCCGGCGCACTTCCGTGACGCCGCGGCGGTGGACGAGCTGCGGGCGCTGCGGCCGGACCTGATTCTGGTGGTGGCCTACGGGCGGATTCTGCCCCGGGCGGTGCTGGACGTCCCGCCGCTGGGGTGTGTCAACATCCACGCCAGCCTGCTCCCGGCGCTGCGGGGGTCCGGGCCGGTGCAGTGGGCCATTTTGAACGGGCTGGACGAGACCGGCGTCACCGCCATGTATCTGGCGGAGGAGATGGACGCCGGCGACATGATTGAGGCCCGCAAAACGCCTATCGCCCCCATGGAGACCTCGGCGGAGCTGATGGACCGTCTGGCGGAAATCGGCGCGGAGCTGCTCTCTGACACGGTGCGGAAGATCGCCGCGGGAACCGCCGGCAGGACGCCCCAGGATGCCTCCAGGGCCACCTACGCGCCCATGCTGACCAAGGGGATGGCCCCGGTGGACTGGACCGGGACGCCGCGGGAGATCGTGGACCACGTCCGAGGCCTGATCCCGTGGCCGGTGGCCACGGCGGAGCTGGCGGGACGGCGCTTCAAGCTTCACCGGGTGGAATATACGAATAAGACGACGGCCCAGCCGCCGGGGACGCTCCTGGCGCTGACCCGGGAGGGGCTGGAGGTGGCCTGCGGCGGCGGCGCGGTGGTGCGTGTGGCGCAGCTTCAGGCTGAGGGCGGCCGGCGCATGGCCGCCGCCGACTACTTCCGAGGCCATCCCATCGAATTGTAAGGAGCTTCCTATGTCTGCGAGAGATACGGCGCTGTCGGTGCTGATCGCCTGCCGGAAGGGCGGCGCGTGGTCCGACGGCGCGCTGAAGGAGGCCATCGCCCGGGATCGTCTGGACAGCCGCGACGCGGCCCTGGCCAGCCGGCTCTGCTACGGCGTCCTGCAAAACCGGATGCTGCTGGATTTCCAGCTGCGCGCCTTTGTGCGCGGCGATCTCCGGAGACTCCAGCCGGTGGTGCTGGAGATCCTGCGGCTGGGGGCGTATCAGCTGACGCAGCTGGACCGCGTTCCGGCGTCCGCCGCGGTCAACGAGGCGGTGGAGCAGGGCAAGCGCCGGGCCAACGCCAGGGCGGCGGGCCTCATCAACGGCGTCCTGCGTGCCATGGCTCGGGCGGGGGACGCGCTGCCGCAGCCGGCGGACCTGGCGACGCGGTACTCCCACCCGACGGCGCTGGTGGAGCTGCTGCGGGAAAACGTGGGCGAGGAACTGCTGGAGCCGCTGCTGGCCAGCAACAACGAGTCCCCGGAGACTGTGGTGCAGGTCAATCCCCTGAAAACGACGGAGCGCGCCCTGCGCGAGGCGTGGGAGGGCGCGGGCGTCTCCTGTACGGCGCACCCGTGGATGCCCGGCTGCTGCCTGCTGCGGGACACGGGACGGGTGGAGGCGATGGCGTGCTTTCGCGCCGGCGAGGTCCTGGTGCAGGACGCCGCGGCACGCCTGGCCGTGACCAGCATGGGCCTGCGCCCCGGCATGCGGGTGCTGGACTGCTGCGCCGCGCCGGGGGGCAAGAGCTTCGCCGCCGCCATGGAGCTGCAAAACCAGGGGTCTGTTTTCTCCTGCGATATCCATCCGCACAAGCTGGCTCTGATCGAGAAGGGCGCGCAGCGGCTGGGCATCACCTGCATCCAGGCGTTGGAGCAGGACGCGGCGTCGGCGCGGGCGGAATGGCTGGGGCAGATGGACGCGGTGATCGCCGACGTGCCCTGCTCAGGCCTGGGGGTAATCCGCAAGAAGCCGGACATTCGCTACAAGGACCTGGAGGCAATCCAGGGCCTGCCGGCGGTGCAGCGGCGCATTCTGGGACAGGCTTCGGCCTATGTACGGCCCGGCGGCGCGCTGCTGTACAGCACCTGTACTATTTTAAAGCGGGAAAATGAAGAGGTAGTGGACGATTTTCTGCATACGCATCCGGATTTTCTGCCGGAGCCGCTGGCGCTGCCGCCGGCGCTGGCCGGCGCGGGGCAGGCGCGTATGACGCTGCTGCCGTGCCTGCACGGGTGTGACGGCTTTTTCCTGGCGAAGCTGAGGAGGCGCCTATGAAACAGGACATCAAATCCATGACCCTCCCAGAGCTGTCCGCGGCTATGCGGGCGGCGGGAGAGCCGGCGTTCCGGGCGCGTCAGATCTTCGTCTGGCTGCACCGGGGGGCGGCTTCCTTTGAGGAAATGAGCGATCTGCCAAAAGACTTGCGAAATCGACTGGCGGATTCGTATACCATAACGGTGCCGACCATCGCGCGGAAGCAGCGCTCCCGGCGGGACGGCACGGTGAAGTACCTTTGGCGGCTGGCGGACGGCAACTGCGTGGAAACGGTGCTGATGCGCTACCATCACGGCAGCACCGTGTGCATTTCCTCCGAGGTGGGCTGCGCCATGGGGTGCAGGTTCTGCGCCTCTACCCTGGGTGGGCTGGTCCGGCGGCTGACGGCCTCGGAGATGCTGGACCAGGTGCTGTTCACAGCCCTGGACGACGGTGCGGCGGTTTCCAATATCGTTCTGATGGGAATCGGCGAGCCGCTGGACAACCTGGAAAACGTGCTGCGCTTTCTGGAGCTGGTCAACAGCCCCGAGGGGATGAACATCGGCATGCGCCACATCAGTCTGTCCACCTGCGGCCTGGCGGACAAGATCGACGTACTGGCCCAAAAGAAATTGCAGCTGACCCTTTCGGTCTCCCTCCACGCGCCGGACGACGCGTCCCGGGGGGCGATCATGCCGGTGAACCGGAAATTTCCAGTGGATACGCTGCTGGATGCCTGCCGCAGGTATTTTGAAATCACCGGAAGAAGGGTATCCTTTGAATATACCATGATCGACGGCGTCAGCGACCGCGAGGAGCAGGCGCAGCTGCTGGCCTCCAAGCTGCGGGGGATGGCGGCGCACGTGAACCTGATTCCCCTCAACGCTGTCCGGGAGCGGGACCTGCGGCCCAGCTCCCGGCAGGCGGTGCAGCGCTTTCAGCAGATCCTGGAGCGCCGGGGCGTGACCGCGACGGTACGCCGGTCTCTCGGCGGCGATATCGACGCCTCCTGTGGGCAGCTGCGCAGGAATTATCTGGAAGATTCAAATGTCATGGCAAAGGAGGAGCCGCTATGGACGCATGGGGACTGACCGATCTGGGAAATGTCCGGAAACAGAATCAGGACTTCTATGAGATCGTCCCGCTGGACGGTCAGCGCACGCTGATGGTGGTGTGCGACGGCATGGGGGGCGCGAAATCCGGCAATGTGGCCAGCCGCCTGGCCACCGAGGTGTTCGTGGGCGAGGTCCAGCGGATGATCCGCACCGAGATGAACCAGGCACAGCTGGAGCAGGTGCTCCGCGATGCGGTGGAGCTGGCCAACACGGCGGTGTTTGAGCAGTCCAAGGTCAGCAGCGACTTTGAGGGCATGGGCACCACCCTGGTGGCGGCGCTGGCGCAGCCGGAGCTGGCGCTGATTGCCAATGTGGGCGACAGCCGGGCGTACATCTTCGACAAGGACGGCATCCGCTTCATGACCGTGGATCACTCCCTGGTGGAGCTGATGGTCCAGCGGGGCGAGATCACCCGGGAGCAGGCCAAGTACCACCCCGGCAAAAATCTCATCACCCGGGCGGTGGGCACCGAGGCCAGCGTGTTCTGCGACATCTACTGCCAGAGCCTGCGGCCGGGGGACGCGCTGCTTTTATGCTCGGACGGCCTCTCCAATGTGCTGGCGGACCAGGAGATCCTCTTTGAGGTGGTCCACGGCGTGCACAAGGAGGGCTGCTGCCAGCGGCTGCTGGACATTGCCAAGAGCCGCGGCGCGCCGGACAATGTGACGGTCGTTTTGGCCACCGCGTAAGGTTAGGAGGAAGCATCTATGGACAACTACATAGGAAGGATGCTGGATAACCGGTACGAGATCCTGGAGGTTATCGGGATCGGCGGCATGGCGGTGGTTTACAAGGCGCGCTGCCACCGGCTCAACCGCCTGGTCGCCATCAAGATCCTCAAGGACGAGTATTCCCAGGACGCCGAGTTCCGCCGCCGCTTCCATGCCGAATCCCAGGCCGTGGCCATGCTCTCGCACCCCAATATTGTCAGCGTGTACGACGTGTCCCATTCCGGGGACACCGACTATATCGTCATGGAGCTGATCGACGGCATCACTCTCAAGCAGTATATGGAGCAGAAGGGCCGGCTGAACTGGCGCGAGACGCTCCACTTTGCCACGCAGATCGCCAAGGCCCTGGAGCACGCCCACAGCCGCGGCATCATCCACCGGGATATCAAGCCCCACAATATCATGATCCTCAAGGACGGGAGCGTCAAGGTGGCCGACTTCGGCATCGCTCGGATCACCTCGGCCCAAAGCACCCTGACCCGCGAGGCGCTGGGCTCGGTGCACTATATCTCCCCCGAGCAGGCCCGGGGCAGCCGGGTGGACAAGCGGTCGGACCTCTATTCTCTGGGCGTGGTGATGTACGAGATGCTCACGGGGCGGCCTCCTTTCGACGGGGAGTCGCCGGTGGCCGTGGCCATCCAGCACATCAACGGCACGCCCACGCCGCCCTCGGCCCTGACCGACGGGATTCCCCGGGGGCTGGAGCAGATCACCATGCACGCCATGACTGCGGCCATCGAAGCGCGGTATGAGTCCACCACCGATATGCTCTACGACCTGGAGGAGTTCCGCAAGAACCCCAACGTGGTTTTTGATTTCTCCGCCGCGCCGCAGGGCGCCGCCCAGGGCGGCAGCGAGAGCCGCGGGGCCTCCCGGCAGAGCGCCGCGGAGCAGGCGGCCCTTCGGAACCAGAGCCGCCGCCAGCCGGAGCATCGCCGCGCACAGGACCGGACGCCGGAAAAGCCCAAGGGCAACCGCGTGGCCGTCATCGCCGGCATCATCTGCATCGCCCTGGCGGTGATCGGCGTGTTCGCGTTCCTCTACAACTCCTTCCTCAAGGACGTGTTCTCCGGCACCGAGGAGATCAAGGTGCCTCAGCTGGTGGGCAAGCGCTATGAGGATGTGGCTGACGACGAGGCCTACGCCGATTGGAAGCTGACGCCCAAGTGGGAGAACGACGCGGCGGAATACGGCCTCATCATCGAGCAGAGCCCGGAGAAAAACACGCTGGCCAAGCCGGGGGCGGAGATCACGCTGCGCATCTCCCTGGGGCCGGAGACCGACGAGCCGCCGGTCATGCCGCCGCTGGTGGGCGGCACTCAGGAGAGCGCCGAGAGCCAGCTGAAGGGCATGAATTTCCAGGTGCAGGTGGTCCACGCCTACGATGAGACGGTGGAAAAGGGCCGCGTGATCGCTACCGATCCGGCGGCGGGGATGCCGCTGAGCGACGGACAGGTGGTCATTCTGACCGTCAGCGACGGGCCAGAGCAGACCGTGATGCCGCCGCTGGTGGGCGAGACCCAGGAGAGTGCCGAAAAGCGCCTGCAGGAGTTGAACTTCGTGCCGCAGATCAGGACCGTCAACGACGAAAACGTGGAAAAGGGCCGCGTGATCTCCACGGACCCGGCGGCGGACGTGCCGCTGCGCGACGGGCAGACCGTCACGCTGACCGTCAGCGACGGGCCGGAGGAGATGACGCTGGTGCCGCCGGTGGTGGGCGTGAGCCTGGACGAGGCCATGGCGGCGCTGGAGGCCGCCGGTCTGGAGGGCAGTCCCCGCTATCAGGAGAACGAGTTGCCCAAGGACACCGTCTTTTTCCAGGGCATCGACCAGGATACCGAGGTCCGGAAGGGGACTGTGGTCAATCTGCTGGTGTCTGAGGGGCCGGAGGAGGAGCCTGTTCCGACGGAGCCGGCGGAGCATGAGAAGATCATCCAGGTCCCGCTGCCTCAGGACCGCGCTTTTGTGACCATGACTGTGACCGTGGCCGGCGTGAAGCAGGGCGACACGACAGAGCTGGAGACCGCGCCGGGGACGGTGCCTGTGACGGTCCGCGGTACCGGCATGCAGCCGGTGAGCGTATTCTTCGACGGCGTTCTGAGCTGGAGCGACACGGTGGACTTCTCCAGCGGGTCCGGCACATGACCCAGGGGCGGATCGTCAAGGCCCTGAGCGGCTTCTACTATGTGGAGACTGAAGACGGGCCGGTGGAGTGCCGCGCCAGGGGGAAGTTCCGGAAGGATCAGATGACGCCGCTGGTGGGCGACCTGGTGGAAATCGAACGGAGCGGAAAGCACGGTACGGTGACGGAGATTCTGCCCCGGAAAAATAAGTTTATCCGCCCGGCGGTGGCGAATCTGGACGCGCTGGTGGTGCTGGCCTCCTGCGTGATCCCGGTGACAGAGCCGTTCCTCATCGACCGCATTACTGCCATCGCCGGGAGCCAGGGCGTGCCGGTGATCCTCTGCGTCAACAAATGCGACGTGGCGGACGGCGCGCCGCTGGCGGACATCTACCGCCATGCCGGCTACCCGGTGTTTCAGACCAGCGCCAGGACCGGCGAGGGCGTGGACGGCTTGCGGGAGGCCATCCGCGGGAAGATGGTGGCTTTTACCGGTAACTCCGGCGTGGGCAAGAGCAGTATCCTCAACCGTCTGGACCCCTCCTTTGCCATCCGGGTGGGGGAGGTGTCAGAGAAGCTGGGCCGTGGGCGGCATACCACCCGTCATGTGGAGCTGTACCGCATGGAGGAGACATATGTGGCCGACACGCCGGGCTTTTCCTCCTTCGATACGGAGCAGATGGAGCTGGTGGTGAAGGAGGAGCTGCAATACGCTTTCCCGGATTTCGCGCCGTACTTAGGCCAGTGCCAGTTCAACGACTGCGCCCATCTCCAGGAGCCGGGCTGCCGCGTGCTGGCGGCGCTGGCGGCGGGTAAGCTGGAGCCGACGCGGCACGAGAGCTACGCCCGCCTCTATGAAAAGGCAAAGGAGATCAAGCTGTGGGAGAGGAAATAGCGCTGATTTTCGGTTCCATTCCCTGCGCGTTCTGGGGCTTTCTGGAGCCGCTGCGGGGAAAGGCCCGGGTGTTCTGCGCCGACGGCGGCGTACTGTGCGCCCGGGCGGCAGGCTTTGTACCGGACGTGTACATCGGCGACGGCGACTCCGGCGGGACGCCCCCGGCGGGGGCCGAGGCGGTGCTGCTGCCGGCGGAGAAGGACCTGACGGATCTCCAGGCGGCCTACGAGTGCGCCAGGGACCGGGGGTATCGCCGCATGGTGCTGACGGCCTGCACCGGCGGACGGCAGGACCATCACCTCTCCAACCTCCTGCTGCTGGAGACGGCGTGGCGCGAGGGCGTCGCGGTGTCGGTGCTGGATCCATGGAATGAAATTTTCTACACCGACGGCGGCAGGATCGAGATCCCCCATGGGGGCTTCCGCTATTTTTCCATCGTGCCGGCAGACCGGACGCTGCAAAACGTGCGGATCACCGGGGCCAAGTACCCCCTGGACGCGCCGGTGGTGCGCCGGGGCGACAGCCTGACGGTGAGCAACGAGACTGCGGGCGGTCCGGCGCGCATTGAGATCGGTGTCGGGGCGGCCTGGATCATCCGGTCCGAGCGGCTTTCATAGGTCATTTTCGCCGCCTTCTGCGTATACTGTACGCAGGAGGCGGTTTTATGTGCAGGCGAACCAAGACCATCGGCAACATTCTCATGGCCCTGGGGGCGGGGCTGCTGCTGTCCATGCTGATTCCCAGGAGCTTCTGGACGGTGCTGCTGGCAGTGGTGCTCATTGCCCTGGGGTGGCTCATCAGCCAGCAATCGGATTAGGCATAAAGTTGTCCCACCCCGCGTATATATTGGCATAGCGAAGCGCCGGCGCGTGCCGGAACCGCAAGAATATGCGAGGAGTGAGAGCAATGGAGCTTTTATTTGAAACCAAGCCCGCCGGCTTTCTGCGGGAGGTCCTCTGCGCCCCCATCTCCCAGGAGGAGACGGCGGAGACCATCGTGCCGGACAGCTTCCCGGATGCCGAGCGCATTCTGGACGCCTACGGCTCGGTGGTCCTGCGGGGGAAGGACTACCGCAGCGGCGGCGTCAGCGTCTCCGGGGGCATCCACGCCGGGGTGCTCTACGCGCCGGAGGACGGCACGCCGCCGAGGTCGCTGCACGTCTACATCCCCTTCACCATCAAGCTGGAGGGCGATCTGCTGTCGGAGAACACCCGGGTCTGCGCGGACTGCCGCGTCCGCAGCGTGGACGCGCGGATCATGAACTCCCGGAAGGTCATGGTGCGTGTGAACCTCTGCGGCACCGTCACCGGCTACGAGCCTGCCACCCAGGAGCTTTGCAGCTACGTCCCCTCGGAGGACGCCGACCTCCAGGTACGCGCCAGCGAGTACCCGGTGATCCGCGCCCGGGAGACGGCGGAAAAGGGCTTCACCATGACCGAGGAGGCCGAGCTGCCCGCGGGGCGCGCGCCCATGAAGGAGCTGTGCAAATACCTGGCCTCCCTGGAGGTGGTGGACGCCAAAATGGTGGGCAGCAAGGCGGTGTTCAAGGGGAACGTGCTCCTCAAGCTGCTCTACCTCACCGAGGACGACGAGCTGGTATCCTGGACGTGCCAGCTGCCGTTCTCCCAGTATGTGGAAATGGAGCAGGAGTACGACGACGACGAGGAGCTGGAAACCGCCATCGCCCTGACGGACCTGAGCGTTGAGGACGCCAACGGGCAGGGCAGGCGTCTGCTGATTAACCTCCAGCTGCTGGCCCAGTGCACGGTCATCGGCCGGGACAGCCTGGAGGTTTTGGAGGACGCCTACAGCCTCTACCACGATTTCACGCCTCAGTGGAAGCGGCTGGAGGCTTCGGGCCGGCTGGACCGCCAGAATTTCACCGAGACGGTACGTACCGCCGTCCAGGCCCCGGTGAAGTCGATCCTGGATGTCCAGGTCTATCTGGACGACCCGGCGGTCCGGCAGGAGGGGGAGCAGGTGATCGTCACGCTGCCCATGACCGCCAGCGTTCTCTATCTCGACGAGAACGACGAGGTTCAGGGCGTCACGGCTCGGATGGAGTCCGCCTGCCGGACGGAGATCGCCGAGACCTGCTTCTGCCGCCCGACGGCGCGGCTCTCCGGCGAGGCCTTCGCCGTGCCCTCGGGGGATGGGCTGGAGATTCGCTGTACGGTGGTCTTCACGCTGGATACCATGACCCGGCAGGGGCTGGAGACCCTCTGCGGCGGAACGCTGGGCGACGAGCGCCTGTCCAGCGCGGACCGTCCCTCGGTGATTCTGCGGCCGGCCGACGCCGACGAGAGCCTCTGGAGCCTGGCCAAGCGCTGCCGGACCACCATTGAGGCCATCTGCGCCGCCAACGGCCTTGGCGACGAGAGCGCAAGGCCCGCGGGGATGCTGCTGATCCCGATCATGAAATGACCTTTCACACCGCCTGGCCCGCGCCAGGCGGTGTTGGTTATTGACAACGGCGCGGGAACATCGTAAAATGACACCGTAGACGGAAACGGCGGCGCTGCGCCGCCTCGGCAAAAGAAAGGAAGGGTGTCATGCGGGGAGTTCCTTCAACCGTGACCCAGATTCGGAAAAAAGTATTCACTGAGGTGGCGCGTCTGGCTTATGAGGGCGGCGACTATGCGCGGATAGAGAAGCTGCCCTACGTGATCGCCCCTGGGGAGGTGGCGGCCCACCGGGAATCCATCTTCCTCGAGCGCGCCATCGCCGGCGAGCGCGTCCGGCTGGCCATGGGCCTGCCGCTCCGGCCGGTGCAGGAGCACAGCATGCTCTCCGACGGCGTGGAGGAGAGCGCCATCGCTGAAAAATACTACGATCCGCCCCTCATCAACATCATCAACTACGCCTGCAACGCCTGCCCCACCAAGCAGTACCGGGTGAGTGAGTACTGCCAGAGCTGTCTGGCGCAGAACTGCCACCTGGCCTGTCCCAAGGACGCCATCCGCTTCCACCGGGGCAAGTCGGAGATCGACCAGAACAAGTGCATCAAGTGCGGCAAGTGCGCCGCCGCCTGTCCCTACAACGCCATTGTCAAGCTGGAGCGGCCCTGTGTGCAGGCCTGCGGCATGGACGCCATCGAGTCCGACGAGTACGGCCGGGCCAGGATCAACTACGACAAGTGCGTCTCCTGCGGCATGTGCCTGGTCAACTGCCCCTTCGGGGCCATCGTGGACAAGGGGCAAATCTTCCAGCTGATCCACGCCATCAAGCGCGGCGACCCGGTGATTGCCTTGGTGGCCCCGGCCTTTGTGGGCCAGTTCGGGCCGTATTCCACGCCGGAGAAGCTGACGGCGGGGATGAAGAGGCTGGGCTTCCACCATGTGACCGAGGTGGCGGTGGGCGCGGACCTGTGCACCATTGAGGAGGCCAAGGACTTCCTGGAGAAGGTCCCGGCAGAGCAGCCCTTCATGGCTACCTCCTGCTGCCCGGCGTGGTACGATATGGCCACCAAGCTCTATCCTGAGTACGCCCACTGCATCTCCATGGCCCTGACGCCCATGGTGCTGACGGCGCGGCTGGAGAAGAAGAAGTACCCCGGCAGCAAGATCGTGTTCATCGGCCCCTGCGCGGCCAAGAAGCTGGAGGCCAGCCGGGCCAACATCCGCAGCGACGTGGACTTTGTGCTGACCTTTGAGGAATTACAGGGGATGTTCGAGGCCAAGGACATCCACTTCGAGGAGCTGGAGGACGACGACCCGCTGATGGAGGGCACCGGCGCGGGCCGGGGCTTTGCAGTGGCGGGGGGCGTGGCCGCGGCGGTGGCCGACGTGATCCGCCGCTGGGAGCCGGGCCGCGAGATCCCCGTGGCCCACGCCGAGGGCCTGCGGGACTGCCGGAAGCTGCTGACCCTGGCCCGGGCGGGGAAGTACAACGGGTATCTGCTGGAGGGCATGGGCTGTCCCGGCGGCTGCGTGGGCGGCGCCGGCACCATCCGGCCCATCGCCAAGTCCGCTGAGCTGGTCTCCCGGTACAAGAAGGAGGCGCCGGAGCAGAACGCCCTGGATTCCAAGTATGAGGCGGCGCTGCCGGAACTGGAAAAATGAACGAACGGGAGGACCACCGGCGGCGGTCCTCCCTGTTTACGCGGTGCGTTCATAAATTCGGGAAAAATAGTTCAAAAATTTTTCCGGAACTGGTCATACTTTCGTCATAATTCCAGATTATGATGGCATCATAAGAACAAAGCAAGGTTTGCGAAGGAGTGGCAAGCGATGTACGAAGATCATGAATATATCCCCTACAGCTTTGAGCCGGCGGAGCCGGAACAGAACAATTTCCAGGTACCGTCCCCGCCTGCGTCGCAGGACGACGGCAAGAAGCCAAAAAAGCGGCACACCGCGCTGAAGGTGACGGCCCTGGCCCTCTCCTGCGCGCTGCTGGGCGGCGTGGGCGGCGGCGCGCTGACGGCCTACTTTATCCACACACAGGCCCCCGCGGCCTCGGAGGTGCAGACGCCTGAGCAGCCGCCGGAGGAGCCCAACGTGATTTTGAACAGTGTGGTGCACACCAACACCGGCGACAAGAATATGACGCCCAAGGAAGTCTACAACATGTACGTCGATTCCGTGGTGGGCGTCACGACCTCGGGCACCACCACCAACATCTTCGGGCAGGAGACGCCCTTTGCCGCGTCCGGCTCCGGCTTCATCATCTCGGAGGACGGCTACGTCGTCACGAACCACCATGTGATCTCCGGAGCCAGCTCTGTGAAGATCGCCCTGTATGACGGCACCAGCTACGACGCGGAGGTGGTGGGCAGCGACGCCAGCAACGATGTGGCGCTTCTGAAGGTGGACGCCGCAGGGCTCAAGCCGGTGGCCATCGGAAGCTCCGACTCCGTGGCGGTGGGCGACCGGGTGGCCGCCATCGGCAATCCCCTGGGCCAGCTGACCTTCACCATGACCGTGGGCTATGTCAGCGCCCTGGACCGCGCCATCAACACCGACGGCACGCCCATCAACATGCTCCAGACCGACGCGGCCATCAACTCCGGCAACTCCGGAGGCCCGCTCTTTGACATGAACGGCAACGTCGTCGGCATCACCACCGCCAAGTACTCCGGTCAGACTTCCTCCGGCACCATCATCGAGGGCATCGGCTTCGCCATCCCCATCGACGACGTCATGGCCATCGTCCGGGATCTCCAGGCATACGGCTATGTCACCGGGCAGGCGTACCTGGGCGTGACCCTCAAGGACTTGGACGCCAACACCGCCTCCTACTACGGCCTGCCCATGGGCTGTCTGGTGGACAGCGTCACCGAGGGCAGCTGCGCAGACAAGGCCGGCGTGCAGACCGGCGACATTATCACCGGTCTGAGCGGCACGGAGGTCACCACCTATTCCGAGCTGGCCGGCGCGCTGAAGCAGCACAGGGCAGGGGAAAGCGTGACCATCAGCATCTACCGTGCCGGCCAGACCTTGGAGCTGGATGCGGTGCTGGACGAGAAGGTTCCCGAGGAAGCGGGGACCGCGCCGGAGGCGCCGCAGGACGACGCGCCTGCGGAGGCTCCCCAGGAGACGCCCCGGCAGGACGGCGCTTCGCGGAATCCCTTCAGCTTCTTCTTTGGCAATTAAATTCCGGTTTTGGAATTTATCGAAATAAAATGGCCCCCGCAGGCAGCGCCTGCGGGGGCCGGTGCGTTTGCGGCTATTCCGCCGAGATCAAATAGTAGTAAACCGGCTGGCCGCCGGAGAGGAGGTTGACCTCCGCCTCGGGGCAGCGCTTGGAGAAGATCGCCGCGGCCTTTTTAGCCTTTTTCTCGTCGATGTCCTGGCCGTAGAAGATGGTGATGAACTCCTTCTGGTCCTGGGCCACGCGGAGGGCCAGGTCATTCAGCAGCTTTTCAATATTCTTGTCCGTGCCGAACAGGGAGCTGCCGTAGAGGGCCAGATAATCGCCCTTGTGGATCTCATAGCCGTCGTAGTCGGAGTTCCGGGCGGCGTAGGTGATCTGCATGGTGGTCACGGTGGAGAGGGCATTGGTCATGGCGGCGGTGTTGTCCTCCACGGCGCCCTCCGGCTCGAAGGAGAGCATGGCGGTGATGCCCTGGGGGACGGTCTTGGAGGGAATCACGATCACCTGCTTCTCCGAGAGGGGTACGGCCTGCTCCGCGGCCATGATGATGTTCTTGTTGTTGGGCAGAACGAACACCACCTTTGCCGGCGTCCGGTTGATCTCCCGGAGGATGTCCTCGGTGGAGGGGTTCATGGTCTGCCCGCCCTCGATGACACCGTCAACGCCCAGGTCGCGGAACGCCGCAGCCAGTCCCTCGCCGGCACAGACCGTGACCACGCCGAGGTTTTTCTCCGGCGGCGCGACGGCTGGGGCTGCCGGGGCGGGCGCTTCCAGGTCGTCCACGCTTTGGGTTTTGCGGCCGGCGGCCATGTCCTCGTACTGGGTGCGCATGTTCTCGATCTTTGCCAGCTCCAGGGTGCCGTACTTCTGCGCCTCGGTCAGCGCCGCGCCGGGAATGTCGGTGTGGACGTGGACCTTGAACATATCGTCGTCCTCACCGATGACCAGGCTGTCGCCGATGGAGTCCAGGTAGTTCCGGAAGGCCGTGATGGGCAGGTCCGAGGTCTTGCGGACGATGAACACCGTATCGAAGGTAAAGGTGATTTCCTCGTCGGTGAGAGCGGCGAAGTCCGCCGCCTGCTGCGGCGCGCCGGTCTCGGGGGCGGTCACGTCCTGACCCCGGAGGCTGGAGAGCATCCCCTCCAGAATGATCACGAAGCCCATGCCGCCGGCGTCGATGACGCCGGCCTTTTCCAGCACCGGGTTCTGATGGACGGTCTCGGCCAGGGCGGCCTTGGCGGCAGAGATGGCCTGTTCCATCACGTACTCCACCGCGTCGTTCTCCTCCGCCTCCGCCGCGGCGTGCTTGCCGGAGAGGCGGGAAACGGTGAGGATGGTGCCCTCGGCGGGCTTCATCACGGCCTTGTAGGCCGCGTCCACGCCGGCATTGAGCGCGGCGGCGAAGTCCGCGCCGCTGCCCTCGCTCTTGCCCTTGAGGGCCTTGGCAAAGCCCCGGAAGAGCAGCGACAGAATGACGCCGGAGTTCCCACGGGCGCCCCGCAGCAGGGCTGAGGCCGTGGTATCGGCGGCCCGGGTCAGAGTGGGCGCGTCCAGCTTGCGCAGGTCGGCGCAGGCGGTGCCGATGGTCATGCTCATATTGGTGCCCGTGTCGCCGTCCGGCACAGGGAACACGTTCAATTCGTTGATTTGCTGCTTATGGATCTCGATAGAGGCAGCGGCGCTGAAGATCATGCGGCGGAATGCCGCGCCGTCGATGGTTTGCCTCAATGGTGACACCTCCGTATGCGGATCATCCGCGTATTAGTCCACAGTCATGGAGTCCACATAGACATTGACTGCTTTTACCTCTGCACCGGTCGATTTTGCAACGACGTAACGGACCTCATCCATGATAGCCGAGGAGACGGCGCTGATGTTGACGCCGTGGTCGATGACGATGTGCAGGTCAATGGAAATCGACCGGTCGTCATGAAAGACGACGCGCACACCCTTGTTCATGGCCTCCCGGCGCAGCAGGTGCACCAGGCCGTCGGTCATGGACCGGACCGCCATGCCCTTGACGCCAAAGCAGTTGGATGCGGCTGCGCCCGCAATATTGGTGTAGACAGAGCTGTCTACCGAAATCGCGCCTTTGTCCGTGCGGTGACGAATCATGGCAGGCTACCCCCTTTTGCTGAAATGCTTGTTCTCTATTGTACTGCATTTTTCCGGAAAGCACAAGGAGAATCTTAACAGGCCTGGGGCTTTTTTGCGGGAAAAACGTCCCGATTCCTATCAATCGGGACGTTTCGGCGGCAGCTCAGATCATGCTGTTCTCCCAGCAGTCCGGAGCGGGGAGGTCCATCAGCTTCACCAGCGTGGGGGCGACGTTGGCCAGGCCGTAGGCGCCGTCCCGGATGGCGTAGGTGTGGTCCGGATCGTAGATAATAAAGGGGACCGCGTTAAGGGAGTGGGCGGTGCGCACCGAGGTCTTGCCCTTCTTGGTTTCGGTCATCTGGTCGGCGTTGCCGTGGTCGGCGGTGACGCAGACGGCGTAGCCGCAGCGGTCGGCGGCCTCCAGGATGCGGCCCAGGCCCTGGTCCACGAACTCCATGGCGGCGATGGCCGCCGGCAGGGAGCCGGTGTGGCCCACCATGTCGCCGTTGGGGAAGTTGCAGCGCAGGAAGTCGTACTGATGGGAGGCCATGGCCGCCACCATATGGTCGGTGATCTCCACCGACTTCATGGCCGGGGCTTGGTCGAAGGGGATCACGTCGGAGGGGATCTCCTCGTAGGTCTCCAGGGCGGCGTCCACCTTGCCCGAGCGGTTGCCGTTCCAGAAGTAGGTCACGTGGCCGTACTTCTGCGTCTCGCTGAGGGCGTACTCCCGGATGCCGTGGGCGCAGAGGACCTCGGTGAGGGTGTTCTGGATCACCGGCGGCTCCACCAGATAGCTGTTGGGGATCTTCAGGTCGCCGTCGTACTCCAGCATCCCGGCGAACTCCACGCCGGTATAGTCGCCGCGGTCGAATTTGTCAAAGTCCTTGCGGTCGAAGGCCAGGGAGATCTCCTGGGCGCGGTCGCCGCGGAAGTTGTAGAGGATCACACTGTCGCCGTTGGCAATGGGGCCTACGGGCTGACCATCCTCGGCGATGACGAAGGGCGGCAGGTCCTGGTCGATGCAGCCGGTCTCCTGGCGGAAGGTCTCGATGGCGGTCTTGGCGTCGGCGAACTGCCGGCCCTCGCCCTGCACGTGGGTCTTCCAGCCCAGGGCCACCATGGGCCAGTTGGCCTCGTAGCGGTCCATGGTGATGGTCATGCGCCCGCCGCCAGAGGCGATGCGGTAATCATATTCGCCGCCGCGCAGCCCCGCCAGGACGTCCTCCAGCTGCTGCACGTACTCCAGCGCCGAGGTAGCCGGCACGTCGCGGCCGTCCAGCAGGATGTGGCAGCGGACACGGCGGATGCCCTCATCCTTGGCATGGCGGAGCATGGCGAAGAGGTGGGCGATATTGGAATGGACGTTGCCGTCGGACAGAAGGCCCAGGAAGTGGAGTGTTTTGCCCGCCTTGGCGTTGTCGGCCAGGCGCAGCCAGGTCTTGGAGCGGAACAGTGCGCCGGACTGAATGCTCTCGGTGACCAGCTTGGCGCCCTGGGCGTAGACCTGTCCGCAGCCAAGGGCGTTGTGGCCCACCTCGGAGTTGCCCATGTCCTCGTCAGAGGGCAGGCCGACGGCGGTGCCGTGGGCCTTGAGATAGGTATGGGGGCAGGTGGCCAGCAGACGGTCCAGATTGGGCGTCCGGGCCTGCTTTACCGCGTCGCCGGGTCCGCCGTCGCCGCGGCCCACGCCGTCCATAATCACTAAAACTACCGGTTTTTTCATGATACTTCCTCCAAATTTCGCATTGTGTTTATTCTACTACAAATTCGCGGCAGATACAATCACGCCGCCGGAAATTTTTTCTGAAAGTCAGTTTTCAATTGAAGCTGGTCTCGCTGTCCGCGAACAGCGCCCGGATGCGCGCGAAGAGGGCGGGGCATTCCGCCTCAATGCCGCCCTGCTCTGCCAGGAACGCGGCGGCGGCCTCCTGGGCGTCCTTCAGGGTCTCCAGGTCGCAGGAGAGGCTGGCTGCCTTGAAGGCGGGCAGGCCGTGCTGGCGGCGGCCGAAGAAGTCGCCGGGGCCGCGCTGCTCCAGGTCCGCCTGGGCGATGCGGAAGCCGTCGCCGGTCTCGCACAGTGTCTTGAGCCGGGCGCGGGTGTCGGGGTCGCGGTGGTCGGAGCAGAGGACGCAGTAGGACTTGGCGCTGCCGCGGCCTACACGGCCCCGCAGCTGGTGCAGCTGGCT
Source organism: Oscillospiraceae bacterium (assembly GCA_022792945.1). GTDB lineage: Bacteria > Bacillota > Clostridia > Oscillospirales > Oscillospiraceae > Avoscillospira_A. Next base: position 33,667 of record JAAWBZ010000077.1, on the reverse strand, counting down.
CAGGCCGAAGCGCTCGGCGTTCTCCACGATCATCAGCGTGGCGTTGGGCACGTCCACGCCCACCTCGATAACCGTGGTGGACACCAGGATCCGCATCTCCCCGGCGGCGAAGCGGGCCATGACGGCCTCCTTCTCCGCGCCCTTCATCCGCCCGTGGAGCAGGCCCACCGTCAAATCCGGGAACACCGTCTGCTGGAGCGTCTGCGCCCAGGCCTCCGCGGATTTCAGCGAGGCGTCCTCGCCCTCCTCCACGGCGGGGCAGACGATGTAGACCTGGTGGCCCTCGTCGGTCTGCCTGCGGATGAAGCCGTTGAGGCGGGCGCGCAGGCGCTCGCCCACCAGGAAGGTGTCGATGGCCTGCCGTCCCGGCGGCAGCTCGTCCACAATGGAGAGGTCCAGGTCGCCGTAGAGGATCAGCGACAGCGTCCGGGGGATAGGTGTGGCTGACATCACCAGCAGGTGGGGATTCTCCGCCTTGGCCTGGAGCGCTGCCCGCTGGGCCACGCCGAAGCGGTGCTGCTCGTCGGCGATGACCAGGTCCAGCGCGGCAAACTCCACATTGCCCGTCAGCAGCGCGTGGGTGCCGATGACCAGCTGGGCCGTGCCGCCGGCGATGGCCTCTCTGGCCCGCCGCTTGGCCGCTGCGCCCAGGGAGCCGGTGAGCAGCACCGTCTCGACGCCGAGGCCGGCGAACAGCGGCTGCAAATGCCGGTAGTGCTGCTCGGCCAGGATCTCCGTCGGTGCCATCAGCGCCGCCTGCTTGCCGTTCTGGGCGGCGCAGTAAATGGCCGCGGCGGCGATCATAGTCTTGCCGCTGCCCACGTCGCCCTGCACCAGGCGGTTCATGGGCTTGTCCAGGGCAAAGTCCGCGAGAATATCGTCGATGGCCCGCCGCTGCGCGCCGGTCAGCGGGAAGGGGAGGGCGGCGAACAGCGGACTGGGATCACAGCGGGCGTAGGGAGGCCGGGGGGCCTCCGCGCGGCGCGCCCGGATCAGCGCCAGACCGGCGGAAAAGACGAAAAACTCCTCAAACACCAGCCGCCGCCGGGCCTTGTCCAGGGCCTGGAAGTCCGGCGGGCGGTGGATGGTCTCATAGGCGAATTCCACATCGCACAGCTCGAATTTCTGCCGCAGCGCCTCCGGCAGCACCTCCGGCAGATGCCCCCGGCAGGCGTCCAGGGCCTGGGAGACCGCCTTGGTCAGCAGCTTGTTGGAGATGCCGGCGGTCAGGGCGTAGACGGGCAGGATGCGCCGGGTCACAATCCCGGGGGTGTCGGCGCGCTCGAAGGACGGGTTGGTCATCTGCGTGCCGATGAGCCCGCCCTCAGGCTTGCCGTAGAAGATGTAGGACGCGCCGTATTGCAGCTGCTCGGCCACATACGGCTGGTTGAAAAACGTCAGGGGCAGACGCCCCCCCTGGTCGGCCACCGTCACCTTGGTCAGGTCCAGGCCCTTGCGGATGTGGGAGGTACGGGGCTGGGAGATGACCATGGCCTCGAAGCAGGCGGGATGGTCCGGCTCCAGCTGGTCGATTCGCAGGAGCCGGGTACGGTCCTCGTAGTCCCGGGGGAAATGGGCGATGAGGTCGTACAGCGTCCGGATGCCCAGGCCCTCCAGGGCCGCGGCCCGGGTCCTGCCGATGCCGTCCAGGACGGTCACCGGGTCAAAGAGCGTTGCCATAGCACGCCTCCTATCCGCGTTGGTCTCGCTTTCATTATAGCGGAGCGGGCGAAAATGACAAGGGCTCCGCCTGTAAAAACCGAAAGAAAACCGTTGCAGAGATGAATTCTGCAACGGTTCTATCCAGCACGACGCGGCTCAGGAAGCCAGAGAGTTCATCTTCCGGGCAATGCTGCTCTTCTTGCGCGCAGCAGTGTTCTTGTGAAGAATTCCCTTCTTGACAGCCTGGTCAATGGTCTTGACGGCAGCCTTGTAAGCGCTATCGGTTTGGGCGGCGTCACCGGCAGCGACGGCGGCGTCGAACTTCTTCAGAGAAGTCTTGAGGACGGACTTGGCCGCCTTATTGCTCTCGTTGGCAGCGCGGGAGAGCAGGACTCTCTTCTTGGCAGACTTAATGTTGGGCACGATTACACCTCCTCCAATAGCGTTCATGTCATATGGACATAATAGTCTCATGCAGAAATATATTATAGCTGTGAAGAACACAAAAATCAAGTCTTTTTTTGTTTTTTCTGAAAAAAACCGCATACCGGACGACGACGCGGCGGAAACTAGGGGAGAGGTGAGGAACATGGGCAGGCGAACGGACCTGGCATTGGAGGAGAAGGAGCTTTGGGAGGAATCGGCGCAGGACGCCACGGCACTGTCCGGCGTCCGCGCCCGGGAGCATGACGAGCAGGGCGTCCACATCACGGAGGTGGAGGTCCTGGACGGGCAGGGCGCGGCGGCGCTGCACAAACCAGTGGGGACGTACCTGACGCTGGAGCTGACGGCCCTCCACCGCCGGGAGCGCGACGGCTTCCGCGGCGCGGCGGAGGCGCTGGGGCGGCAGCTGCGGGGGCTCCTGCGGCTGGACGATGCGGCGTGCGTGCTGGTGGCGGGCCTGGGCAACGCGGCCATTACGCCGGACGCTGTCGGCCCCAAGGCACTGGAGCATTTGCTCATTACCAGGCACCTGGTGGAGCAGTCGCCGGCGTTTTTTCAGGATTACCGCTCCGTCGCCGCCGTAGCCCCCGGCGTGCTGGGCATCACAGGTCTGGAGAGCGCTGAGGTGGTCCACGGCGTGGTGGAAAAGGCCCGGCCGGACTGCATGATCGTGGTGGACGCGCTGGCGTCCCGCAGCCTCGCGCGGATCTGCACCACCGTGCAGCTGGCGGACACGGGCATCACCCCCGGCTCCGGCATCCACAATGCCCGGGAGGCATTTGACCAGGCGCGCTTTGGCATCCCGGTGGTGGCGGTGGGGGTGCCGACGGTGGTGGATGTGGAGACGCTTTTGCAGGACTTCGGCCGCCCCGGCGGCCCGGAGACGGAGGAGCTTACCGCCGGCCGCCAGATGATCGTCACACCCCGGGACATCGATGCCCGGGTGGAGCAGATCGCGAAGCTGGTAGCCTACGGCATCAACCTGGCCGTCCATCAGGGGCTGAGTGTGGACGATATCGCCTATTTGGTGGAATAAGATTCAGAAATATTATGTAAACTCAATATACAGAAAATGCAGCTGTGGAAAACATTGTGGAGTTGTGGAAAAGTCTGTGGATGATGTGGATAACTCACGGCAAAGCAGACGTTTTGCCGGCAGCGGGCGCAGCGCCACGGCACGCATAAGAGAATGTATATTTGAAAGGACTTTGGAAAAAAACAAGATTATGTCACTAAAATTATGGGGTTATGGTAAACCGAATCGGAGCTTTTTTGGTCATAAAAAGTTAAAAAAACGCCGCAGTCAGTGACCGCGGCGTTTTTCTCTTCGTTTTTGCTGCTTCTGCTGGAACTGCCGCTGCTTTTCCGCCTCCCGCTGCACGCGGGAGGCCTCGCGGCGCTGGGTTTTCTGCGCCTCGCGCTGGAGCTGCAGCGCCTGCTGGGCTTTGGTGCCGACGCCGCTTTGACCGGTGGCCTTGCGGGCGGCGCGCTGGCGGCGCTTGGGGTTGCCGGCGGCGGGGCGCAGAACAGCTTCCACAGGCGGACTGAACTGGAGACGACGGTAGTTTTCCAGGAGAAAGGCATAGACTTCCGCGTCCCGCGGCTCCGCGCCGAAGGTGATCTTGCACACCATCAGCCGTCCGTCCTCGACGCGCTCCCAGACGCCCACCCAGAAGGGATCTTCAAAAAATACGGTCAGATTTCCAATACCCTTGTCCAAAACGAATTCCTCCTTAAATGTGTTCCGGACAAAGAATGGACGACCCAAGGAGGGAGGGTTACTGACATCCTGGCGGATGCGGCCGGACTACCTACCGGCTCTGTGCCGCGGCACGTTGTGTTTTTATCTTTGTCATAAATTATGAATTGTCACGAAATATTCCAGAGATATGATTCATAATCCTGTACGTAGTACCGGATATTGGTCCGCCCTCTCTGGACAACAGTGTGGCCCTCGGCCTCCAGGAGAGCTTTCTGGTCGGCAGCGCCGCCGGGATATTTGGGGTTCAGCTCGCCGCCGGCCTTGAGGGTGCGCCAGTAGGGCGTGGGGTCTTCGCCCCGCTGGCAGCTGGCCCAGGCGGCGATGGAGACGAAGATGCCCGCTGTGATGGGGTCGGTGAAGTCCGCGCCGCCCTGCCGGGCCAGGTGGTCCCGCAGCGCGCCCACTGTGATCAGACGGCCCCGGGGGACCTGCCGCATGAGCCGGTCGTAGGCCATGGGCGGGGCGAGGTACATCCGGTCGCCGCCGTAGCGCTGGATGCTTTTGGGGTCCGTGATGCGCTGGACCCGGGGCATATCCTTGTTGTCGCGCAGCATGGCCTGGAAGTCCTTCCTGGCCTCATTTGCCATGCAATCACCTCCTTTGCCTCCATCATACCCCATCGCCGCCGTTTGTGCAATGAGACGGTTTTCTTTTTTTCGCCTCGCCTGGGTGTATATATGCAGAGGCGTTTTCTGCCAGATACGGGAAAAGGAAGGAATACGCCAGAGAGTTCTCCAAATCTCAGTGCAGAAATTTGGTAATTCTGCCTAAAATTTGGGCGGCAGAGAAGGTGAGAAGTCGTTGGAAACCACGTTTTTTTCTGCTGATATGGGAAAAACAGAATAATTATGCGAATAACACTTGAAATATACATTTTAAGTTGTATAATAAGAGGGTCTATCGATTGCGGAGGCAGAGGAGAAGCGGAGCTATGAAAAAAGTATTCATCGACGGCAGCGCCGGCACCACCGGCCTGAAGATTTATGAGCGGTTCCAGCATCGGGCCGACCTGGAGCTGCTGACCATCCCGGAGGTGCTGCGCAAGGACCTGGCCGCGCGCCTGGAGCGCATCCGCGCGGCGGACGTCAGCTTTTTGTGCCTGCCCGATGCGGCCTCCCGGGAGATCTGTGAGCGGCTGCCTGATGGCGTGCGGGTGCTGGACACCTCCACGGCCCACCGGACCAGCCCCGGCTGGGTCTACGGCCTGCCGGAGCTGTCCCAGGCTCAGCGGGCGGCGGTGGCCGGGGCGGACCGTGTGGCGGTGCCGGGGTGCCACGCCACGGGCTTTTTGACCCTGGCCGCGCCGCTGGTGTCCCTGGGCGTCTGCGCGCCGGACTACCCCTTCACCGCCCACTCCATCACCGGCTACTCCGGCGGCGGCAAGCAGATGATCGCCCAGTATGAGACCGCGGACCGTCCGGCGTCCTATCAGGGCCCCCGGCAGTACGCCCTGGGTCAGCGGCACAAGCACCTGCCGGAGATGCAGAGGATCGCTGGGCTGGCTTATCCGCCGGTGTTCAATCCCATCGTGGCGGACTTTTTCAGCGGCATGGCGGTGACGGTGCCCCTCCACGCCCGCCTGCTGGCGAAGCCCTGGGGGCCGCGGGAGGTGGCGGAGGCGTTGGCGGACTACTACGCCGGACAGCGCTTCCTCACGGTTCACCCCTGGGGTGAGACGCCGGAGGACGGGACGCTGGACGCCCTGGCGCTTTCGGGCACCAACCGGCTGGAAATTTTCGTGTTCGGGACCGAGGCGCAGATCGTGCTGGTGTCCCGGTTTGACAACCTGGGAAAAGGCGCCTCCGGCGCGGCGGTCCAGTGCATGAACCTGATGCTGGGCCTGCCGGAGGATACGGGATTATAAAGGAGATTTGAGAGAATATGCAGGAAATTCAAAACGGTGTCTGCGCGCCCAAGGGCTTCCGGGCCGCGGGCATCTGGTGCGGCATCCGAAAAAACCACACAAAGCCGGACCTGGCCATGATCGTCAGCGACACCCGCTGCACCGCCGCGGGCGTCTACACCAAGAACAAGGTCAAGGGCGCGCCCCTGACCGTCACCAAGAACCATCTGACCGACGGCCACGCCCAGGCGGTGATCTGCAACAGCGGCAACGCCAACACCTGCGCGCCGGGGGGCCTGGCCCTGGCTGAGGAGACGTGCGCCCTGGCGGCGGCGGCGCTGGGCATCGACGCGGCGGACTGGATCGTCGGGTCCACCGGCGTCATCGGCAAGGCCATGACCCTGGAGCCGTTCCGGGACGGTATCCCCAAGCTGGCTGCGGTGCTCTCCTATGCGGGCTCCGCCCAGGCGGCGCAGGCCATCATGACCACCGATACCAGGGTCAAGGAGGCGGCTGTGGAGTTCACCGCGGGCGGCAGGACCTGCCGCCTGGGGGCCATTGCCAAGGGCAGCGGCATGATCCACCCCAACATGGCCACCATGCTCTGCTTCATCACCACCGACGCGGCCGTCTCGCCGGTGATGCTCCAGAAGGCCCTGTCCGAGGACATCCTGGACAGCTTCAACCAGGTCAGCGTGGACCGGGACACCTCCACCAACGACACCGTGACCATCCTGGCCAACGGCCTGGCCGGCAACTCGGAGATCGCCGCTCCGGGGCCGGATTACGACGCCTTTGCCGCGGCGCTGGCCTTTGTGACACGGAAGCTCTCCTTCCTCATGGCCGCCGACGGCGAGGGCGCCAGCAAGGCCATCGTCTGCACTGTCTCCGGCGCGCCGGACAAGGAGACAGCGCGGCTGGTCTCCCGCTCGGTGATCTCCTCCAGCCTCTTCAAGGCGGCCATGTTCGGCGGCGACGCCAACTGGGGAAGAATTCTCTGCGCCATCGGCTACACCGACGCCGAATTCGAGATCGACCGCGTCTCCGTGACGCTCCAGTCCAAGGCCGGCAGCGTCCTGGTGTGCGAGCACGCGGCGCACCACGAGTTCAGCGAGGAATTCGCCGCCAAGGTGCTGGCGGAGGACACCGTCACCGTCCTGGTGGACCTGCACCAGGGAGCGGGGGAGGCTACGGCCTGGGGATGCGACCTCACCTACGAGTATGTAAAGATCAACGGCGATTATCGGACCTGAGGAGGCGCGAGGGTGAAACAGGAACGGACCATTGCGGATGTGCTGACCGAGGCACAGCCGTACATGAAGAAATACACCGGCAAGACCATCGTGGTCAAATACGGTGGCAACGCCATGGTCAACGAGGAACTGAAGGACGCGGTGATGGAGGATATCATCCTCCTGAACATGCTGGGCATCAAGACGGTACTGGTCCACGGCGGCGGGCCGGAGATCAACCATCTGCTCCACCGGCTGGGGCTGGAGCCGAGGTTCGTCGGCGGCCTGCGCTACACCGACGCGGAGACCATGGAGGTGGTGCAGATGGTCCTGGCCGGGAAGCTGAACAAGGACCTGGTGGCCCGCCTCTGCGCCCGCCACGGCAAGGCCATCGGCCTGTGCGGCGTGGACGCGGGGATGCTCCGGTGCCGGCGGCACACGGAGGAGGAGCTGGGCTACGTGGGCGATATCGTCTCGGTCAACACCTTCCCCGTTGAGCAGGCGCTGAGCAGCGGCATGATCCCTGTCATTGCTACCATCGGCGCCGACGAGGACGGCGAGACCTACAACATCAATGCCGACACCGCCGCCGCGGCCATTGCCATCGCCCTGGGCGCGTGCAAGCTGGTGTCCCTGACGGACATTCCGGGGCTGCTGATGGACAAGGACGACGAGTCCACGCTGATCCACGAGGTGAAGATCAGCCAGGTGCCCAAGCTGGTGGCTCAGGGGATCATCTCCGGCGGGATGCTGCCCAAGATCTCCTGCTGTGTGGACTCCATCGCCAAGGGCGTCCGGGAGGCTGTGATCATTGACGGGCGGAAAACCCACGCCATCCTGCTGGAGATGTTCTCCGACCAGGGCAACGGCACGCTGTTTTATTGAGAAGGGAAGGGTGCACCATGACAAGTCAGGAATTACAGCAGCTGGACCAGGCGTACATCGCCCACACCTACGCCCGCTTCTCCCTGTGCGTGGACCGCGGCCAGGGCGCAACGTGCTGGTCGCCGGAGGGGAAGCGGTACATCGATTTTTCCTCGGGCATCGGCGTCAACTCCCTGGGCTTCTGCGACGCGGACTGGGTGCGGGCCGTCAGCGAGCAGGCGGGGAAGCTCCAGCATATCAGCAATCTCTACTACACAGAGCCCTGTGCCAGACTGGCGGAGATGCTTTGCGCCCGGACGGGGATGAAAAAGGTGTTTTTCTGCAACTCCGGCGCCGAGGCCAACGAGGGCGCCATCAAGACCGCCCGGAAGTACAGCTTTGACAAGTACGGTGCGGGCCGCTCGGAGATCATTGCCCTGCACAACTCCTTCCACGGCCGCACCATGGCCACCCTCTCGGCCACGGGGCAGGCGGTCTATCACAATTTTTTCTTCCCCTTTGTGGAGGACTACCGCTTCGTCGCCTCGGGCGATCTGGAGGAGCTGAAAGGTGCCGTCAGCGGCAGGACCTGCGCGGTGATGATGGAGCTGATCCAGGGGGAGGGCGGCGTCATCGCCCAGGACGCGGCCTACGTCCAGGCGGTGGCGGCGCTGTGTGCGGAGCGGGACCTGCTCCTCATCGTGGACGAGGTCCAGACCGGCATCGGCCGCACCGGGCGGCTGCTGGCCTGTGAGCACTACGGCATCCAGCCGGACGTGGTGACCATCGCCAAGGGCATTGGCGGCGGCCTCCCCCTGGGGGCGGTGCTGTTCGGGGAAAAGGCCCAGGACGTGCTGGGCTGCGGGCACCATGGCACCACCTTCGGCGGAAACCCCGTGGCCTGCGCCGGCGGGCAGGTGGTTTTGCGGAAGCTGGACGAGGCCATGCTCTCTCAGGTGCGGGAGAAGGCCGCCTATCTCTGGGAGAAGGCCGCCGCCCTGCCCCGAGTGGCCGCGGTGACGGGGCTGGGACTGATGGTGGGCATCGAGGCGGCGGGCAAGTCCGCCAAGGACGTGGCCGCGGACGCCATCGAGCATGGCCTCATCGTCCTGACCGCCAAGGACAAGGTCCGTCTCCTGCCGCCGCTGACCATTTCCTATGAGGAGCTGGACCAGGGGCTGGCGGCGCTGGAAAAAGCGCTGCAATAGGGTGTAAAAAAGAACCGATGCCGAGCATCGGTTCTTTTTATGCGGTGATTTACTTGGTCAGGCCGGCGGCGGCGGCCACCTCGGCGGCGAAGTCATCGGCCTTCTTCTCGATGCCCTCGCCCTTCTCGTAGCGGACAAACTTGACGACCTGGATCTTTCCGCCCAGCTCCTTGGCGACGGCGGCGACGTGCTGCTCCACAGAGACCTTGTTCTCCTTGACGAAAGCCTGCTGGAGGAGGCAGTTTTCCTCGTAATACTTGTTCATCTTGCCCATGACAATGCTCTCGCGGACCTTCTCGGGCTTATTGGCCATCTTGGGGTCGTTGGCCATCAGGGCCATCTGGATTTCCTTCTCCTTATCCAGGGTGGCCTGGTCCACGTTGGACTTGTCCAGGAACGCCGGGTTCATGGAGGCGATCTGCATGCACAGGTCCTTGCCCAGCTCCGCCACGGCCGCGGCGTCGATGCCCTCGACCTCCATGTTGACCAGCACGCCGATGCGGCCGCCCATGTGGACGTAGGGAACGGTGACGCCAGTGGCGTAGCGGACAAAGCGGCGAATCTGAATGTTCTCGCCAATGACCAAGATTTTTTCAGGCAGCGTAGCCTCGACGGTCAGGTCGGAGCCGGGGTACTTGCAGGCCTTCAGGGCGTCCAGATCGGCGGGGTTGTCCTTGACAATGACCGAGGTCACGTCGCTGACCAGCTCCATGAACTTGTCGGACTTGGACGCGAAGTCGGTCTCGGCGTTGATCTCCACAATGGCGCCGATGCCGTTCTCAGACACGGCGTTGACCACGCCCTCGGCGGCGATGCGGCCGGACTTCTTGGCGGCGGCGGCCAAGCCCTTCTCGCGGAGCCACTCCACGGCTTTGTCCATGTCGCCGTCGGAGGCGGTCAGCGCTTTCTTGCAGTCCATCATGCCCACGTTGGTCATTTCACGAAGCTTTTTGACATCCTGTGCGGTAAAAGCCATAATATATTTCCTCCTATATCCATATCCTTTGTAAAAGATGCCCGCCCTTCTCCATCCAGGCGGGCATCTGGTTTGTGCTTATTCCTCAGCGGGAGCTTCCGCGGCGGCGGCCTCTGCCACAGCGGTTTCCTCGCCCTGCTTGCCCTCGGTCACGGCGTTGGCCATGGTGGCGGCGATCAGGCGGATGGCGCGGATGGCGTCGTCGTTGCCGGGGATGACGTAGTCGATCTCATCAGGGTCGCAGTTGGTGTCCACAATGGCCACGATGGGAATGTGGAGCTTCCGGGCCTCGGCGATGGCGTTGCGCTCCTTGCGGGGATCGACGATGAAGAGGGCGCCGGGCAGCTTCTTCATGTCCTTCACGCCGCCCAGGTACTTCTCCAGTTTGGCGATCTCGCCCTGGTGCTTGATGACTTCCTTCTTGGGCAGCATCGCGAAAGTGCCGTCGGCCTCCATCTTGCGCAGCTGCGCCAGACGGTCGATGCGGGTGCGCATGGTCTTGAAGTTGGTCAGCATGCCGCCCAGCCAGCGGGCGTTGACGTAAAACTGACCGACGCGCTCAGCCTCCTCACGGATGGCGTCCTGGGCCTGCTTCTTGGTGCCGACGAACAGCAGGGAATCGCCGTTTGCCGCCAGGTCGCGGACGAAGTTATAGGCCTCCTCCAGCTTCTTCACGGTCTTCTGGAGATCGATGATATAGATCCCGTTGCGCTCCGTGTAGATATAGGTGGCCATTTTGGGGTTCCAGCGCCGGGTCTGATGGCCGAAGTGTACGCCGGCCTCCAGCAGCTGTTTCATGGATACGACTGCCATAGTGCTATTTCCTCCTTCAGTTGTTACCGCCACCCCGATCATCTCCTCCTGTGACCTGAAAGCCAGGCACCGGACAGGAAGATCTCCGGGTGTGTGTGGTCGATGCGCCTCTGCGGCACAATCCTGAAAGATTATACTCGATTTTTGCTGGAAAAGCAATAGCTATTTTCACTTTTTTAAAAGAACCAACCTTTTTTGACCTTTGGCAGGCGGCACTGGTCCAATGCGACGTCCACCAGAATGATATCCTCGCCGATGCGCTTGATGCACGGCCAGGGGATACAGTAGTCGCACTCCCGCCCGAACAGGCCGAAGAACCGGTTGGGTCCCGGCACAATCAGCGCCGCCACCCGTCCGGCGGGCAGCTCCAGCTCCAGGTCGCTGACGTAGCCCAGCCGGGCGCCGTCGCAGATATTGATGATCTCCTTGCACTTGAGGTCGCTGAACCGCTGCTGCATATCGCGTCCCACCCTTCGGAAAAGCTCTCTGGCAAGAGTGTATTCCCGACGGCGGGGAAAAAGAACTAGGGCACGCTGATGGCCCTGCGGATGGAGCTGATGGCGTTTTTCTCCAGGCGCGAGACCTGGGCCTGGCTGATGCCCACCTCGCCGGCCACCTCCATCTGGGTTTTGCCGTCGAAGAAGCGGAGGGCCAGGATGTGCTTTTCCCGGGGGCTCAGCTGGCCGATGGCCTCCCGCAGGGCGATGCGCTCCACCCAGTGCTCGTCGGTGTTCTTCTCGTCGCGCACCTGGTCCATCACCGTCAGCGGGTCGCCGCCGTCGGAGTAGACCGGCTCGTAGAGCGACACGGGCAGGGAGATGGCGTCCATGGCGTAAACCACGTCCTCCAGCGGCAGCGCCAGGCGCTTGGCGATCTCCTCCAGGGAGGGCTCGCGGCTGTTTTCGGAGATCATCTGCTCCTTGCACTGCAGGATCTTATAGGCTGTGTCGCGGACGGAGCGGCTGACGCGGATGGTGCTGTTGTCCCGGAGGTACCGGCGGATCTCGCCGGCGATCATGGGAACGCCGTAGGTGGAAAAGCGCACCAGCTTGGTCTCGTCGAAGTTGGCGATGGCCTTGAGCAGGCCGATGCACCCCACCTGGAAGAGGTCGTCGGGATTCTCGCCCCGGCCGATGAACTTCTGGATGACCGACAGCACCAGCCGGAGGTTGCCCTCTACCAGGCGCTGGCGCGCCTGCTCGTCGCCCTGCTTGCTGCGGCGCAGCAGCTCCACCATCTCATCGTTTTTCAAGGTCTTGAGCTTTGCGGTGTTGACGCCGCAGATCTCCACTTTCCCCTGCATCCAACGCTACCTCCGAGAAATTCTTTCTGTCAGTATTTCCCGGGGAAATTTTTTGATACCCAAAATCAGAACGTGGAAAAAATTCTCAGGCCCGCGGGCAGGGCGCGGACGAGAGAAAATGCGCGGTTTTCCGAGAATTGTGATTGATTTTTTTGAAGAATGCCCATATAATAAGGGTGAAATAGAACTACAATTTATAGGAGGCCCTTGTTATGGCGAAGATCACAAAAGAAACCATCATCGGAGACATCCTGGACATCGCGCCGGAGACCGCGCCGCTCTTCCTGTCCATCGGTATGCACTGCCTGGGCTGCCCGTCCTCCCGCGGCGAGACGGTGGAGGAGGCCTGCATGGTCCACGGTATCGACGCCGACGGCTTCCTGGAGCAGGTCAACCGCTTCCTGGAGGCCGGCGAAGCCGCAAAATAAGCTGCGCGGAAAAGGAGGCGGACGCCTCCTTTTTGCGGTGGGGACGTATGAAGATTCCAATTTCCAACCGCCTCCTGTGCTGCGCCGCCCTGGTGCCGCCGGGGGCCAGGATGGCGGATGTGGGCTGCGACCACGGGTACTTAGGGATTTACCTGCTCAAGGAGGACCGCGCGTCCTTTGTGACGGCCCTGGACCTGCGGCCAAGCCCCTTGGCGCGGGCCAGGGCCAACGCGGCCCGCTTCGGTGTCACGGATCGGATGCGCTTTCTGGTGTGCGACGGTCTGCGGTCTGTCTGCGCCGGGGAGGCGGACACGGTGGTCTGTGCCGGCATGGGCGGCGACGCCATCGCCGGCATTCTGGCCCAGTGCCGCTGGGTGCGCGACCCGCGGGTGACGCTGGTGCTCCAGCCGCAGTCCTCGGGCAACGACCTGCGGCGGTGGCTGGGGGAAAACGGCTTTTCCATCGTGCGCGAGCCGCTGGTGCGTTGCGGCGGCTTTCTCTATACCGCCATGGAGGCGCGCTATGGCGGCGGCGTGCCGGTCTCGCCCGGGGCGCAGTACGTCTCGCCGCAGATTTTAGAGGGCGAGGCGGCGCTGGTCCGGGATTATCTGGACCGGGTGACCGCCGGGATTGCCCGGGCGGTGGAGGGCATCGCCCGGGCCAGACGCGGCACCGGGCGGCTGGCGTACTACGAGACGGCCCTGCGGGAAGTTTTAGAAATGAGGGAGCAATTTGAGAACCGTATCCGAGATCATGAGGGCGCTCTTTGAGCTGGCCCCGGCGGACATGCAGGAGGACTGGGACAACGTGGGCCTGCTCTGCGGCCGCGCAGGCCGGGAGGTCCGGCGCATCCTGGTGGCTCTGGACCCGTTTCCGGCGGTCATCGAGGAGGCGAAGGCCGTGGGCGCGGAGCTGCTGGTGACGCACCACCCGCTGATCTTCTCCGCGCGCAAGTCAGTGCAGGACGGCGACGTTGTGGGCCGTTCACTGCTGACGCTGATCGAGAGCGGTATCGCCGCGGTGAACCTCCATACAAATCTGGATTCCGCCCCCGGCGGCGTCAACGACTGTCTGGCCAAGGCCCTGGGCCTCACGGACCTGGAGGTCCTGGCCCCCGCCGGGACCGACGGACAGGGGAGAGCCTACGGCATCGGCCGCGCCGGCGTGACGGTGCCCTGTCCGCTGCCGGATTTTCTGGCGCGGGTCAAGGCGGCGCTGGGCTGCGGCGGCCTCCGCTATGCGGACGGCGGCAGGGAGGTCCGCCGCGTGGCCGTGGGCGGCGGCGCCTGCGGCGATATGCTGGCGGATGCGGTGCGCCTGGGGTGCGACACCTTTGTGACCGCGGATGTCAAGTATAACCAGTTTGCCGACGCCCAGGCCCTGGGCGTCAGCCTCATCGACGCCGGTCACTTTCCCACGGAGAACGTGGTCTGCCCGTCCCTGGCGGCGTATCTGGCTGAGATGTTCCCGGATGTGGAGGTCCTGCTGTCCAAAATCCACGCGGACGTGGTGAAATTCGCATAATTTGGAGTTGTTTTCCGCTGGCGGATGTGATAAAATCAAGCAATAGGATTTCTGTGAGAAGGGAAGATACCAATGTCCGGACATTCCAAATGGCATAACATTCAAAAGACCAAGGGCGCGCAGGACGCCAAGCGCGCCCAGGCGTTCACCAAGATCTCCAAGGAGATGATCGTTGCGGTCAAGGAGGGCGGCAGCGCCGACCCGGCCAACAACTCCCGTCTGGCTACCGTCATTACTAAGGCGAAAGCCGCCAATATGCCCAATGACAACATCAAGCGCGTGCTGGAGCGCGCCTCCGGCGCGGGCAATGCCGACAACTATGAGACCATCACCTACGAGGGCTACGGCCCCAGCGGCGTGGCGGTGATCGTGGAGGCCATGACCGACAGCCGCAACCGCACCGCGGCCAATATGCGCCACTATTTCGACAAATATGGCGGAAACCTGGGGGCTTCCGGCTGTGTGGCCTGGAGCTTCGACAAAAAGGGCGTGTTCGTCATCAGCAACGAGGATGAGGAGCTGGAGGAGGACACGGTGATGATGGACGCGCTGGACGCCGGCGCGGAGGACTTCTCCAACCAGGGCGAGGTCTTTGAGATCACCACCGCCCCCGACGATTTCAACGCCGTGGCTGACGCCCTGGGCGCCAAGGGCTACACCTTCGTTTCGGCGCAGGTGGAGATGGTGCCGCAGAACTACCAGAAATTAGAAAAAGAGGACGACATCAAGAACATGGAGAAGCTCCTGGACATGATGGAGGACGACGACGACGTCCAGAACGTCTGGCACAACTGGGACAACGATTAACGGAAAAAACGCCGCTTTCCCGTGGGAAAGCGGCGTTTTTGCTATTCCTGGCTCTTCAGGTGCTGCATGGCAAAGACGATGCACTGGTTGATGAACTCGTTCCGGCTGATGTCGGACTTGGCTGCGTTTTCATCAATGGCCCGCAGCAGCTCCGACGGCAGGCGGATGGAGATCACGTCCTTGTCGGGCTTTTGCGGCGTAAAATAGGTCATTTTCTCCGCCCCCTTCTTGACACCATTGTATTCTATATGTTATCATTTGTATGTATTCGATATTTAATATTATTATTTGAATATAACGAATATACAGATAGAAAAAAGTGGAAAAACGGAGAGTGAACCATGAAAGTTCGGACAATGATAGGATGTGCGCTGCTGCTGGCGAGCCTGCTGGTCTGCGCGGCCGGCCTGACCGGCGGGACGAGCCGCGCCGTCGGCTTTGGTCTGTGCGGTCTGGTACTGGCCGGTGTGGGCGCGGCCCTGCTGGCCAGCGCGGCGGACGACGTTGAGTCAAAATGAGACAGCCTGCCGTCCCGGCAGGCTGTCTCTCAATCCGATTCCTTTAACGATGCCTCATAGAGGGCGTTCCGCGGGACGCCGCACTCCTGGGCGGCCTGGCGGACGGCGTCCTTGCGGCGGAGGCCGGCCTCCATCAGCGCGGCGGCGCGGGCCAGGGCGGCGTCCAGGGTGGGGGTCGGCACCTCCGCCGCGGGCGCGCCGGCGAGGACCAGGACGTATTCGCCCCGGGGCGGCCGGGCGGCGTAATAGGCCTCCGCCTCGCCGAGGGTCATGCGGAGCACCTCCTCGTGGAGCTTGCTCAGCTCCCGGCACAGGGCAATCCGCCGGTCCGGGCCGAAGGCGGCGGACAGGTCGCGGAGGGTGGCGCACAGCTTGTGGGGAGCTTCGTAGAAGACCATGGTCCGCCGCTCGTTTTGCAGCGACGCCAGATGCTCCCGCCGGCTGCGCTTGTTGACGGAGAGGAAGCCCTCAAAGGTAAAGCGTCCCGTGGGCAGGCCCGAGACAGCCAGAGCCGTGACGGCGGCGCACGGCCCCGGGATGGCGCAGACTGGCACGCCCGCCTGAGCGCACAGGGCCACCAAGTCCTCGCCGGGGTCGGAGATGGCCGGCGTTCCGGCGTCGGTGACCAGGGCGCAGACCTCGCCGGCCAGCAGGCGCTCTAAAATTTTCGGGCCGCTCTCGGCGCGGTTGTGCTCGTAGTAGCTGACCAGTGGCTTTTTCAGCGCCAGATGGTTCAGCAGCTTCCGGGAGACCCGGGTGTCCTCGGCGGCGATGAAGTCGGCGTCCGCCAGGGTCTGGCGGACGCGGTCCGAGATGTCGCCCAGGTTGCCGATAGGGGTGGGGACCAGATAGAGGATTCCGGGCATTCAGGCGCCTCCTTCCAGATGATAGATGCGGCGGAACTCCGCCGAGGGCCGCCCCTGCCGGTCTGAGAGCACCAGCTCCGGCCCGCAGTCCAGCCCGGCGCCGCCTCCGGCCCGGGCCTCCAGCAGGGCCAGGCTGGCCGCAGCGTCCGGCCTGTGGCGGACGAGGCGCAGGCGCTTCGGCTCCAGGCGGCGCGCGCGCAGGGTGCAGAAAAGGTCGCACAGCCGCTCGGGCCGGTAGACCAGGGAGAACCGCCCGCCGTCCTTCAAAAGCCACGCCGCCGCCGCGCACAGCTGCTCCAGTGTACAGGTCTGCTCCGACCGGGCCGCAGCCCGGCGCGCCTCCGGCGCGGCGGGGACAGTGGCGGGGAAGTAAGGCGGGTTGGAGACAACGTGGGTGAAGCGGTGCTGCGGCAGGAGCGTGCGAATTTCCCGCAGATCGCCGGGGATCAGTGCAAAGCGGTCCGCCAGACTGTTGCGCGCGATGTTCCGCACCGCGGCGGCGCAGGCGTCCGCCTCCAGCTCCACGCCGGTGACCCGGCAGGCCGCGTCCCGTCCGCACAGCAGCAGCCCCAGCGCACCGCTGCCGCACCCCAGGTCGCAGACCTCCTCGTCTGCGCGCAGGCGCACAAAATCGGCCAGCAGCAGCGTATCCGTAGTCACGGGAAAGCCACCGCTGGCTTCCAGCTCAATGCCGCAGGCAAAATGTTCCACGTGCTTTCTCCCCAAAAGACAGGGAGCCTGTGCGGTGCACAGGCTCCCTGCATACACAGTTATGCTTTGGCAGTGGCTCCGGCAGGGCAGAGCGCAGCGCACGATATACACTTGCCAGCGTCACCGTTCCACCATCCTGATCCTGCCGGTGCTCAGCCCTCGACAATTGCTTCGTTGGGGCAGACCGCCGCGCAGCTGCCGCACTCGACGCACTCGTCGGCGTTGATGACGTACTTGCCGTCACCCTCGGAGATCAGCTCCATGGGGCACTCGGATACGCAGGAGCCGCAGCTTACGCAAGCGTCAGTGATTACATATGCCATGTATGTACACCTCCATATTTCTTACTACGCTCTCATTCTACCATGAAATTTGAAAAATGCAATCGTTAAATCACAGAAATTTCACCTATTTTTCCCGACCTCAGCCAAGCCCCGGCTTCATTTTCCACAAGCGGACAAAATTTTCAGGCTGGGAACGAAAGGTCGATCCGCAGCCGGCCGTTTTCATACCGCGCGCCGATGACGCCGCCCATGCGCTCGGCCAGGGCTTTGGCGATGGAGAGGCCCAGGCCGGTCCCGTGCCGGCCGGTCTCGACGGTGAAAAAACGGTCGAAGAGCTTGCCCACCTGCACCTCGTCCAGCCCCGGCGCGGTGTTGGAGAACATCATGGCCCCCGCCTCCGTCAGGACGATCTCCAGGTCACCGGCGCTGTATTTCACCGCGTTGCCCAGCAGGTTCTCCAGCACCCGCTCCAGGGCCGCCCGGTCCAGCTGCCGGACTACCCGGGCCTCCGGCAGGCGCACCTCGGGCGTGATCTGCCGCTCCCGCAGAGCGCCGTAGAGGGCGGCGACGCTTTGCTCCAGCGCCGCGTTGAGATCGACCGCCTCCGGGTGCAGCGGCTCCTCCGCCGAGAGGGTCAGGGAGTAGCGCAGCAGCGCTTCCGTCAGCTCCCGCATCGCCCGGGTCCGTTCGCCGATGAAGCGGAGGTAGCGTGCCGCGGCGGGGGAGGGTTTCTCCTGCTCCAGCAGCTCCAGGTAGCCGCAGATGGCGGTGAGGGGCGTCCGCAGGTCGTGGGAGACGTTGGCCACGGCCTCCTTCAGCGCGCGGTCGCCGTTTTCGTAGCGCAGCCGCGCCTGCCGCAGGACCTGGAGCTGCCGGCCCAGCTGCGCGGCCAGCCGCCGGACATGGCGGTCGCGGGTGGGGAGGAAGAGGAGGTTGTTGGTGTCCTCCGTCAGCCGCCGGGCCAGCTGCTGCCCCAGCGCGTCCAGGTCCCGGTGCAGAAGGTACAGCCGTACCGCCAGCGCCGCGGCCAGCAGTGCCGCCAGAACCGCCAGAGCCCAGGGGAGCATGGAAGATCACCTCGTTCTTTCAAGTCTTTCCGCGTGCGGCGCCACCGCCGGGCGCACCGTCAGCGGCGGTGGGGCGGCGCAGGCGGCTTTTGCGCAGCCGCGGGGGGCCGGCAGGCGGCAGATGCCACCTCATTTCAGGTCCTTCCGCCGGAACAGCGCCGCGCCTGCCGCGCTGACCACAGCGGACAGGCCCAGGGAGGCCGCCAGCAGCAGCCAGGGCTGCGCCGCCTCGCCGTTGGCAACCAGAATGGCCTGGCCGGTGGGGAGAACACGCAGGAGCACCTGGTACACCGTGCGCAGCGCGCCGCCGATGTAGTAGGGGTTGGGGTGCGGCGCACTGGCTTCGATGCCATTGGCGGTGAAAACCATTTCGCTGGCCATTTCCGGCTCCAGCAGGGCGTTGTAGAGGTAGGAACCCAGCATCAGCAGCGCCAGCACCAACAGCAGCGCCGCCACCGCGCCGGCGGACTTGCGGGTGCAGAGCGTCCCGACGCAGCTGAGGATTGCCGCCAGGGCTGCGGCGATGCCAAAGGATACCAGGAGCGACAGCGCCACCTGCTGCCAGCCGTACTGCCACGGCACCAGCTCCAGAAGCCCCGTCAGCCCACCCAGAAAATGGACGGCAGTGACGGCGAAGCACACCAGCACGGAGGTCAGCAGATTGGCAAAGTAGATGGCCCCGCGGCGGCTCCCCACGACCAGGCGGTTGCGGATGGTGCCGTCGCTGTAGTCGGTACCCAGGTACAGCGAGAGCGGCACGGCGAAAAAGATGCTGAGAAACGGGACCAGCTGCCAATAGGCCATGTCCATCATGGACAACTCCGGGATGCCCTCTCCCGACCACTGTCTGGTCTCCAGAATTCGGGAGAACATATAATACACGCTGAACGCCAGCGTCGCGGCCAGGGTCCCCCAAAACAGGCGGCTTTTCCGCAGCCGCAGGAGGTTTGCCGACAGTACGTTACGCATTCCGGCCACCTCCGATCAGGGAGAGGAAGAAGCTCTCCAGGCTCTCGTCCTGCTCCCGGGCCGAGAGCAGGTCGCAGCCCTCCTCCGCCAGCATCAGGGTCAGCTCCGTCAGCCTGACCTTGGAAAAGACATCGGCCAGGGTGTCCGACCAGATCTGATACGATACGCCCATTTTGTCCAGCACTCTGGCGAGGACCCCGGTGGAGGTGACCTCCAGGCGCACCCGCTTGCGGCAGGCGTCCTCCAGGTCGGCGGCGCTGAGCTCCTTCACCATCCGCCCGGCGTCGATGAAGCCGTAGTGGGTGGCCAGGCGGCCCAGCTCATCAAGGATGTGGCTGGAGATGAGCACCGTGATCTGCCGCTCCCGGTTGAGCCGCAGGATCAGCTCGCGGATCTCCACAATGCCCTGGGGATCCAGGCCGTTGACCGGCTCGTCCAGCACCAGAAAGTCGGGATTCCCCGCCAGCGCCACGGCGATGCCCAGCCGCTGCTTCATGCCCAGGGAAAAATGCCGCGCCCGCTTCTTCCCCATGTCCGCCAGCCCCACCAGGGCCAGCAGCTCCGGGATGCTCTCGTCGGAGGGCAGGCCCAAAACCCGGTACTGGGTCCTGAGGTTGTCCGCGGCGGTCATGTCGAGATAGATGGACGGCGTCTCCACCACCGCGCCCATGCGCCGGCGCGTCCGGGTCAGGCCGCGGCCGGTGCCGGTCTCTCCGTAGAGGGTGAAGCTGCCGGCCGTGGGCAGCTGCAGGCCGCAGATGAGCCGGATGAGGGTGGTCTTGCCCGCGCCGTTCCTGCCCACCAGGCCGTAGATGGACCCCTTGGGCACGTGCAGGTCCAGTCCGTCCAGGGCCTTGCAGGGACCGTAGTGCTTGCATAGACCCTGGGCTGTGAGTACATACTCCATAAGGAAGCCTCCTTCGCGTTTAATGGCTTCATCCTATTGGAAAAGGGTCAAGAAAGCGGTGAAGAAAACCGTCAAGATTTCGTGGAGATTTCCCCCAGCATTTTAAAGCCGATGCCCCACACCGACTCGATGTACTCCCTGCCGCCGGCGGCGCGGAGCTTTTTGCGGAGGTTGCTCATGTGGGTCTTGAGGGAGCTTTCGGTGCAGTCTGGAGTGTCCATGGCGATGCGGTCCAGCAGGGCGGACTTGGTCACCACCTGGGCGGGGTTTTGGAGCAGAAGCTTCAAAATGGCGTACTCCGTGGGCGTCAGGCGCACCTCCCGCCCGGCGGCGGAGACGGCATGGGCCGCCGGGTTCAGGGTCAGGTCCGCAAACGCCAGCTCGCTCTGCCGCGGCGCGTCCCGCAGGCGGACAGAGATCCGGGCCAGCAGCTCCCGCAAATGGAAGGGCTTGGACACATAGTCCGCTGCGCCGCCCAGCAGCAGCAGCGCCTTGCTCTCAGCGTCGGCCCGGGCGCTGACCACGATCACCGGGATGCCCGAGAGCCGGGGCAGGACCTCCTCGCCGGAGAGCCCCGGCAGCGTCAGGTCCAGCAGAATGAGGTCCGGCCGCGACCGCTCCAGGGCCAGCAGGGCCTCGGTGCCGGAGTAGGCCCGGGCGACGCCGTAGCCCGCCTGGGTCAGGGCCTCCTCCAGCAGGTTTCCAATATAAATGTCGTCGTCTACCACCAGAATATGCGCCATAGGACCTTCCTTTCTCATGGCAAAGAGCCTGTCCAAGGAATGTTGGACAGGCTGGCGCAGACAGAGGGGAGTTCTGTCCGCGATTATGTCTCGTGATCGGAGTCGATGAGGATATTGTCGGTGCCGTGGGCCTCGAACTCGGCGATATAGTCGTCCATGCGGGAGACCAGCTCGTCGTAGTTGGAGGAGGAGACCTCGGCATAGCCCATATCCCGCCGGGCCAGCTCCTCCGCCAGGATCTCAAAAAACACGGTGTCCTCATAGTCCATGATGGCCTCATGGATGCCGCCGTCGGCGAAGGCCCGGGAAGGGATGTCCTCGCCCTCCCAGCGCTCCACCAGGTCGGTCATGCCCATGGTGCGGCACAGGCCGAACAGCTTGCTCTCCACATGGTCATAGTCCGCGAAGCGGTCGTCGCCGCGGGTGGAGTTGAGAATCCAGTTGCCGATATAGACGAGATCCAGCAGCCGGCGGAACTCCTTGGTGGTCAATTCCAGTTTCATGGCAAGGCCCTCCTTCCACAGTTTCATTATATACGTCCTTGCGCGGAATTTCCACTGAAAAATACACTGGATTTGTTAAAAATATACTTGTCATTCTGTCTCATTTGGAATATTATATACAAAGCTGTTCTGCGCGCACCGCGCGCGGCGGCGGACTATGGCGGAAAACCATTTGGAAATGAGGATTTTGCTTTGAAAAAGCTGAGCGTATGCGTGCTCTTCGGCGGCGTCTCGCCGGAGCATGAGATTTCCCTGCGGTCCGCGGAGTCGGTGCTGCGGCACATGGACCGTGAGCGGTACAACATCTTCCCCGTGGGCATTACCAGGAGCGGCGACTGGGTGCTCTTCGGCGGCAGCGACTATGGGATGCTGCCCGCGGGCACCTGGCTGGACTGCCCGGACAACCGCCGCGCGGCCATCTCCCCGGTGCGCGGGCAGGGCCTTTTGACCTTCGAGGGCGACTGCGTGGTGCGCGAGCGCATCGACGTGGTGTTCCCGGTGCTCCACGGCGAGAACGGCGAGGACGGCTCCGTCCAGGGTCTCTTGCAGCTGGCGGGGCTGCCCTGTGTGGGGCCGCTGGTGGCGGCCTCAGCCGCGGCCATGGATAAGACCCTGACCAAGCTGGTGGCCGACCGCGCCGGCATCCCCCAGGCCGCGTGGCGCCTGGTGACCGCCCGGGAGCTCTCCCGCGGGTCCGAGGCCGTGCTGGACGCGGTGGAGGCGCAGTTCGCCTACCCGGTGTTCGTCAAGCCCGCCGGCACCGGCTCCTCGGTGGGCGTGGGCAAGGCCAGAAGCCGGGAGGAGCTGCTGGCGGCGTTGGAGAACGCGGCAAAATTCGATAAAAAGGTCCTGGTGGAGGAGTTCATCGACGGCCGGGAGGTGGAGGTGGCCATCCTTGGCAACGAGACCCCCGCGGCCTCGGCCTGCGGCGAGATCGACGCTGGGGCGGACTTCTACGACTACGACGCCAAGTACGTCAGCGACTGCGCCACCCTCTATATTCCCGCGCGCATCTCCGACCAGGCGGCGGAGCGGGTGCGGGAGATGGCGGTGCGCGTCTTTGAGGCCATGGGCTGCCGGGGGCTCTCCCGGGTGGACTTCTTCGTCACCCGGGACGACGAGCAGGTGGTGTTCAACGAGATCAACACCATCCCCGGCTTCACCTCCATTTCCATGTATCCCAAGCTGTTTGAGTCGGTGGGCATCGCCTATGGCGATCTCATCGACCAGCTGATCCAGCTGGCCATGGAACCGTAATTTAAGAAGGGAAGCATCCGAATGACAAAAGATGTGCTGATCTCCATCCGCGGCACCCAGCGCAGCCAGGGCGAGGAGCCGCAGACCATTGAGCTGACCACCGACGGCCAGCTCCGCCGGGAGGGGGACGCGCTGCTGCTGAGCTATACCGAGACCGAGGTCACGGGGATGGAGGGCGTGGTGACCACCTTCCGCGTGACGGACGGGGGCACCGTGCAGCTGTTGCGCGAGGGGGCTACCAACGCCACCATGACCTTTGTGGAGGGGGAAAAGACCGAGTCGCTCTATGATATGGGCTTTGGCGCGCTGCTCCTGGGCGTCAGCGCCCGGAAGGTGGTGGCACGCCTCCACGAGGGGGGCGGCACGCTGTTTGTGGACTACGCCGTGGAGGTGGAGCATGTCCCCGTGGGCAGCAACACCTATGAGATCGCCGTGCGCGAGCCGGGCCAGCCCTCGTGAAAAAGCGAGACCGCCGCAGGGGCCTGCGGCGGTTTCGACTGTCTCAGGTGGACTTTTTCCGGTCAAAGTAGGGGGATTTTCCGCTGATGCTCAGGGGAATGCCCAGGATGCAGCCGTACCCCTCCGGGAGATAGCCCAGGTCCAGCGCTGCCCGGCCGACGGAGAACATGACGCGGTTGTCGATATGGTGGTCCGAGGCCAATGCCACGGCGGAGCCGATGGCGATGCCCAGGTCGATGGGGCCGTAGACGCACTCGCCGCCCTGGTCGCCGCAGGCGCGGCAGCCGTCAAAGCCGCAGTAGCGGCACACCGCATCCAGGCCGTGATAGACGTTTTTCACCCCCACCAGGATCACCGCTTGACTGGCGCGGAGATTGCCGGCATCCCGGAGGATAAACGCCTTTTCGTACTCGGTGCCGATCTCCTCCATCTTGCGGGCCAGGGCGGCGATCTCCTTGCCGGTGGCGATGCAGCAGTCAATATAGTCCTTGCCCTGGGTCTTGGGGGCGGTGCGGATGGCGGTGCACATCTTCTGCGCCACGCTGAGGATGGCGGCCTGCTCGGCTGATTTGGACGTGTACAGCATGGAAATTCCTCCTTCTCATCGGTGCAATGCCGAAGCTCACATTTTGTCCGGCGCCGAGAAGCCCAGCAGGTCGATGCAGGTCTCCAGCACCGACTGCGTCAGGTCGATCAGCGCCGCAAAGCCGGCCCTCCGGGATGCGTCCGGCTCGGTGAGGATCCGGGTCTCGTGGTAGAACTTGTTGGCGCAGCCGGACAGCTCGTAGATATAGGCGCACAGCACGTTGGGCGCGCTGTCCCGGTAGGCCAGGGCCAGGCTGTCGGCAAACCGCGTCAGCGCCAGCATCAGCTCCCGCTGCGGCGCGTTGACCGGCGGCGTGATGGCCGCCGCGGCCAGGTCGCCGTCGTATTTGGCCAGGATCGACTTGATCCGCACAATAGTATAGAGAATATACGGCCCTGTGTTGCCCTCAAAGGCTGAGAAGCGGTCCAGGTCAAACACATAGTCCTTGGTGGCAAGGTTGGAGAGGTCGCCGTATTTGAGCGCCGCCAGGGCGATGAGCCCCGCGGTATCGTCGGTCTCTCCGGCGTCCACCAGCTGGTTTTCGGCGGTCTTGCGCCGGACGAACTCGGTGACCTCGGCGATGAGGCGCTCGAGGCGCATGACGCCGCCTTCCCGGGTTTTGAAGGGCTTTCCGTCTTTGCCGTTCATGGTGCCGAAGCCCAAAAACTGTAATTCCGTCTCCGGCCGGACGATGCCGGTTTTGCGGGCGGCGCGGAACACCTGCTCAAAGTGCAGGCTCTGCCGCTTGTCCACCACATAGAGCACCTTGTCCGGGCGGAAGTCCCGTTCCCGCTGGACCAGGGTAGCCAGGTCCGTGGTGGCGTAAAGGGTCGCGCCGTCGGATTTGATGAGGATGCAGGGGGGCATTTCCTTGGTGTCGTCCGGCTCCTGCACGTCCACCACCACCGCGCCGCCGCTCTCCCGGGTCAGGCTCTGGGCCTGGAGCCGCTCGAGCATGGGGGGGATGAAGGGCTGGGCGTCGCTCTCGCCGTACCAGACGTCGAAGTCCACGTTGAGGCTGTGGTAGTTCCGCTTCAGGTCCGCCACGGAGACGTCCATGATGTGCCGCCACATGGCCCGGCAGCCCCGATGGCCGTGCTGGAGCTGATAGGTGGCGTCGTGGGCAGCCTGGGCAAAGGCGGCGTCCTCCTTGGCACGCTGGCTGGCGGCGGGATAGATCTCCTCCAGCTCCGAGATGGTGAAGGGCGGCTGGGCGGGATATTCCCCGGTGAAGCCGTCGTCGAAGTAGGGCAGGTCCGGCTGGCGGCGGCGGACCTCGGCGATGATGAGCCCCATCTGGAGGCCCCAGTCGCCCAGGTGGATGTCGCCGATGACCCGGTTGCCGAAGAAGCGGTCGATGCGCTTGACGCTCTCGCCGATGATGGCCGAGCGCAGGTGCCCCACATGGAGGGGCTTGGCGACGTTGGGGCCGCCGTAGTCGATGACGATGGTCCGGGGGGACGGGTCCAGGGGCACGCCGAAACGCTCGGCGCCGCGCATCTCGGTGAGGTAGCCGGCCAAGGCGCCGTCGTCCACATCCAGATTCAAAAAGCCAGGCGATGCCGCATCCACCTTCTCAAAGAGCCGGCAGGGCTGCAAAATGTCCGCCACATCCTGGGCGATCTGCATGGGAGCCTTGCGGTACCGCCGGGCGGCGGGCATGGCTCCGTTGCACTGGAACTGGCACAGGTCCGGCCGGTTGGACACCGACGCGCGGCCGAAGGACGGGTCGTACCCGGCGTCGGCGAAGGCCTGGGAAACGGCGCTGGAGATCAGATCCACAAGTTTTTCCATAAGGGAGGATTCCTTTCAATCTAGGATACACCCTTATCATACCAAATTTTTAGAGAAATGTACAGACTTTCCATCATACTAAACTGCATGAAAAAGTAGACTTGTCAACTTTTTCTAGCGCCGCAGGCGCGTTGAAGTTTTATGAGACGTCATTTGCGCCTCGGCGCAAATGTGAGCCGCCATAGGCGGCGGCCCTTCCATAGAAGAAAATATCTGTTTTCTATGGAAGGGCAGTATCAGGAAAAGAGCTTTGCTGTGAGGGACGCGACGAAAAAGCCCGTCAGGTCGGCGATCAGCGCCGCCGGAATGGCGTAGCGGGTCTTTCGGATGCCGCTGGCGCCGAAGTAGACGCTGATGGTGTAAAAGGTGGTCTCGGTGGAGCCCAGCATGATGGCGGCAGTGCGCCCGATGGGGGAGTCCGCCCCGTAAGCGGCGATCAGGTCGGTGCCCACGGCCAGGGCGGCGCTGCCGCTGATGGGGCGGATGAGCACCAGGGGGGCCGTCTCCGGCGGGATGCCCAGCGCCTGGAACAGCGGCGAGAGCAGCGCCGAGAGGGCGTTGATGGCCCCCGAGGCCCGCAGCATGTGTACCGCCGTCAGCAGCAGCACCAGCGCCGGCACGATGGACAGGAGAATCCGCAGCCCCTCCGCACCGCCCTCCAGCAGGGCCGCGTAGACGTCCTGCCGCCGCCGCAGGGCCGTCAGGGACACCAGGACCATGAACAGCGGGATCATCAGCTCCGTCATGGCCGGTCCCTCCAGACCCGCCCCAGGGCATAGGCCGCGCAGAGCCCCGCCGCCACCGAGCAGACCGACGTTACCCAAACCGCCGGCAGGATGTCAAAGGGCGCGCCGGCCCCCGCCGCGGCCCGCACCGCGGCCACGGTAGTGGGGAGCAGCTGGATGGAGGCGGTGTTCATGACAATGAAGCGGCACATCTCGTCACTGGCTGTCTCGCCGCCGGCGCGCGCCTGCATGCGCCGCACCGCTGCGATGCCCAGGGGTGTAGCAGCGTTGCCCAGCCCCAGAAGGTTGGCCGAGACGTTGGCTGCGATGGCCTCCATAGCCGCCGCGTCCCGGCTGCTCTCGGGATAGAGCCGGCGCAGCAGGGGAGAGAGGAGACGGGAAAGGGCGCGGCTGAGGCCGCCCCGTTCCATGACCTTCACCAGCGCGCTCCACAGGCACAGTGTCCCCGCCAGGGACAGTGACAGCGTGATCCCCGCCGCAGCGCCCTCCAGCGCCGCCGCCGACACCTCCCGGGTGCATCCTCCCACAACCGAGAACAGAATGGACGCCGCCACCATGCCCGTCCAGATCCAGGACATTGCCATTTTGTCACTTCCTTTCCCTCAAAATCTATGTGCCTGTCCGCTCCGCTATTCCGTTATGGAAGCATGTGGTATAAAATAGTAAATTTTTCCACTAAAAAGATACAATTTGGGAATTGACAAATATAGACACGGTTCAGTACAATAAACCAGTCAGTATGCAAGCAACGAGACCGGTGGAGGAAGGAATGGTATGAAAGCAACGGGTATTGTGAGGAAGGTTGACGAATTGGGGCGGATTGTGCTGCCCATTGAGCTGCGGCGCACGTTGGACATTGTGGAGCGGGACTCTCTAGAAATCTATGTGGATGGGCAGAACATCGTGCTGAAGAAGTACGAGCCTACCTGCATTTTTTGCGGCGATGCCAGGGACATAGCCAGCTATCTGGGGAAAAACGTTTGCAGCCGATGCATCCGGAATCTGAAGAAGATGTAACGCAGAAAAACTGACAATGGCGGCGCATGGGCCTTTGGCCTGTGCGCCGCCGATTTGCTGGGCTGGTTTTTCGCCAGCGGACAAATTTTTTGCACTGTGCGGAAAAAGATTGCCAGAACCCGTGGAATTTTGATATAAAATGATAAAATAGGCGCATATGCGACATATATTGACATCGGAGGTAGTTCCATGGGAGCAAACATCTACGGGTATATCCGCGTATCCAGCATCGATCAGAACGAGGAGCGGCAGGTGATTGCCCTGCGGGAACGAGGTGTGCCGCCGCCGTGCATCTACATGGACAAGCAATCCGGGCGGGACTTTGAGCGACCGCAGTACAAAAAGATGGTCCGGCGGCTGCGGGCGGGGGACCTCCTGTACGTTCTGAGCATCGACCGCCTGGGGCGCAACTACCAGGAGGTCCAGGACCAGTGGCGGCTGCTGACCAAGGAGATCGGCGTTGATATCTGCGTCATCGACATGCCCCTCCTGGACACCCGCAACGGCCGGGATCTGATGGGGACGTTCATCGCGGATCTGGTGCTGCAAATCCTGTCCTTCGTGGCCCAGAGCGAGCGCGAGAACATCCGTGCCCGCCAGGCCCAGGGCATCGCCGCGGCCAAGGCCCGGGGCGTCTGCTTCGGCCGCCCGCCGCGCCCGCTGCCGGAGAACTACCGCAGCGCCTATGGCCGCTGGAAGGCTGGCGAGATCACTGGCACCGCCGCTGCCAAGGAGTGCGGTATGCCCCTCTCCACCTTTCGCTACCGCGCCGCGCGGCTGGAGTAGGCGAAAAGCCCCGGTCAAAACCGGGGCTTTTTGCGCTATTTCTTACAGGGCATGGCGCGCTCCGGGGGCGTACCCTCGCCGACGACGGCGTGATAGAGGCGGTAGCCGCCGGCCAGGTTGTGGCAGTCGAAGCCCTCGCCGGTGAGAATCCTGCAGGCCAGGTAGCTGCGCAGGCCGCTGTGGCAGTGGACATAGACGGGCTTGCTTCTGTCCAGCTCCGAAAGGCGCTGGCGCAGGTCGTCCAGGGGGATGCTGCGGAAGCCGCCGATCATGCCACGGGCGGTTTCGGCGGGGGTGCGGACGTCCAGCAGCTGCACGCTGCCGTCCCGGGGCAGGTCCTTGACGTCGTGCCAATGGAACTGCTTGACCAGGCCGCCGCGCAGGTTCTCGATCATGAAGCCAGCCATGTTCACCGGGTCCTTGGCCGAGCCAAAGGGCGGCGCGTAGCACAGCTCCAGCCGCGTCAGGTCCTCGCCGGTGGCTCCGAAGCGGATGGCCGTGGCCAGCACGTCGCAGCGCTTGTCCACGCCCTCGCTGCCCACCAGCTGCGCCCCCAGGAGCTTGCCGGTGGCCCGCTCAAAGAGGACCTTCAGGGAGAGCATGGTGCTGCCGGGGTAGTAGCCGGCGTGGTTGGCGGCGTAGACGAACACCTTGTCGCAGTCGATGCCGCGGGCCCTGGCCGTGCGCTCGTTGAGGCCGGTGGTGGCTACGGTCATGTCGAACAGCTTGAGCACCGCCGAGC
This sequence comes from Oscillospiraceae bacterium, assembly GCA_022792945.1. Taxonomy (GTDB): domain Bacteria; phylum Bacillota; class Clostridia; order Oscillospirales; family Oscillospiraceae; genus Avoscillospira_A. The sequence continues at coordinate 4,846 of JAAWBZ010000077.1, read as the reverse complement.
CCTGGGTCCCGGTGTAGGCCGCCCCGATGCCGCAGAGGCTGTCGGCGGCGACGCGCCCCTGACGGTTGGCAGGGCCGGCCAGGGGGATCATGGCGGGATCGCCGGTGAGAAAATCGGTGGTCTCCACCGCGTCGCCCACGGCGTAGATGTCCGGGTCGGAGGTCTGCATGTGGCAGTCCACCTGGATGCCGCCCCGGGCGTTGCAGGCGAGGCCCGCCTCTCTGGCCAGGCGGCTCTCGGGCCGGACGCCCACGGAGAGCAGCACCAGATCGGCCTCCAGCTCGCCCTGGGAGGTGGCGACGCACAGCCCCTCGCCCTGGCGGCGGATGCCGGTGACGGCCGTGCCCAGCCGCAGGCGGAGGCCCATATTCTGGGCGTAGTGGTGGACGTCAGCGGCCATATCGAAGTCCAGCGGCGCGATCAGGTGGTCGGCCATCTCCACAATGGTGGTCTCCAGGCCGGCGTGGACCAGGTTTTCGGCCATCTCCACGCCGATGTAGCCGCCGCCAACAATGACGGCCCGCCGGCCCGGCCCCAGGGCCTCTACCTTCCCGCGGAGGGCCAGGGCGTCAGGGATGGTGCGCAGGGTGTAGACACCCGGCAGGTCCGCGCCCTCGATGGGCGGCACCAGCGGCTCCGCGCCGGTGGACAGGATCAGCTTGTCATAGGACTCGCTGTATTCCCGCCCGGCATCCAGGCTGCGGACGGCAACGGTCCTGGCCGCGCGGTCGATGGCGAGGACCTCGGAGCGGACGCGGACGTCGATGCCGAAGCGGCGGCGGAAGCTCTCGGGGGTCTGGAGCGTCAGGGCGCTCTGCTCGGTGATGGTCCCGCCCACGTAGTAGGGCAGGCCGCAGTTGGCGAAGGAGATGTACGCGCCCCGCTCCAGCAGCACGATCTCAGCCTTCTCATCCAGCCGGCGCAGACGCGCCGCGGCGCTGGCCCCGCCGGCCACGCCGCCGATAATTACGGTTTTCATGGTTGATCCCTCCGGTTTTTTTGATATTTTATTATACACTGCATATTTCCAATTGAAAAGTGGGAATTCAGCAATTATAATAGCAGAAAGAGAAAAGGCGGCGCTGCCGCGGGAAGTTGAAAGGAGCACTGCATATGATCCGAGACTATGCGAAGAAATACTATCTGGAGCAGGACTACAACTGCGCCGAATCCGTATTCCTGGCGGCCGGCGAGGCGCTGGGCCTGGGCCTGACGGACCGGGACGCGAAGCTCATCGGCGGCTTTGGCGGCGGCATCGGCTGCGGGAGCGTCTGCGGCGCGCTGGCGGGGGCGGTGGCCGTGTTGGGCGCGGTCCGGATCGGCACGCGCGCCCACGCCACAGAGGGCTTCAAGGAGGAATGCGCGGCGCTGAAGGCGGCCTTTGAGGCGCGCCTGGGCGGCGTCCTCTGCGCGGAGGTGAAGCCGCGCTATGCCGTGCCGGAGCAGCGGTGCTTCGCGGCGGTGCAGCTGGCCTGCGACGTGCTGGAGGCGCAGCTCCGCCCGGCGGGGGAGGAGCCGATCAGCGCCGCCGAGATCAAGCGGGTCAAGGGCCTGGGCTTTTTGCAGCAGAAGGGGACGCGGAAATTCAACGGCCGCATCCTCACCCGCAACGGCAAGATTTCCGCCGCCGAGGGCCGTGCCATCGCCGAGGCGGCCGAGAAGTTCGGCGCCGGCGAGGTGGCCATGACCACCCGCCTCACCCTGGAGGTCCAGGGCATCCCCTACGAGAACATCGAGTCCTTCCGCGCCTGCATCGCCCAGGCCGGCCTGGAGACCGGCGGTACCGGCAGCAAGGTTCGCCCGGTGGTCAGCTGCAAGGGTACCACCTGCCAGTACGGCCTGTGCGACACCTTCGCCCTGTCCCGGCAGCTCCACGAGACTTTCTACCAGGGCTGGCACGATGTGCTGCTGCCCCACAAGTTCAAGATCGCCGTGGGCGGCTGTCCCAACAACTGCGTCAAGCCCGACCTCAACGACTTCGGCGTCGTGGGCCAGCGGGTGCCGCAGTTTGATGCCGGCGCCTGCCGCGGCTGTAAGAAATGCGCCGTGGAGAAAAACTGCCCCATCGGCGCGGCGAAGCTCCGGGACGGCAGGCTGGTCATCGACACCGACGCCTGCAACCACTGCGGTCGTTGTGTGGGCCGCTGCCCCTTCCACGCCCTGGAGGACGGGCGGTACGGCTACCGAGTGTATATCGGCGGCCGCTGGGGCAAGCACGTGGCCCAGGGACAGGCGCTGCGGACCATTTTCACCTCGCCGGAGGCGGTCACGGCGGTGCTGGAGAAGGCGCTGCTGCTCTTCCGCGACCAGGGGATCACCGGCGAGCGCTTCTCCGATACCATCGACCGCCTGGGCTTTGAGAACGTGGAGGCCCAGCTGCTGGACGACGCGCTGCTGGCGCGCAGGGATGAGATTTTGCAGGCCGAAAAGCACCTGGTGGGCGGCGCGACCTGCTGAGTTCAAGCCTCCGGTACGGCTTGGACCGTACCGGAGGCTTTTGGAGGAATCGGCATGCAGATGGTTCGGGCCTTGCGGCGGGCGGTGTCCGCCGCGGCGTCTTATTTTGAGCGCCATCCCGCGGCGGGGGCGTTTGCCCTGACGCTTTTTCTTCAGCTGGCGGTGGAGAGCCTCTGCCGCCGGTCGGTGTCCGGCGGCGTGCGGTTCTTTTGGGACGCGCCGCTGCAATTTGCCTACGGCATGGGCATCGTCCTGCTGACGGTGTCCCTGACGGGGCTGGTGCGGCGGCGGCGGTTCGCGGTGCTGCTGGTGAGCCTGGTTTGGCTGGGCCTGGGCATCGTGGACTGCGTGCTCGGGAGCTTCCGGGTGACGCCGCTGACGGCGGTGGATTTTCAGCTGATCTTTTCCGTGCTCAGCATTCTCAGCATTTATTTGAATCCCTTTGAGGTGGTCCTCGCGGTCCTGGCTGTGCTGGCGGCCCTGGGCCTTCTGGTGCTGGCGTTTCTCAGAAGTCCCAAGCGGCAGGTGGACTATGTGCGCGCCGGCATGGGCTGCGCGGCGGCGGCGCTGTTTGTGTGGGGGAGTACCGCACTGTTCGCCGCCACGGGGCTGCTACCGAAGCAGCTGGAGAATCTCCCCGACGCCTACGATCAGTACGGCTTCGTCTACTGCTTCACCACGGGCCTCTTTGACCGCGGCATCCGCGAGCCGGAGGATTACTCGCCCCAGGACGTGGACCTGGTGGTGGAGGAGCTGTCGCCGCCGCCGGCGGCGGCGGAGCCCCAGCGGCCCAACATTGTGGTGGTCCAGCTGGAGTCCTTTTTCGACGTCAACTACCTTCAGGGCGTGACCTATTCTGAGAATCCCGTGCCGGTGTTCACGCGGCTGAAGGGGGCGTGCTCCTCGGGCTTTCTCACGGTGCCCTCCCTCGGCGGCGGGACGGCCAACAGCGAGTTTGAGGTCATCTCGGGCATGAGCCTGGACTACTTCGGCACCGGGGAGTATCCCTACGAGACGGTCCTCCAGTCCAATGTCTGCGAGTCCTACGGCTACATCCTCAGGAACGCGGGCTACCGCACCCACGCCATCCACAACCACATGGGCACCTTCTACGACCGCGACCAGGTTTACGCAAACTTGGGCTTTGACACCTTCACGCCGGTGGAGTACATGGAGCACGTGCCGCGCAACGCCCTGGGCTGGGCGGAGGACGCGGTGCTGACGGAGGAGATCCTCCTGGCCCTGGACGAGAGCGACGCACCAGACTTCGTCTACACAGTGTCTGTCCAGGCCCACGGCAAGTACCCCACGGAGGTCATCGACTCCGGCCAGACCATCACCGCCCGGGGCATGGACGAGGCGGTGCTGCCCAAGGCGGGCTTTGAATACTACCTCAATCAGCTCCACGCCTCCGACGCTTTCCTGGACGAGCTGATCCGGGCGCTCTCGGCCCGGTCTGAGCCGACGGTGCTGGTGGCTTTCGGGGACCATCTGCCGAATTTTGACATCCCCCAGGAGGCGCTGTCGGCGGGCGGGCTGCTGCAGACCGAATATGTGATCTGGAGCAACTGCGGCCTGGAGCGGAAGGACGGGGATCTGGAGGCGTATCAGCTGCTCTCAGAGGTGCTGGACCGGCTGGGATACCACGAGGGCGTCCTGAACCGCCTGCACCAGGAGCGGCAGGGGAACGCCGCCTATCAGAAGGACCTGGAGATGCTGGAATATGACATTCTCTACGGGCAGCAGTACGCATACGACGGACACCTGCCCTTTGAGCCTACGGCACTTCAGATGGGCGTGCTCCCCATCACGGTGCAGTGGGCGGACAATCTCCACGACGAGATTTACGTTACCGGCAAGCATTTCACTGAGGCCAGCCGGATCACCATCAACGGTCATGTGCAGAACGGCACGGTCCGCATTAACCCCACGACGCTGATGCTCCCCGGGGAGGTGCTGGAGAATCTGGACGTGGTGTCGGTCTCCCAGGTCACCCGGGATGGGGAGGTGCTCTCGTCGTCCAATCAGTTTACCTATGTAGAATAAAGGAGTATGAAATTCATTATAATTGCAGCCCGGTGACGGTGCGCCGGCCGGGAGGTTTGCACAAAAATCGGCTCTAAAGAGGAGGTACACTGTGGCCCCTGGAGAGGTCTGCGGGGGTCCTTTTGTACTTGCTGGCCTCAGCGACGGCTGTCAAGCTGCTTGAAAATTGAAACGAAAAAACGACCGGCCCATGGGCCGGTCGTTTCAGCCTGTCGAAAAGAGGTCTGCCTGGAAATTTCCAGGCAGACCGCAAAAGCAGGGAAATAAAAACAGGGGCAAAATATGGTGGGCGAAAGAGCTGGGGATATTGTCTGGCTTTCCATCTGGCCAGCTTTTTGAGGTT